>JAIESL010000084.1 GCA_019746095.1 Caulobacteraceae bacterium
ACTGGGCCGGCGGGGGCATCACCCCCGCCGGCCTTTTGTTGCGCGAGATCACGAAATCAAAGGACTGCTTCCCACCCATAGCGGACTCTCGCAGGGTCTGCTTTCACCCCTGGACCCCCGACGCCGCCTCTGCCTCTCCGTCTGCATCCCGCCCCTCGACGATCCGGGCGACGGCCAGGTCGGCGGTGACATTGCCGATGGTGCGGAAGATGTCGGGCACCACCTCGACCGCCAGCAGCAGGGGCAGGACCTCGAGCGGCAGGCCCATGGCCAGGGCGATGGGGGCGATGGAGGCGAAGAAGGACACCTGACCCGGCAGGCCGACGGTGCCGACGCTGATGGCCAGGGCCGTGACCGCGCCGGCGATCAGCACGCCGGGCGTCAGGGGGATGCCGTAAAGGTGGGCGACATAGATGCAGACGGCCAGGTTGGCGACCGTCGAGGTGATGCGGAACACCGCCACCGCCAGCGGCAGGACCAGGCCCGCGGTCGCCGGCGAGACGCCCAGCCGGTCGATCGCCCGCTCGACCATGACCGGCAGACAGGCCAGGGAGGACTGGGTCGAGATGGCCACCACCTGGGCCGGGGCCACGGCGACGGCGAACCGGCCGAGGGACAGCCGGCCGAAGGCGAGGGCGACGACATAGGTCAGCAGGATCAGGCCGATCAGGCTGAGGCAGACCAGGGCGATATAGTGCCCCAGCACCCCCGCCGCCCCGAGCCCGGTGTGCAGTCCGACCCCGAGGGACAGGGCAAAGACGCCGATCGGCGCGGCCCTCAGCACCCAGTGGACGATGACGATCATGGTCTCGGCCACGGCCTCGAAAAAGACCGTCAGGGGCTGGCGCAGCCGGTCCGGCAGGCGGGTGGTGGCAAAGCCGAAGATGATGGCGAAGACCACGACCCCGAGAATGGCACCCTCGGCCGCGGCGGCGATGGGGTTGGGCGGCACCAGGGCGGTCAGAAAGCCGCCCAGACCGCCGCCGCCGACATTCTCCCGCACCACTTCGTCGCCCGAGGTTCCGGCCAGCAGCAGACGCGCGCCCTCGGGGTCGATGGGCCACAGGGCATGCAGCCCCTCGGACGCGGCGATGCCATAGACCGTCGCCCCGACCAGCAGCAGGGAAAAGAGCACCACCGCCTTCAGCGCCAGCCGCCCGGTCGCGGCCGCATCGGCGATGGAGGCGATGCCGGTCACCAGCAGGGCGAAGACCAGCGGGATGATGGTCATGCGCAGGGCGTTGAGCCACAGCTGGCCCAGCCCCTCGATCAGGGCGACCGTGCCGGTCCCCCCGGGAATGCCGTACGTCTGCGCCGCCGCGCCGGCGGCCAGGCCGAGGGCCAGGGCCAGCAGGACGCGGATGCTGAGCGAGGAGAACAGGGCGGCGGTGCGGGACTGGGTCATCCGGCGAAGCTAGGCCGGGTCGCGCGCCCGGTCGAGGCCCGCCGCGAGGCCTTGCGCCGCGATCGCCAGTGCGGCCGGTGACAGATCCTCCAGCACCAGCCGGTCCAGCACCGGCCGGCCCCGGTCGGCACCGGTGCGCCGATAGGCCGGGTCGTAGTGGACCTCGATCAACTGCCGGGCCAGATCCCTGAGCGCGCCGCGCGCCGCCATCGCCCGCCATTCGGCGATCATCGCCCTGGCATGGTGTCGCGGCAGTCGGCTGAGGGCCACATCCAGCGCTGCCGGGTCGGCGGCGATATCGGCATAGGTCGCGACCGTATGGGCGACCCGGGCCTCGACCGGGGCGACGATCTCGATGACCGGGGCGGCGGCCATGGCGGCCCACAGTGACGGCGGCACCAGCCGCGCGCCGATCTTGCTGCTCTCGGCCTCGACCACCACCGGCCGGGCCGGATCGAGCCGCGACAGGGCATCGTGCAGCCGGCTCTCGAACGCCTTCTGCGAGGGCTGGCCGCCCGGCATGGCCCCGAACAGCGAGCCCCGGTGCGCCGCCAGGGCCTCGAGGTCGAGGGTCTGCACACCCTGGCCCGCAAGCGCCTCCAGCAGCGCCGTCTTGCCCGAGCCCGTCGGCCCGTCCAGCAGGGTCAGCCGGTGCGGCAGCGGCGTCTCATAAACCCCCGCCGTGACCTGTCGCCGCCAGGTCTGGTAGCCGCCGTCCAGCACCGTCACGGGCCAGCCGATCTGGTCCATCACCGTGACCATGGCCCCCGACCTCTGGCCGCCCCGCCAGCAATGGACCAGCGGCTTGAACCCCCCGCCGCGGTCGGCCAGCGCCCCCTCCAGATGGGCCGCGATATTGCGCGCCACCATGACGGCGCCGCTGCGACGGGCGCGGAATTTGGAGCCCTGGACATATTCGGTCCCGACCGCCGCGCGCTGGGCGTCGTCGAGGACCGGCAGGTTGATGGCACCGGGGATGTGGTCGAGCGCGAACTCTCCCGGGCTGCGCACATCGATGATGGCGTCAAAGCCGTCGCGGGCAGCCGGCGACAGGTCGGTGGTGTGGCGGATCATCCGGCGATGCGGACGCGCGGCGGGCCGTCGACGACCCGGCCGACGACGGCGGCCCGGGCAAAGCCCTCACTCTGCGCCAGGGCCAGCACCGCCTCCGCCTGATCGGCCGCGACGGCGATCAGCAGGCCGCCCGAGGTCTGGGGATCGGTCAGCAGGTCACGGCGCCAGTCCTCGAGTCCTGCCGGCAGGTCGACGCCCTCGCCATAGCTGGCCCAGTTGCGACCCGAGGCACCGGTACGGACGCCGTCCAGGGCCAGGGCTTCGACCCCGTCCAGCAGGGGCGGGGCGGCGGTCAGCTCGACCGTCAGCCCGGCCCCGCGCGCCATCTCAAGCCCATGGCCCAGCAGGCCGAAGCCGGTGACGTCGGTCACGGCATGGACCCCTGCCCGCCCCGCCAGCCTGGCCCCGAGCGTGTTCAGCCGCGTGGTCGAGGCGATCAGGGCCGCATAGCCGTCCGCCCCCAGCCGCTCCTGTTTGAAGGCCGCGCTCAGCACGCCGACGCCCAGCGCCTTGGTCAGGATCAGCACATCCCCTGCCCGCGCGCCGCGATTGGTCAGCACCTGGTCCGGATGGACCAGCCCCAGCGCCACGAGGCCATAGATCGGCTCGACGCTGTCGATCGAATGGCCGCCCGCGACCGGAATGCCCGCGGCCGCACAGACCGAGGCCCCGCCCTGCAGGATGCGGCCGATGGTGTCGGTGGACAGTACATTCACCGGCATGCCGACCAAGGCCAGGGCGAAGATCGGCGTCGCCCCCATGGCATAGACATCGGACAGGGCATTGGTCGCGGCGATGCGGCCGAAGTCGAATGGATCGTCCACCACCGGCATGAAGAAGTCCGTGGTCGCCACCAGTGCCTGTTGATCGTTCAGCCGCCAGACCGCCGCATCGTCGCTGGTCTCGGTCCCGACCATCAGGTCTGCAAAGGGTCCGGCCAGCGGCATGCCCTTCAGAATGTCCCGCAGCACCGCCGGGGCCAGTTTGCAGCCGCAGCCGCCGCCGTGGGCGAGGGAGGTCAGACGGGGTTCGGGCGTGCTCATGGCATGGGCTTAGGGCCAAACCGCCGCCGAACTCAACAGCCGGCCTGCGGCATGACCATTGCCAGCCCGCCGCCGTCGGACCAGTATTTCCGACTCAAACCGGGGGCGGAACAATGCGACTTCTTCTTGCGACGACGGCGGTGCTGGCCCTGTTCACGGCCGGGGCGGTCCAGGCCCAGACCGGCGCGACCGAGGTCGAGCTGCGCCAGGCCATTGCGCGCGACTATGACGCCAACCTCGGAGCCCTGTTCGACGACTTCCACCGCAACCCGGAACTGCCGGGTATCGAAGTCCGCACCGCCGGCATCATGGCGGCCCAGCTGACGGCCCTGGGCTATGAGGTGACCACCGGCGTCGGCGGTACGGGCGTGGTCGCGGTCCTGCGCAACGGCGACGGCCCCACGGTCATGATCCGCGCCGACATGGACGGCCTGCCGCTGGCCGAGGATTCCGGCCTGGCCAATGCCTCGACCGCGCGTCAGGTCGACAGCGACGGGATCGAAAAGCCCGTCATGCATGCCTGCGGCCACGACGTGCACATCACCGCCCTGATCGGCACGGCGCGGCAGATGATGGCGCGGCGGCAGGACTGGTCCGGCACGCTCGTCCTGATCGCCCAGCCGGCCGAAGAGCGTCTCCTCGGGGCCCGGGCCATGGTCCAGGACGGCCTCTACACCCGCTTTCCCAAGCCCGACATCGCCCTGGCCTTCCATGTCTCTGCTGACCTGGCCAGCGGTCTGATCGAGCTGCCGCTCGGCATCGCCTATTCCAGCGCCGACAGCGTCGATATCGCCGTCCACGGTGTCGGCACCCACGGTGCCTATCCACATCTCGGGGTCGATCCGATCGTCGTCGCCTCGGCCATCGTCATGAACCTGCAGACCCTGCCCAGCCGCAGCATCAATCCGCTGGAGGCCGCGATCGTCACCGTCGGGGCCTTCCACGGCGGCATCAAGCACAACATCATCTCCGACCGGGTCGACCTGCAGCTGACTGTGCGGGCTGACAATCCCGAGACCCGGCTGGCCCTGCTGGACGGCATCGACCGGGTGGTGCGCGGCACCGCCCTGGCGCTGGGCGTATCGGAGGACCGGCTGCCCACCGTGGTCCGCTCGCCGACCGAGACCACGCCCCCGACCATCAATGACGCTGCCACCGCCGCGCGCGTCCGGACCGCCATCGGTGCCGCCATGGGTGCCGAACGTCTGGTGGACACGCCCCGCACCGGCATGGGGGCCGAGGACTTCGCCTGGTTCGTCACGCCCGAGACCGGGGTGAAGGGTGTCTATTTCAGCGTCGGCGGCACGCCCGCGGAAGACGTCGCCACGGCACCCGGCCACCACTCCCCCCTGTTCCGCATCGAGCCCCGGCCCTCGGTCACGACCGGCGTCGAGGCCATGGTTGTGGCGGCCCAGGCCCTGATGCCCAAGGGGTGAGGCCCGTCTGAATCCGCTGGACCGACGCGGCGTCAACCGCCTTAACTGCGGCATCCAGAGCGGAGCCGCACCATGATCACCGTCCACCACCTCAATGATTCCCGTTCGCAGCGGGTCCTGTGGCTGCTCGAGGAAATGGGCCTGCCCTATGAGGTGAAGCGGTACCAGCGCGACGCAAGGACCAGCCTGGCCCCGCCGGCGCTGAAGGCCATCCATCCGCTGGGCAAGTCGCCGGTGCTGGATGACGGCGAGGCGAGGCTGGCCGAGACCGGGGCGATCATCGAATATCTGCTGGACACCTATCCGGCCGCCGGCCTGCGACCGGCGGCGGGCACAGCCGAGGCGCGGCGGCTGACCTACTGGCTGCACTATGCCGAGGGCTCGGCCATGACCCCCCTGCTGCTGAAGCTGATCTTCACCGCCATCCCCGGCCGCGTGCCCTTCCTCGCGCGCGGCGTGGCCAAGGGCATCAGCAAGGCCATGAACGCCAATATGATCGACCCCCAGATCACGGCCCACACCGGCTATTGGGAGGCCGAACTGGGCAAGTCCGAATGGTTCGCCGGCGACAGCTTCTCGGCCGCCGACATCATGATGAGCTTTCCGGTCGAGGCGGCGGGCAGCCGGATCGGCTACGGCCCCGACAAGCCGAAGCTGAAGGCCTTCCTGCAGAAGATCCATGCGCGCCCGGCCTATCAGCGGGCGCTGGAGCGGGGCGGCCCCTACAGCTACGCCTGATCCCGCAGGGGCCTCATGGTTGCGGCCCGATGCGAGACGGCCGCAACCCGCCGGCGAGCGGCGCGTTGTTGACCCATGCCGTTGACAACCGCCCGGGTCATTGCCGTCCTCGTCGCCGCCGTCGCCTTTGTGCTGGCCTTCATTGCGGCGGGGATTTTCATCGTCTCCAGCCTGTTCATGGTGCTGGGACTGGCGGCCGTCGGATGGCTGGCCTGGAGCCTGATCCGGCAGGTCAGGACGAGACGGCGAGGCCGCCCGGCATAACAGTCCGCACAGAACGCCGTTGCGTCATGCCTCTTGAACCTTGAGGCCTGAAGCCCTAATCTCTTTGGCCAGTCGCAAGCGCCCAGCGACCTGGTGTGTCTCCAAATCTTCAGTCGGGCGAAACAAGAAACTCACGACATATGGAAAAAGTGCCGATGACGGCCGAGGGCTACCGTGTCCTCGACGATCAGCTGAAGCAATTGAAGTCCGTGGAGCGGCCGAGCGTGATCTCGGCCATCTCGGAAGCGCGCGAGCATGGCGACCTGTCTGAGAACGCGGAATATCATGCCGCGAAGGAGCGTCAGGGCTGGATCGAGGGCCAGATCGCCGACATCGAGGACAAGATCAGCCGCGCCCAGGTCATCGACGTCTCCAAACTGAGCGGCGACCAGGTCAAGTTCGGCGGCACGGTCACGGTCATCGACGAGGACACCGAGGACGAGAGCCGCTACCAGATCGTCGGTGAGCATGAGGCCGATGTGAAGGCCGGCAAGATCTCCATCGCCTCGCCGATCGCCCGCGCCATGATTTCGAAATCGGTCGGCGACGTGGTCGAGGTCAACACCCCCGGCGGCGTCAAGGCCTATGAGATTCTCAAGGTCGAGTGGAAATAGGGTCCGACCAGACCCCGCTCTCGATCTGGGTCGTCTCCGACGGCCGGACCGGCATGGAAAATCAGGCGCTGGGTCTGGCGGAAGCCGTCCAGCGCCTTTTTTCGTCCCGCATCGTCGTCAAGCGGATCCGCTGGCGCAGGGCCTTTGACAAACTGCCGTCGGCGCTGAAGGCCCCGTGGATGCTGGACCCGTCGTCCGATGCGGTCGAACCCGCCGCCGGTGAGGCCTGGCCGGACGTCTGGATCGCCACCGGCCGCGCCACCCTGCCCCTGTCGGTGCAGGCCCGGGCGAGATCGGGCGGCAGGACCTTCGTGGTCCAGACCCAGGACCCCCGCTGGCGCAACGACGCCTATGACCTGGTGGTCGCTCCCGCCCATGATCGGGTGACCGGTGACCACGTCCTGTCGATCACCGGCTCGCCGCACCGGGTGACGGCAACCCGGCTGGCCGAGGGTGCCGCCGCCTTCGCCGATACGCTGGTGCCCCTGCCCCGGCCCCGCGTCGCCGCCCTGATCGGCGGACGGTCGCGCGCCTTCGACCTGACCGAACCCCATGCGGCGGCCCTGGCCGGGCGGATCGCGACCGCCGTGGAGGCCGCCGGCGGCTCCCTGATGCTGACCTTCTCGCGCCGCACGCCCGATGCGGCCCGGGCCGCCATGACCGCACGACTGGCCCACCTGCCCGGCCTGATCTGGGACGGCGAGGGGCCCAACCCCTATTTCGCCTTCCTGAAATTCGCCGACCACATCCTGGTGACCGAGGACAGCGCCAACATGGCTGCCGAGGCCGCCGCGACCGGAGCACCCGTCCACATCCTGCCGATGATCCCGCTGAAGCCCGCGGACAAATTCGCCCGCCTGCATGCCGACCTGCGCGAACGCGGCGCGGCACGGCCGTTCGACGGCTCGCTGGACGCCTGGACCTATGCGCCGCTGGCCGAGACGGACCGGGCGGCGCGCCTGCTGCTGGAGCGCCTGGGCAAGGCCTAGTCGCCGCCCCCGCCGCCGCCATCCCCGCCACCGCCGTCAGATCCGCTGTCTGACCCGCCGTCCGTGTCCCGGTCGCGGCCTCCGCCGTCTGATGACGTGGAACCGCCGTCGGAGCCCGAGCGATCCCGCTTCCGGCCCTTGGGGCCGCCCCCGAAGAGAACGCCCAGGCCCAGGGCCAGGGCCACGCCGACGCCAAGGCCGAGTGCCAGATTGTCCAGCGAGATGCCGATGGCCGTGCCGACGGAAATACCGATCGACAACCCGAGCAAACGTCCAATCATCCCGCGTCTCCGACAGAGCTGTGAATCCCGATGAACCTGCCATCGCGCCGGACAGAATCAACGCCTAAATAGGGGCATGAGCACCCCCAGAACTGTCCGCGTCGCCATCATCGGTTCCGGCCCCGCCGGCTGGACCGCCGCCATCTATGCCGCGCGCGCCCTGCTGAGCCCCGTCGTCATCGCCGGCCTCCAGCCCGGCGGCCAGCTGACCATCACCACCGATGTCGAAAACTATCCCGGCTTCGCCGACGTCATCCAGGGTCCCTGGCTGATGGAGCAGATGCGCGCCCAGGCCGAACACGTCGGCACCGAGGTGATCGAGGACATTGTGGTCAAGGCCGACCTGTCGCAGCGGCCCTTCCGCCTGACGCTGGACTCGGGGACCGAGATGCTGGCCGAGACCGTCATCATCTCCACCGGTGCCCAGGCCAAATGGCTGGGGATCGAGAGCGAGGCCAAATACCAGGGCTTCGGCGTCTCGGCCTGCGCCACCTGCGACGGCTTCTTCTATCGCGGCAAGGACGTCATCGTCGTCGGCGGCGGCAATACCGCGGTCGAGGAGGCGTTGTTCCTGACCAATTTCGCCTCGAAGGTCACCGTCGTCCACCGTCGTGACGAGTTCCGCGCCGAACGCATCCTGCAGGACCGGCTGTTCTCCAACCCCAAGGTGGAGGTGATCTGGAACAGCGCCATCGACGAGATCCTGGGCGAGACCAACAGCTTCGGCGGGGTCAATGTCACCGGGGCGCGGCTGAAGAACGTCCAGACCGGCGAGACCCACGAGATCACCGCCGACGGCGTCTTCATCGCCATCGGCCATGCCCCGTCATCGGAACTGTTCACCGGCCAGCTGGAGACCAAGACCGGCGGCTATCTGGTGGTGAAGCCCGGCACGGCGGCCACCGCCATCGAGGGCGTCTGGGCTGCGGGTGACGTCACCGACGACATCTACCGCCAGGCCGTCACCGCCGCGGGCATGGGCTGTATGGCCGCGCTGGAGGCCGTCCGCTTCCTGGCCGAGCAGGACCACGCCCGGGCCAATCATCCGATCTCGCACAATCAGGCGGAAAAGATCGGCGCCTGACAGGACCGGACCTCAGCCGAACACCAGCAATCCGTCCGGCACCGCCGGTGCCGGCCCGCCGCGCCGCAGGGTGAGGGCGTATTCAACGGCCTCCCGGACCGCGCGCTCGTCCGTCGGCTTGGTCAGGACCCCCATGGTGCCGGGCACACCATGGCTGACCATGCCGGGGTTGGCGGTCATGTAGATCACGGTGACACCGAATTCCTCGCCCAGCTCCCGACCCAGTCCGATGCCGGTCGGTCCGTCGCTGAGATGGATGTCGACCAGGGCCAGCTCGGCCTTACCCAGCGTCGCCAGCGCGCGCGCCGAACGCGCGTCGGGCGCGGCCCCCACGACGGCATAGCCCAGATCCTCCAGGACGAGGCGCAACTCCATCGCCACCAGGGCTTCGTCTTCGACAATCAGGATACGCGCGGTCATACAACTGGCTTCACAAGGGTCTGGCACCCCTTCAACGCGGGGCAGGGGCTGGAGTTCAAGTCGATTGCGTCGCGGCGCGGCGAGGAGTCAGGGCCGTGACCGGAATATCGGCGGAGACCTTGAGGCCTTCGGGGGCCCAGACCCGCTCCAGGGTGCCGCCCAGCTGGCCCTCCACAGACAGGGCCAGCAGGGACGCGCCGAATCCCGTCCCTTCAGGCGTCCCATTCAACGACGGCCCGCCCCGCTCCTGCCAGGTCATGGCATAGCGCTCGCCCTGCTGCAGGGTGGTCAGGGTGACCCGGCCGCCGGGAACCGACAGGGCACCGTATTTGGCCGCATTGGTGGCCAGTTCGTGGAACAGCAGGGCGACCGGCGTCGCTGCCTGGTCGTCGAAATCCGCATCGTCCCCGCTGACGACCACGCGCGGATGGGCCGCCTCGTCGTCATAAGGCAGGAGCAGATCACGCAGGAAGGCGTGCAGGGTCGTCCCATCCCGGCTGGGGCGGGTGGATTCCGTTTGTGGCCGAACGAATTCATGAGCCCGTGCCAGGGCGGCGATCCGGTTCCGGGCCGCCGTCGCAAAGGCCCCTGCCTCCGGATACTGTCGCGCTGACAGGGCCAGCAGGGCCGAGATCACCGCAAAGATGTTCTTGATCCGGTGACTCAGTTCCTGACTGAGCAGGGCCTTGGCCAGCTCCAGCCGCTTTATCTCGGCGATATCCGTGCCCGTACCGAACCAGCGGGTCACCACGCCGGCCGCGTTACGGATCGGCATGGCGCGGCTGAGAGTCCAGACATAGTCGCCCGTGTGATGGAGCAGTCGGTACTCCATCTCATATGGCTCGCCGGTGTCGAGCGAGGTCCGCCACGTCGCCCGCGCCCGCTCCTGGTCCTCGGGATGGATCATCTCGCCCCAGGCATCGCCCAGCGGCGAGCCTTCGGCCGCCCCGGTGAAGGCGTACCAGCGGGCGTTGTAATAGTCGTGATGGCCGTCCGGCCGTGACGACCAGACCATCTGCGGCATGCTGTCGGCGATGGCCTGTAAGCGGGCGTCGCTCTCGGCCAGCTTCTCGGTCACCAGCAGGGCGGCCTCGACCGCGGCGGTGGCCGCCTCATCGCTGCGCCGGCGTTCATACAGGGCGCGCCGACGTTCCATCAGGGCCATGACCTGCCGGGCCAGGACATCCATCGTCATCAACTGGGTTTCGTTCAGCCCCTCCGGCCGGGGACGGGTGCCGAACACGCACAGGGCCCCCAGGGCCAGCCCCTGGTCGTCAATCAGCGGTGCCCCGGCATAGAAATGAAATCCGGTCGGGCCGGTGACCAGCGGGTGGTCGGCGAACTGCGGGTCCAGCGACGCGTCACAGACCTGGGTCACCCCGGGCCGCAGCATCGCAGACTGGCAGAAGGCGCTGGCCTGGCCGATGTCCGAGACATCGACGCCAGCCTGGGCCTTGAACCATTGCCGGTCCCCGACCGCCAGACTGACCATGCCGACCGGCGCGTCGCAGATGCGCGCCGCCAGAAGCATGACATCGTCAAACGCCTGGTCGGGATCGGTATCGAGGATGTCGAAGGATCGCAGGACACGGAGACGCTCGACTTCAATCGCGTCCTGGTCGCTGGCGATTGCGCTCTTCAATCCGCGCCTTTCATGGGTGTCCGTGCGGCGATGTTTTCGGTCAGAAATTCAAGCTGCCGTCTGCGTCATGCCCCGCGTCGGGCCCTGAATGCGCGAACCGGGGTTCGGTTCCACAGCCCGCAAGATCAGGAGGCCGGCCGGCCGACTTCCTCGACATCCATCCGGGTGACGCCCGGCGGCACCGGGCGCTCCGGCTCGTCCGGCACGGGCGGGGGCGTTGCCTCAAAGGCCGCCAGGCGCTGGTTGATGGCGGCGATCTCCGCCGCCGTCGGCTGGCGGCGCCCCCCCAGGGAGGTGACGCCCACCACGCGGGTCTGGCCGTTGATCTCGACCGTACGCATCAGGCTCTCACCGCTCGCGGCAGCGTCCGCCAGAAGCTGCTCGGCCTCCGCGGCCGTGGCGATCTGGATGCGCGGACGCGCGAACCGGGCCTCGTCAATCAGGGGCTCCCGCCCGGCATAGGGCTGGCGGAAGGCCGCCGGCTCTCCATAGACGCCCTTCCAGCGATAGAAGATGTGCGCCCCGATCTGGGTCAGCTTGTTCAGCGTCGGGGCCCACCACGGGTGGACATAGTCGGCGTGATAATGGGTCGCCGTACCGACGCGGGCCGAGACGTGTCCGGCCAGCGCCCGCTCCGCCACGGCCCGCGCCCGGTTCCAGGCCCAGGTGACCGGTGCCTGGGACAGGGCCCCGTCACAGGTGAAGCTGAACTGGCAGCCTGTGGTGCGTTCGGCCCCCTCGAACACCACCCCGCAGATGCTGTTGGCATAGTTGGGATCGCGCACGCGGTTCAGGATGACCTGGGCGACCGCCTCCTGGCCCTCGGTCGGCTCGAGCGCCGCCTCATAATAGATGCCCTGGGTCAGACAGCGCAGGGCCCGGCGGCGATCCTCGGCCGTGGCCGGCTTGAAGACAAAGGGGGCGGCGACCCGCAGATACTGTGAGGCATTCGGCGTCGCGGCGTTCAGCTTCATCGCCTCCAGCCCGGTCTCGCCGAAGTCCAGCGTCGGCCGGCCCGCGAGGGTCAGGCTTTCCCAGCCGGGGGTCAGACCGTACAGGGCCGCGCGGCGCTGGTCCGGGTCATGGCGCAGGGCGATGGCCAGCTGCGACGGGTCCATCCGGCCGGTTATGGCGGCCAGGCCGCGGGCACTGAGGTCACCGCCCGTCAGGGTACGAATGGCCTCGGCGCGGCGATCGATCTCGGGACGCGGCGTCGAGCTGGCGGCCATGGCCACGCCGAAGGCGGCCAGAACCACGGGCGCGGCGGCCAGCAGCCGGCGCATCCCCTTCAGCTTCGCGGTCCAGTCGATCCGGGCCAAACAACCCCTCCCAAGCCGGGCGATGATACCCCGTAATTCATGACAATGCGCGCCAAGCGGGGCGCTTTTCAGGCGGAAGACCGTGGGTCGGTCAAGACCCGACCTCCATCGAGCCTGACAGGCTGCATCCGTCGGCCGGTTCGCGCCGGGGCCGTTCCTCCGTTCCGCCCGCCGTCATGAATTCCGTCGCCCTCGTGGAACCTAAGGCCGGCAAGCCCGTTCTGGACCATCGCGTGCGCGCAGGCAGGGGGGATGAGCGCATTGGGGGATCTCGGGAGACGGTTCGCTGTCGGTGCCGCCGTGACCCGGCTGGCGCGTGTGAAGTCCCGTGGTTGGTGGATATCCCTGCTGATCGGGGTCGGCACGGCCGCCGCCGGACTGATCATCCGTGCCGCGCTCAGTGGCTTTTACGGCAGCAACACCGGCTTCATGATCCTGTTGCCGGCGGTGATCGTCGCCTCGCTGGCCGCGGGCCGGGTGGCGGGCGTCGCCGCCATGCTGGCCTGCCTGTTCGGCGGATGGGCCGTTGTGGGTGTCGATACGGTCGACGCCGGGCTCATGGACCGGGCCGGGGTCGTGGCCACGGTCAATTTCCTTGTCGTCGGCCTCTTCATCGTCGCCGTCGCCTCGGCCCTGCGTGACAAGGTCGGGGCGCTCGACGGCTCCCTCGAGGACCTGCGCCGGTCCGCGGCCCGGATCGTCGAGGGCGAAAGCCGGTTTCGCCTGGTCGCCGACAGTGCGCCTGTGCAGATCTGGATGACGGACGCCGACGGCGAACTCGTCTTCGTCAACAAGACCTACAAGGCCTTTTTCAAGGTCGAGGACGGGCAGCAGCCGGACTGGCGCGTCGCCGTGGAGGCCTTCGGCCTCGAGGCGGCCCACCGCGCCTTCGAGCAGGCCATGCTCAGGCATGAACGCTATGAGCAGGTGTTCGCCATCGAGCATCCGGAGCTGGGCCCACGCTGGTTGCGGAGCGAGGGCATTCCCCGCTTCGACGCGGCCGAAGTGTTCCAGGGCTTTATCGGTGCCAACGTCGATGTCACCGACACCAAGCGCGCCGAACAGGACCTCAAGCGGATCAACGACCTGCTTGAGGAGCGGGTGAGCGAGGCCCTGGCGGAAAAGGCCAGGGCAGAGGCCGATCTGATGCACGCCCAGCGGATGGAGGCGGTCGGGCGCCTGACCGGCGGCGTGGCCCACGACTTCAACAACCTGCTGACGGTCGTGATCGGCGCCCTCGACATCATGCTGCGCTCTCCCGATGACGCCGCAAAACGCCGGAAGCTGGGCGAGGCGGCCCTGGCGGCCGCGCGACGGGGCGAAGGCCTGACCCACCAGCTTCTGGCCTTCTCAAGTCGACAGGCCCTGAGGCCAGAGGCGGTGGACCTCAACATCCAGATCCGCGAGAGCGAGCCCCTGTTGCGGCGCGCGGTCGGCGAGGCGGTCGAATTCCGGCTGCAGCTCCGGCCCGCCGGGGCACGGGTCAATGTCGATCCCGCGCAGTTCGAGGCCGCCCTGCTCAACCTCGTCGTCAACGCCCGCGACGCCGTCGGCGACAAGGGCCGGGTCACGGTCCAGACCCGGTCCTGCACGGTCGAGGCCGGTGAGGTCACGGACCTCTCGGCCGGCGAATACGTCTGCATTTCCGTCGCCGACAACGGTGCGGGCATGGCACCGGAGGTGGTGGCGCGGGTCTTCGAGCCCTTTTTCACCACCAAGGCCGTGGGCAAGGGTACGGGTCTGGGGCTGAGCCAGGTCTATGGCTTTGCGCGCCAGAGCGGCGGAGCCGCCCAGATACGGTCGACCGTGGGACAGGGGACCGAAATCCGGATCTTCCTTCCGCCCCAGGATGAGGCCGCCGTGGCGGTTCCGGGCCCGGGACCGGATGCGGCCCGGCCGATGACGGCCGGTGGCCGCCTGCTGCTGGTCGAGGATGACGTGAGCGTCGCCGTTGTGGCCCTGGAACTGCTGCAAGGTCTCGGGCTCGAGGTCCGCGCTGTCGAGAGCGGGCCACAGGCCCTGGACCTGCTCGGCCGCGAGCGGTTCGACATCCTGCTGAGCGATGTGGTGATGCCCGGGGGGATGACCGGGATCGAGCTGGCCCGGACGTGTTCGCGCGACTACCCCGACATGCGGGTGGTGCTGACCTCCGGCTACGCCGGCGAGGATGTCGACGCCGCCCTGAGCGACGCCCCCTGGCCGTTTCTGCGCAAACCCTATTCGGGTGAGCAGTTGGCACGGATTCTCGGCGATCTGGCCTGACGGACAAACGGCCGGCCTTTCGGCCGGCCGGTCAGGGGATCAGCGGGTGCGGGCCTTGCGGGCCGCGTAACGGGCGTCCCGGGCCGCCTTCTGCTCTTCCTTGGTCAGGGCCTTGCGCTCCTTGCGGGCGGCGCGCTTCTCGGCTTCGACCGCTTCCTGGGCCTCGGCCTCGGCGGCCATACGCGCGGCCTCACGCTCGGCCTTCTCGCGGCGGGCCTCGGCCTTGGCCAGTTCATGCTGCTGGCGCAGCGCCTCCTTCTCGGCGGCGCGTTTGGCGGCAAGCTTTTCGAACTCGGGATCGGGGGCGGCGGCCTTGGGCTTGAACCGGGCGAGCAGGGCCTTCTTGGCTTCCTGCTGGGCGGTAAGGCGGTCCGTGAAGCCGGTCTGTTTCAGATCTCTCATGCGGAGGGCGTCGATGTCCTTGATCGTTTATGGAGGCGCTGGAGGCGTCGGGCGCTTTCGCAGCGCGGCCCGGCGCGTCGCTAACCCTATATAGGCACGAAAATCAAGGTCGCGAGGCAGCGGCGACCGCTGCCCCGCTCACTCGGACGGCCACCTGTGTCAGTTCGGTTTCTCGGCCTGGCCGACCGCGGCACCGGCCGCACCGCCCACGGCAGCCCCTACGGGTCCGGCCACGACGGCCCCGGCGATGGCCCCGGTCGCGGCCCTTTGTTCGATGGTCTGGCCACAGCCGGCGGCGGCCAGGGCCGCGGCGGCAAGGGCGAGTGTGACGATGGTGCGTTTCATTGGGAAATCCTTCCAGTGGCGGGGTTTGAACGCCGGCCGCCGCCGCCGGTTCCGCCCTGCTGCGGCAAGTCTATCCTCGGATCAGACCGGCACCGAAGACAACAGAATTCCCCCCGCCTAATCCGTCGAGGCGGAGATGACACTGGCCTCGTGTTGTTCATGTGATGGCCAATACAGAAATCAGTCCATTCACTGTGCGTGATTATAAGGACCGGACCTGTAGTTAACGTTCGTATACCATGACGGTGGCGCGTGATGTTGCGTCGCACCGGAATCTTGCGAATCAACCACATTGGCGCCACAAACGGCTGGCTTAAGGCGCGTCCTTGATTATCGGCTCGTTCACTGACCGTCGATATACAGCAGACGGCTTGCGACGCCGACCTCCACCGATGGAGCGGATCGCCCGGCTGCGAGACTACCCGGGGGCGGCATTGCGCCCTGTCGAACAGGACTGAGCCCTTGCCGAAAGCCCCGCAGACGCACGTAGTCCGTCCTGTTGATCGCGCGGCCCGTATCCGGCCCGGCTCGGCGGCGGCGGCCTTTGGTGCATTGGTGGGACTGGCAATCGGCTGCGCCTATCTGGGTGGCACGGCGGCCAAGGCCACGACCGTGCGGGCCCAGGCCGAGCGGATCGAGGGTGCGACGGCGGCCGGATTCACCGAGGAAGCCCTGGCGGCAGCCGCCGGTGGCCTCGACGAAAGTGCCCTGGCCATCGCCCGCCGGCATGACCCCTATACTGTGGCCGGCGGAGCGCAGCGCGACCGCCAGGCCGAACTGCTCACCGCCCGGCTGGAACAGCTTCGCAGCCCCTCCAACGACACCAACCTGCGCCGGGTCAGCCTGACCGGCCCGGTTGCGGCCCTGCCCTTCCGTCTCGGCAGCACGCTGGACGCGTCGCGCGATCTCGATTGCCTGACCCAGGCCGCCTATTACGAAGCCCGTGGCGAAGGGCGTGACGGCATGCGTGCTGTGGCCCAGGTGGTCCTGAACCGCGTCCGTCACCCCGCCTTCCCCAAGAGTGTCTGTGGCGTGGTCTTCCAGGGCGCAGGCCGCCGCACCGGCTGCCAGTTCAGCTTCACCTGTGACGGTTCGATGCGCGGCCGGGTCAATCGCGCCGCCTGGGAGCGGGCCCGCGACGTCGCCTCCAGCGCCCTGTCCGGTGCGGTCTTCGCCACGGTCGGTAATGCGACCCATTTCCACACCACCGGCGTGGCCCCGGGCTGGCGCAACTCCCTGGTCCGCGTCGGCCAGGTCGGCGACCACCTGTTCTATCGTTTCGGCGGCCGCTCGGGTTCGCGCGAGGCCTTCTCCTACGCCGCCCGTCCGTCGGGCGACATCGCCGAGGGCCCGCGTCTGATCCAGGCCAGCCTCGACCCGACCGGCCCCGTCCTCGAGGCCGGTGCCGTGGCCTATAATCTGCTGGTCGCCCAGGAACGGGGTCCGGATGCCGCCCCGGAAGCCGCCGCTGCGCCCGCAACACCCGCGGCCCCCGCCACCGTCGAAGCCGCCGCCCCGACCGCCTGAGGCCGACCCCGGCCGTCAGCGCTGGCGCACCATCCAGTGGTTCAGCAGGGGCTGATACAGCCCCCCGAACCCGGCCGAACGGTCGGGCTGCTCGCCGATCCCTTCTGCCTGCCCGGTCCGACTTCCGGCGGCCCAGTCGCCCGCTGTCTCATCCCGCGAGATGAAACGTCCCGGCCCGGTGGGCCTGTGCGAGCTGTGGGTCATCGAGGTCTCCGTGGAAGGTGGCTGAACACACCGCGCGGCCGTCCTGTTCCGCGGTGCCGTTCGATGGTCAGCCCGGGACGGCGTCCAGCCCGATGTCCAGGGAGGGTGCCGAATGGGTCAGCGCCCCGACCGAAATCACATCGACCCCCGTCTCCGCGATACCGCGCACCGTCTCCAGATTGACCCCGCCCGAGGCCTCCAGCGTGATCCGCCCGGCCGTGCGGGCCACGGCCTCGCGCAGCATCGGCAGGGTGAAATTGTCCAGCATGATGACGTCGGGCCCGGCGGCCAGGGCCTCGTCCAGCTGATCCAGGCTGTCGACCTCGACCTCGACCTTCATCAGATGGCCCACCGCCGCCCGCGCCCGGCGGACCGCCTCGCCAACCCCGCCGCAGACGGCGACATGGTTGTCCTTGATCAGGATGGCGTCATCCAGGCCGAAGCGGTGATTGACCCCGCCGCCGCACAGCACGGCATGTTTCTCCAGCGCGCGCAGGCCGGGGGTGGTCTTGCGGGTGTCGGCGATCCGCGCCTTCGTGCCCCCGACCGCCTCGACATAGGCCCGCGTCAGGGTGGCGATGCCGCACAGCCGCCCCAGCAGGTTCAGCGCCGTGCGTTCGGCCGCCAGAAAGGCGCGCGCATCGGCCTCGACCTCGGCCAGGATTGTGCCGGCCTCGAAGGCCTCGCCGTCGCGCCGTTTCAGCTCCACGGACGCCCCGGGGTCCATGGCGAGCACGGCCAGCCGCACACAGTCGATGCCGGCCAGAACGCCGGCCTTGCGCGCGGCGAAAACCGCCCGCATCCGCGCGCCTTCCGGAATACAGGCCTGGGCCGTCACATCGCCGGCCCGGCCGAGATCCTCGGCCAGGGCCCTGCGCACAACGGGTTCGATCAGGAGGTCAGGGAGCATGGAATTCAGAACACTTCCGCCAGAGACAGGTGCACCTGATCCGAGAACAGCGGCGTCACCGCGCCGTCGGTCACCACCCTCTCATCGCCCCAGCTTCCGTCCGGACGGGGGTCACGCAATACGCGGATCAGCCGGGCTTCCGGCTCGACGATCCAGAACTCCGGAATGCCGGCGCGGGCGTACAGCGGGCGTTTGATGGCCAGGTCGTTGTCCCGCGTCGAGACCGAGACCTCAATCACCAGGACGGCGTCTGCCGCTTCATAGTATTTTCGGCCGTTCCGACGCCGGGCAACCAGAACGTCGGGCTCCGGCGCGCTGTAGTCTCCGATCCTCAATGTCACCGCAGCGGACACACGAAGTGCGTCGCGGAGCGTGGGGATGCTACTGAGGGCGTTCGACAGGACGACGGCCAGGTCAACCGACGTGTCTCCATGCTCGCCGCCGATCGGAGACATCTCGACGATCCTTCCTTCCAGCAGTTCGATGCGCGGCCCAAGGTCGTTGAGAATGCCCAACTCGAACATGCGTTCGAACCGGTCGAAATCGAACCGGAAGTCCGTTGGACCTTCCTGCATGCCATTCGGGTTCGCGGTCATCGCCCTGCTCCGACCGTCACTATGCCGCCCTTTCCGAACGCACGAAAGCGTTTGCATCCCTGGGTTGCGCTTCCAGCCTGGTGTGCACGGCGACGGGGGCTGCCTCCGGATAGTCCGTCCGGAAGTGCCCGCCCCGGCTTTCGCGTCGCGCCAGCGCCGCCTCGGCGATCAGCCGGGCCGCAATCAGCGGCAGGGCCCCGGGGGCCCCGGCCTCCAGGCGGGCGATAACCGCCAGCGCCCCGGACAGGCCCGCCGCATCGCGCACCACGCCCACGCAGCCGCTCATGGTCTCGCGCAGCGTCTGCAAGGCTTCCGGAGACAGGTCCGGCGCGACCGCCGGCGACAGGGTGGCACCGGTGCCCGAGGTCTCTGCTGCTGCCGCCCGACCGGTGCGTCGGCCGAAGGCGGCCGCTTCAAGCAGGGAGTTGGAGGCCAGGCGGTTGGCACCGTGTACCCCGGTCGCGGCGCATTCGCCGACCGCAAACAGGCCCGGCAGGCTGGTGCGCCCGTCCGGCCCGGCGGCGATCCCGCCCATGTGATAGTGGGCCGCGGCTGCGACCGGGATCGGGGTCTCGCGCGGGTCCAGCCCGGCCCGCATACAGGCGGCGAACACGGTTGGAAATTCTTCGGGGAAGGCGGTGCCGATCGCCGCGCGGCAGTCCAGGAACGCCCCCCGACCTTCGGCACCCGCGACATGCACGGCCCGCGCCACCACATCGCGCGGCTGCAGATCGGAATCCGCCGCCGCCCCGAGCAGGAAGCGGCCGTCGCGGTCGATCAGCCGCGCCCCCTCGCCACGCAGGGCCTCGGTGGCCAGGGGCATTGGGTCCAGACCGACATCAATGGCGGTCGGATGGAACTGCACGAACTCCGGATCGAGGATTTCCGCACCGGCGCGATAGGCCGCGGCCATGCCTTCGCCCAACAGGGCGGCGGGGGTGGTGGTCCGGGCGAACAGGCCGCCTGCCCCGCCGGTCGCCAGCACCACGGCCGGGGCCAGCACCTCGACCATCCGCCCCGAGCCCGGCGCACCGCGCTCGATCAGGGCACCGCGCACCCGGCCCCCGGCGTCCTGGATCAGGCCGCGCAGCCGGCCGTCCTCCCAGACTTCAATATGGGGCGCGGCACGGACCGCCGCGATCAGGGCCGAGAGGATGGCCCGCCCCGCCCCGTCGCCGCCGACCCGGGCGACCCGGGCGTGGGAATGGGCGGCCTCCAGGCTGACGGCGAAACCGCCCGCGGCGTCGCGATCAAACGGCGCGCCGAGGGACGCCAGCCATTCGACGGTCGCCCGGCCGTCACCGGTCAGAATCCCGGTCGCCTCGGCCTCGACCAGCCCGGCCCCGGCCGCCGCCGTATCGGCCGCATGCAGGGACGGCGCGTCGTCCGCGGCCAGTGCCGCCGCCACCCCGCCCTGGGCCCAGGCCGAGGAACAGGCTTGCAGCAGGGGCGCAGGCGTTACCACCAGCACCCGGCGCGGGGTGGCCTCCAGCGCGGCTGACAGCCCCGCCAGCCCGCCGCCGATGATCAGCGGCCCGTCATGATGGAGGGTGCGGTTCACCCGCCGAAACCGAGAAAGCCGCCGGCCATGGTCACGGCCCCCGGCAGCGAGCCTCCGGCCAGCGGCATCAGCGCCGCCACGCCCACGCCGACACAGGCGACGGCTGCAGCGAGGAACAGGCCGACGCTCTGGCCTGCCTCGCGACCGGTCAGGGGACGCCCTTCAGGCCGCCAGGCTCCGCGACGCAGATGTCCGATCAGGGCGATGGCAAGGAAGACGGCGAGTATGAACCGTCCGGTGGTGATGCCCCAGAACACCATCAGGGCACCGATCAGCACCATGGCACCGCGTTCGACATTCGGGTGGATCCGCGCCAGCACGGGACCGAGCGCCTTGGAGCCGTCCAGCGGCGGCGCCGGGGCCAGATTGACCAGATTGATAAGGGCAATGACCGCCGCGCCCAGCAGCCACATGCCCTCGCCGGTCGCGATGAAGCCGGCAAAGAAGGGGATGGCGGCCAGCAGGCCGAAGCCCGGGCCGGCCAGGGACACCAGCACGCCGTCCCACTCACTCTTCGGCAGGCGCTGGCTCCTGGCCACGCCGCCGAGGAAGGGGATGATGTAGATCCGCGCCGGGCCCATGCCGAGGCGGTTCATCGCCAGCACATGGCCGTATTCGTGCACCAGCAGGCCCCAGATGGCCGCGACCGCGATCACCCAGCTGCCGCTGACCCACCAGATGAAACCGCCCAGCAGCAGGGTCGAGATCACGGCCCAGACCGGATGCTGGCCCTTGTCCAGCGGTGGCTCGGCGGGGCTGGAGGCCGGAATGGCGGTCGTGATCGGGGCCACGGCCTTGCCGTCGCGCGATCCCCAGGGTCCGGTGTCACTCATCGATGGCCGTCCGGCGAATTGTCCCGCTGACCAGTCATTTGGGGGAAGAACTCAAGGCTGCAGCGACCGAAAAGAACAGGACATCTGTGTCTCGGGACGAGGAGATTTGACCAGACCACAGACCTGAGCCCTCGGCTCTGATGACGAAATTGTCTGGCGCATAGCTGTCGAACGTCGTGTCATCGACACTACAGCTGATGACAATGTCTCCAGACGAGGGACGACCGACACAGGATTGAACAGTGAGGCCCTGATCCTGATTCCCGTTCTCCTGGTCATACTGGATGACCAGCATGGAAATCTGATAGGTCCCGTCAGACAGGCTGCGAGAGTCAGCGAAGCCACTCAGGGTCCGGACGGGCGCTCCGCTTTTCACGTCAAGAGAGTGAAAGACGTAGCGTCCGGTGAATGACTCGGTCTGCGCCGAGGCTGGTGCAGAAAGCAGGACAGCAGCGCCAAGTCCCAGGAAGGCCGACAACGATAAGCAACGCATAATGGATCTCCTTGGTCGAGGTTCGCGTTTTCCAGAGTGAATTGTCGCCGCGCGGATATCGGGATCCATCAGATCAGCTCCACTGCGACATGATGCCGGGCCTTTACAAGGTCATAGCGCGCCGGGACCGCCGGCGGCGGCAGGTCGATCATCCGCTGCACGGCCAGGGCCGCCTTCGCGATCATCTCCCCGGGAACCGTGACCTCGAACTTCAGGTCGCGCAAGCAGTCGCGGATGTTCAGCAGGGTGATCCGCTGCATATGGGGGCAGAGGTTGCACGGGCCGATGAACTGCACCCCCGGCACGTCGCCGGCGACATTGGCGGCCATCGAACATTCGGTGATCAGCACCACCTGCTTCGGCCTGCGCGCCGTCACATGGTCGATCATGGCCGCGGTCGAGCCGGCAAAGTCGGCGGCCGCCAGAACGTCCTCGGGACATTCCGGGTGGGCCAGGATTTCGGCCCCCGGATACGCCAGCCGCATCTCGGCGATGTCGGCGCCGGTGAACCGCTCATGCACCTCGCAGCGGCCCTTCCAGGCGATGATGCCGACCGTGGTCTGGGCCGCGACGTTGCGGGCCAGGAATTCATCGGGGATCAGGATGACGCGGTCGACGCCCCATTCCTTCGCCGCCCACTCCACCACCTGCACGGCGTTGGCACTGGTGCAGCAGATGTCGGTCTCGGCCTTCACATCAGCCGTGGTGTTCACATAGGTCACCACCGGCAGGCCGGGGTAGCGCTGCCTGATCAGCCGCACATCCGCCCCGGTGATCGAGGCCGCCAGCGAACAGCCGGCGCGCAGGTCGGGGATCAGTACCGTCTTGTCCGGGCTCAGGATCTTCGAGGTCTCGGCCATGAAATGCACGCCGGCCTGGACGATCACCCTGGCCTTCGACCGCGCGGCCTCCTTGGCCAGACCCAGGCTGTCGCCGACATAGTCGCCGACGCCGTGGAAGATCTCGGGGGTCATATAGTTGTGGGCCAGGATGACGGCGTCCCGGCTCTTCTTCAGCGCATTGATCTCGCTGATCAGGGCGGCCTGCGCCGGCCATTCCATGGGGGTCACATGGTCCTTGACCTTGGCCCAGACCGGGGCGGTTTCCCGCGCCAGTGCCTCAGACATTCCGAACGTGCCGTCCGCCATTTCGCATCCCTTTTGCTCTATCTGAGCAAATCAGAGGCCCGAAGAACGGCGACTGGTCACCCTGACCGCCACCGACTTATGCTCACTTTCAGCATAAGCAGGGACAATCTAGGCTCCCGCGCGGGAAATGCAAGCCCGGGAAGCCGGATCAGCCGGCGGGGACGGTCATGATGTAGTCGAACAACCTGATGCGTCCGCCCGACAGGCTGACGCGTTTGCCCTCGCTGGCGGCAGGGTCAGCGCCTTCGATCGGATAGACCTGCCGGCCCTCATTGGTTGTGATGGTCAGGCGCACATCGCGATTGTCTGCACTTGGGGGATGATCCGCCCGGCAGTCGCGAAGGTGCATCTCCCGAACGATACAGCTGACAGCCAGTTCGGCCGGCGGTGCCGCTGGCGGCGGCGGCAGCTCGATTTGCTGTCGCGGCGCGCGGGTGGTAGCTCCGCGCCGGGTCGGCATGCGCGCGCGCCCACCGCTCTCCAGCGGATTGATCGGTGTCACCTCGACTGCATCCGGCAGCAGGTCACGGTCGTCGGAGGTCGCCCAGCCACAGACGCTCAGCACTCGATCCAGATTGGCCGACTGAGTCGGCAAATCGAAAGCGCCGCGGAATGCCGTGGTCTCTCCTTGCGAGGTCTGCACAGAATAGAGACCACCGCCCCGCATGAAGCGGACGTCCCGTCCAGGTGACGCGCTTTTATAGGCCCCGGGGACGCCAGCCGGCAGCCAGCCCTGGATGGCCTGGCGCCCGTCCGCGCGGGTCGCATTCAGGGTCAGGGGTTCTGCCGACTGAGGCAGGCCCGCCAGCACCGCCGTCAGGGCGCTGTCGCGGCACTGCACGACAATCATCTGCCCGGCGTCATAGCGGGCCGCCGCGACGGCGATGCCGCGAACCGTGTCCTCCTGGAACTCCCAGTCGTCATCCTGCGCCGCGGCGGCTCCGCCCGAGCACAACAGCGCGCCCAGCGCCACAATCAGCGGTGATCTCATGGTTTTCCCCTCAGAAGCCCGACGCCAGATGACGCCAGCAGGCTGCTTCAGGTCAAGCCCTGAGCCGTCAGATGCAGCCCCCGGCATGGGAAACACGATCTTAACCAGAACAGAGTGCAACAGACCTCTAGCCCGGAGAGTCCCATGCGCCTGATCCCTGTTGCGGCCGCTGCCATGCTTCTGTCCGCCGGACCGGCGATGGCCCAATCGTCCGAACCCGGCGTCGCCGTCGGGGCCACAGCGGGCACCTCCGGTGTCGGACTGGACGTTCAGGTCAAACTCGGCCCGATCTTCACCCTGCGAGGGTCGACGGACCGGCTGACCCAAAGCGCCGACGAGAGCTATGACGGCGTCGACTACCAGGCCGACCTGACCTTCGACACGGTCGGCGTCTTTGTCGACATGCACCCCTTGGCCAATGGCCTGCTGATTTCCGGCGGGGCCTATCTCGGCGACCGCGACATCGCCCTGGCCGGAACGCCGACGGGGCCGGTCGATATTGGCGGCCAAACCTATTCACCCGCCCAGATTGGTACGCTGGGCGGTGCCATAAAGCTGCAGGACGTCGCCCCCTTCATCGGCATCGGCTGGGACGACACCTTCTACCGCGACGGCCGCTGGGGCATTCGCGCGATCGCCGGGGTGGCCTGGAGCGATACGCCCGAGGTCGCCCTGACCTCGACCGGCGGAAGCCTGTCCAACGACCCGGCCTTCCGGGCCCGATTGCGAGATGAGGGCCGCAACATCACGGAAGAGGCCGAGGGCTACGGCCTGTTCCCGATCATCCAGGTCGGCCTGAACTACAAGTTCTGAACTTTCGCGTTCAGGCGCGGCGCTCATGGTCCAGCAGCCAGCGTTTTCTCTCCAGCCCTCCGGCATAGCCGGTCAGGGTGCCGTTCGCCCCGATCACCCGGTGGCAGGGCACGATGAGGGCGACAGGGTTCTGGCCGTTGGCCAGACCTGCCGCCCGCACCGCCTTGGGCGCGCCGATCGCCGCCGCCAACTGGCCGTAGCTGCGCGTCTCGCCCGCCGGAATATCCCGCAACGCCTTCCAGACCGTTCGCTGGAAAGCCGTGCCGCCAGTCGTGACGGTCAGCGCTTCCAGCGCCCGGACGTCACCGCCGAAATAGTGCTCGACCGCCGTGCGGACCGGCTCCGGCGCGCGCCCGGCCGTCAGGGACGCCCCCGGCGCATGCCGCATCAGCAGCCGGTTCATCCGGTCCTCATGGTCGGCGAAATCCAGAGCCCGCACCGCGCCCGCGTCATCCGTGACCAGCAGCACCTCGCCCACCGGCGTCGGGATCCGGTCGAGGGTCAGGCTTTCAGGCTGCGCATTTGGCATCGTCATTCTCCATCAAGTCCGCACGGCGAATCCCTGCCAGCGCGAGGTAGAGCGCCCCATAGGCCCGCCAGGGGTGCCAGCCCTGGGCGCGGACGGCGAGCGTTTCATCAACCAGCCGGTCGTTGGGCGCTTCCGCCCCGTCGTCCACCCAATCGCCCGGCAGCCTCAGCCCCGGCCGCGCGGCGACCAGCGGCTTCAGCGCCGCATCGGCCGACAGGTCGCGGCCGATGGCCTCGGGATCGGCCGACAGGTCGAACACCCGCCGCACCCGCGCCAACACCCCCGGCAGGGCCTTCAGATCATCCGCCTCGACGCAGACCGAGACCCGTCCCGCCTCCGCCGGCTGGACCGTGACCGCGCCGTTCGCGCCGTCCACATCCCGCGTCAGAACCCGCGACCACCGCCGCCCCTCGACCCTGTCGCCGCGTGACGTCAGGGCCGCGACCATGGCGTCCCAGTCATAGGGCGGACGGTAGGGCAGGCTCAGCCGCACCCCGCCTTCATGCAGCCGCTCGCCCCGCCGCCGCAGGGCCGAGGGCGGGCGGCCATACAGGGCCTGAAAGGTCTCGTTGAAGCGCCGCACACTGCCGAAGCCAGAGGCCAGCGCCACCTGGGCCATGCTGAGGTCGGTCTGGTGGATCAGGGCCTTGGCCAGCAGCACGCGCCGGGTCTGGGCCACGCTGACCGGGGCGGCGCCCAGATGCTGACGGAACAGCCGCCGCAGGTGCCGCTCGCCGACGCCGAGCCGCCCGGCCAGGGCGTCGACATCGCCCTCATCCAGCGCCCCCGCCTCGATCAGGGCCAGGGCCCGGCTGACGGTATTGGAGGTGCCCCGCCAGGCCCCCATGTCGGGCGCCGTTTCCGGACGGCAGCGCAGGCAGGCGCGGAAACCCGCCTCCTCCGCCGCCGCCGCCGAGACCACGAAAGACATGTTCTCCCGCTTCGGCGTCCGCGCCGGACAGACCGGGCGACAGTAGATGCCCGTGGTCTTCACACAGCCGAAGAACCGCCCGTCGAACCGCGCATCCCGCGTCAGCACGGCGCGGTAGCAGGCCTCCTGATCGAGTTCGCCAGCGTTTTCCATGACCGCAGAATGAGCGCTGCGGCCATGGAAGTCTCGCGGTTTTCGGACATGAGAATGCCGGGCCGCGTCGGATCGGGAAGGCGGAGCCTTCTGATCGCGGCCTGCTTACAGGCCCCGCGCCATCCGTCCGAGGTTGGCCAGGACACTGTAGGCCAGGCTCAGGGCCGAGAAGGCCAGGGCCCAGACCAGGACCACCGACAGGGTCCCGGCCACGCCCGCCAGATCGCGCCCGCTGTCGCCGAGGGTCCGGAGGGTGTCGAAGTCCAGCAGGGTCCAGTCGCCGGCGATCCGCGCCGTCTCCTCGCCGCGCGTCAGGGTGAACCAGTGACCGGCCTCGAAGATCAGCCAGGTCAGCCACAGGCCGGCGCCGGCGATGACCATCCGGGCCGCCGCGCGCACGCGCACCGCATGCGGACGGACCAGGCTGGCCAGATCGACGGCCATCTGGGCAAAGGCATAGAGCAGGATCGGCCCGAACAGGATCGACCAGATCGGCGCGCCGCTGACCGAGGCATCCTCGCCGCGCAGTTCAACCGTCAACAGGCCGGGGAAATGCAGCACCCCGATCCACCACAGGACGAACATGCCGGTGGCGAGGAAGGAGAACAGATACTCCCCGCCCGGCCAGGCCCCGGGCTTGCGCCGGGGCATCCATGAGGTCTTCGCCGTCTCGGTGCCTGCCATCGACGCGCCCCAGGCCGCCGGGTCGGCCAGGCCGAAGGCCCCCAGGTCCTTGACCCGCCATTTCGTCAGCCAGGCCGGGCGAATGCCCTGGTGTTCGAAGATGGCGGCCGCGAGGGTCGCCGCCCCGATCAGGGTCAGTCCCGCGCCGAAGAAGCCGTGGAAGGCGTGGGCGATGTCCTGCCCGAAATTGTCCGAGCCTCCGATCACCCGGATGAACAGGGTCAGGGCGAAGACCGCCGCCAGCACCATCAGCCCGGCCTTCACCCCGAACAGCCAGTAGGGAAACAGCTCCGGCCCGACCAGGGAGTCCGGTCCCTTGCGGTAGCGGGCGGCCACGACCAGCGGATGGCCGATCTCGCGCAGGATCGCCTCCTGCTCGTCCTCGGTCAGGGCGCGGCCCAGCGTCTCCTCCTTCGCCTCGAACCGGCTCAGGATCAGGTCACGCAGTTCGGCGGTGATGTCGGCCCGCTCGTCCTGCGGCAGTTGCGCGGCGACGGCGTTCAGATAGCGGTCAATCAGGTCCATGGCTTTTCCCCTTCAGCCAGAAATTCACAGGATCTTGTCGAGCGAGGCGTTGATCCCCCGCCACTCGTCGGTCAGGGCGGCCAGCATCGAGACGCCGCCCGGCGACAGGACGTAGAAGCGCTTCTTCCGCTTCTCCTCCTCGCGCCATTCGCTGTTCAGCAGCCCCTGGCTCTCCAGCCGGCGCAGCAGCGGATAGAGGGTCGATTCCTCCATCTCCAGCCCGTCGGCGGCCAGGGCCTGACGCAGGGTGTAGCCGTAGCGTTCGGTCCGGAGGCAGGCGAGCACCGCCAGCACCAGCGACCCGCGCCGCAGCTCCAGCCGCATCGATTCATAGAGGTCCGGATCGAGGCTCATGCCGCTTCCCTGCATCTCACATAGTGTGTGACACACAGTGTATGCGACATACTGTATGAGGGAGTCAATACACACGCCACCCGGCATCCTCGGGCTTGACCCGAGGATCAGAGGCCCTTGGCGGTCCGGTTGACGGTGTCGGCCCTGAGAACGTGCCCGTGCGGCCTTGATCGAGCACCGGACGGTCTGGTCCTCGGGTCAAGCCCGAGGATGACGAAGGCGGTGCGGGGGCGTCACGCCGGTATGCGCGCGCCGTCCCAGGCGAAGACGCCGCCGCTGTCCGCGGGCGTCAGACCGTCGATCACCGCCAGCAGCCGTTCCGCCGAATGTTCGGCCGTGAACAGCTTCCCGGGCTTTACGCCCTTCTGGAACGGCGCGCTCAGGCCGGTGTCGACGGTCCCGGGATGCAGGCCCGCGACCACCGCCTGCGGATGGCTGCGGCCCAGCTCGACCGCCAGATTGCGCAGGATCATGTTCAGGGCCGCCTTGGAGGCGCGATAGCTGTGCCAGCCGCCCAGCCGGTTGTCCCCGATCGACCCGACCCGCGCCGACAGGGCCGCGAACACCGCCCGCCGGTCACGCGGCAGCAGGGGCAGGAAATGCTTCGCGACCAGCGCCGGCCCGACGGCATTGATCCGGAAGTCGCGCAACAGATGGTCCGCGTCGAGCGCCCGCCAGCTGCGCTCCGGCTCATACCCGTGGTGCAGCACTCCCGTGGCGACGAACACCAACGCGGGGGCCGGCCCTTCGGCCAGGCGCGCGGCGGCGGCGGCGATCGAGGCCTCGTCCTCCAGATCGAACCCCGTGCCCGCGCGCGACAGGGCATGCACCACCGCAAACCGCCCGGACGCCTCCAGCTGCCCCGCGACCGCAGCCCCGATCCCGCCTGATGCGCCGATTACGACCGCAGCCTGATCTCTTGAGTCCGTCATTCCGCGATCAGTCGGCCTCTCCCGCCCGGGGTCAAGGCGGCACGCCGACATCGGGCGTTATGCCTCAGCCGTCGCCCCCGAACGGTCTTGTCCACAACCACTGGACAGGGAGTCCCATCGGGTGTGTCCTGCGGAGTCCGGCGCAAGAAAAACAACAAGCCGGTTCGAGCGAGGAACCATGTCCAATCGTCCGAGCCATATCCGGCTCAACTCCCACCCCGGCGCGGGGACCGACAGCCGCTTCCCGATCCACTGGGGTGCCGCCACCGCGAAGGAACGCGGGCCCGTCATCGGCACGGTGAATTCCGGCAGCGACCGCAACGCCATCGGCGCCCACGGCGGGGCCTATTCCGTCTATCGCGCGCTCGCCGTGTCATCCGGGGCCATGGCCGCCAACAACCGGCCGGACCTGACCAACACATCCCCGACCACCGCCATGGGTCCCTTCCCGCAGTGGACCGACGCCTCGAAGATCGTCTCGCTCGATCCCTGGGGCGCGCGCGTCGCCGAGGATTTCGCCGGTGAACTGGCGGAGGGCATCGATATCCGCCCGACCATCGCCGTCACCCGAGCCCGCCTCCAGCTGGGCGAGATCGTCGAGGCCATTGCCGCGGGCCGGCTCAAGGCCGACGGCCAGATCGTGCATGACAGCGGCGACGTCGCCGTGACCAAGGCCGCCATCGATCCGGTCTGGTACCTGCCCGGCATCGCCGACCGCTTCGGCGTCACCGAGACGGCCCTGCGCCGCACCCTGTTCGAACAGACCGGCGGCATGTACGCCGACCTCGTCACCCGGCCGGACATCAAGGTCTTCCTGCCGCCGATCGGGGGCATCACCCTCTACATCTTCGGCGACCCGGCCGCGATCGCCGACCCGAACCGCCGCCTGACCTGCCGGGTGCACGACGAGTGCAACGGCTCGGACGTCTTCGGCTCCGACATCTGCACCTGCCGCCCCTATCTGACCCACGGCATCGAGGAGTGTATCCGCGAGGCCCAGGACGGCGGGGCGGGCCTGATCGCCTATAACCGCAAGGAGGGCCGGGCCCTCGGGGAGGTAACGAAGTTCCTCGTCTACAACGCCCGCAAGCGCCAGCCGGGCGGCGACCAGGCGGCCACCTATTTCGAGCGGACCGAATGCGTCGCCGGCGTGCAGGACGCCCGCTTCCAGCAACTGATGCCGGACATCCTGCACTGGCTGGGCATCACGAAGATCGACCGTTTCGTCTCCATGTCCAACATGAAGCACGACGCCCTGACCGCATCCGGCATCGAGATCGGTGAGCGGGTGCCCATCCCCGACTATCTCGTTCCGCCCGACGCCTCGGTCGAGATGGAGGCCAAGAAGGCCGCCGGCTATTTCACCCCCGACGCGCCGCCGTCGGCGGAAGACCTGACCCGCGTGGTGGGCCGCGACCTTGAGCAGTTCTGAAGCCCGGCAGGCGCGCAGCCTGCTCAATGCCGCCGCCGTCCGCGAACGGGCCGATGAGATGCTGGCCATCGGCGTCGCCGGCGGCCTCGATCACTGGACCGTCGACCTCGACCGGCTGCCGGAGACGGCGAGATACGTCGCCGCCGTGATCCGCGACCAGTATCCGACCCTGGCCGTGCCCTTCCACGCCCGCTGGCGGCATTTTGCCGTCGACGGCGTCGATCTCTGGGGCCCGGTGGCCGAGGCCCGGGACTGGCTCGATCCCGCCTCACGGGCGCGGACGGAGTTCGATCTGGCCATCGTCTCCGTCCTGCTGGACGCCGGTGCCGGACCGGGCTGGTCCTATGAAGATGCCCGCACCGGCCGGACCCTGACCCGGTCCGAGGGGCTCGCCATCGCCTCCCTGCGGATGTTCGAGGCCGGGGCCTTTTCCATCACCGAGGACGATCCCTGGCGCGTCGACGCCGTGGCCCTGACCTTCCTCACCGCCGCCGATCTGGCCCGGGGGTTCCAGGTCTCGGAGGGGAATCCGCTGGTCGGGCTGGAAGGCCGCGCCGCCCTGCTGCGCCGGCTGGGTCAGGCCTGTCTCGCCGAGCCCGACCTGTTCGCCCTGGAGGACGAGCCCCGTCCGGGCGGTCTGTTCGACGCCATGGTCGACCGTGCCGACGGGGACGACCGCCTGCCCGCCCCCGTCATCCTCGAAGTCCTGCTCGAAGCCCTCGGCCCGGTCTGGCGCGACCGGCTGAACCTCGGCGGGGTCGACCTCGGCGACTGCTGGCGGCATCCGGCCCTCAAACGCGACGACGACACCGACGGCCTCGTCCCGATCCACAAACTGTCCCAGTGGCTCAGCTATTCGCTGGTCGAACCGCTGCAGACCGCGGGCGTAGAGGTCTTCGATCTCGACGGCCTGACGGGCCTGGCCGAATACCGCAACGGCGGCCTGTTCATGGACCTCGGCGTCCTGACGCTGAAGGACCCCGCCGACGCCGCCAAACCGTGGCCGGTCAGTGATCCGCTGGTGGTCGGCTGGCGCGCCATGACCGTCGCCCTGCTCGACCGGATCGCCCCCCTGGTCCGCGCCGAACTGGGCGTCAGCGCCGGGGCCATGCCGCTGGCGAGTGTGCTGGAGGGCGGCACCTGGGCCGCCGGCCGCCGCGCCGCCGCCGAACGCAGGCCCGGCGGCGGACCGCCCCTGACCATTCTCTCCGACGGGACCGTATTCTGATGACGACGAAGCCCTTCAGGATGGACGGCGTCACCGTCGTCAGCCACCCGCTGGTCCGCCACAAGCTGTCGATCATGCGGGCCAGGGACACCTCGACCGCCCGCTTTCGTGACCTGTTGCGCGAGATCTCGACCCTGCTCTGCTACGAGGTCACCCGCGACCTGCCGCTGGAGGACTATCCGGTCGAGACCCCGGTCGGTCCGACCACCGGCCAGCGCATAGCCGGCAAGAAGATGGTCTTCGTCCCCATCCTCCGCGCCGGCCTCGGCCTGGTCGACGGCATGCTGGAACTGGTGCCCTCGGCCCGGGTCGGTCACATCGGCCTGTACCGCGAGCCCGTCACGCTGGACGCCGTCGAATACTATTTCCGCGCGCCCGAGGATGTGGCCGACCGCCTCTGCGTGGTCATCGACCCCATGCTGGCCACCGGCAACACCGCCGTCGCCGCCATCGAACGGCTCAAGGAACGCGGCGTCACCAACCTCCGCTTCGTCTGTCTCGTCGCCTCGCCCGAGGGGCTGGAGCGGCTGCGCGGCTGGCACCCGGACGTGCCGATCTGGACGGCGGCGGTGGACGAGCGGCTGAACGACCACGGCTACATCGTGCCGGGGCTGGGGGATGCCGGCGACCGGCTGTTCGGGACGCGGTAACTCCGCCCCTCCGGCCTTGACGGACAGGCGCGTCAGCACTAGATCGGACCGGCGTCGAGACGGCCTCCCCGGAGTCCCGATGGCAGGGGTGGAGACGCGCGCATGACGGACCTGGCGATCTTCTATGAGCATCCCGCCTGGTTCGAGCCGCTGTTCGCCGCGCTCGACCGCCGCGGCGTCGACTGGACCAGGATCCACGCGGGCGACCATGTCTTCGACACCGGACCCGGCACCCCGCCCGCGCCCCTGATCTTCAACCGCATCGGCATGTCCGCCTTCCTGCGCGAGACCGAGCATCCGATCTTCTACGCCCGCACCCTTTTCGATCACTGGGAGGGCCAGGGTGCCCGGGTCGTGAACGGCGCGGCGCTGGAAGTCGACACCTCCAAGGGCCGGCAGATTTCCCTGATCCGCCGCCTCGGCTACGGCGCGCCGGAGACGCGGATGGTGCACCGGGCGGCGGACCTGCCCAAGGCCGCCTCGGGCCTGCGCTTCCCGGTTCTGGTCAAGCCGGACATCGGCGGCTCGGGCGCGGGCATCCAGCGGTTCGACACGCCCGGGGAACTGGCCGAAGCGGTCGCCGCCGGTTCGGTGTCCATGGGCATCAACAGCTGCGCCCTGGTGCAGGAACATGCCCCGGCCCGTGACGGCCGCATCGTCCGGGTCGAGACCCTGAACGGCCGCTTCCTCTATGCCTGCAGCGTCGAGACCGGCGGCTTCGACCTGTGCCTCGCCGACGTCTGCATGGTCGCCCCGGGCAAGGCCTCGATCCAGATCGAGGCGATCACCCCGCCGGCCGAGGTCATTGCCGCCGCCGAACACATCGCCCGCGCCTCGCAGATCGACGTCGGGGGCGTCGAATATCTGGTCGACGACCGCGACGGCTCGGTGAAATTCTACGACATCAACGCCCTGTCGAATTTCGTCGCTGATCCGGTGACGGTCCTCGGCTTCGACCCCCATGACAGACTGATCGACGACCTCGTCGACCGGATCAACGCCGGAAAGGCCGCCTGATGCGATACGGATACTGGGCGCCCGTCTTCGGCGGCTGGCTGCGCAACCACCCCGAAGAGGACGGCGCGGCCTCCTGGGAGTCGATGTCGCGGCTGGTGAAACGCTCGGAAGAGATCGGCTACGACCTCACCCTGATCGCCGAGCTGAACCTGAATGACATCAAGGGCGTCCAGGCCCCGGCGCTGGACGCCTGGTCGACCGCGGCGGCGCTGGCGGCGGTCACCCGATCGATCGAGCTGATGGTGGCCGTGCGCCCGAACTTTCATCAGCCCGCACTGTTCGCCAAGGCTGCCGCCAACATCGACAACATCGCCGGCGGGCGGCTGGCCCTGAATGTGGTGTCCTCCTGGTGGGCGAAGGAGGCGACCAGCTACGGCCTCCAGTTCGACGAGCATGACGACCGCTACGCCCGCACCTCGGAATGGCTCCAGGTCGTCGACGGCCTGTGGCGCGAGCCGCAGTTCAGCTTCTCGGGTCGCTACTACAACCTCGACCAGGCCATTGTGGAGCCCAAGCCGGTCGCCCGGCCCCGCCCGGTCATCTACGCCGGCGGCGAGAGCGATGCGGCCAAGACCATGATCGCCCGCCAGTGCGACGCCTATGTCATGCATGGCGACACGCCCGAGCACATCAGGCTCAAGATCGCCGACATGCGCGAGCGCCGCGAACGCGAGGGCCTGCCGCCGATGCAGTACGGCATGGCCGCCTATGCCATCGTCCGCGACAGCGAGGCCGAGGCCCAGGCCGAACAGGCCCGGATCACCACCATCCCCGGACTCGAGACCGGGGCACCCCCGCCGGGCTTCGCCAATTTCGACCAGTGGCTGTCCGGCACCCAGCTGGAGCGGGAGCTCAAGATCCAGGAGTATTCGGTCTCCAACCGCGGGCTGCGGCCCCAGCTGGTCGGCACACCGGAACAGATCGCCGAACGGGTCGAGGCCTATGAGGACGCCGGGCTCGACCTCCTCCTCCTGCAGATGAGCCCGCAGGAGGAGGAGATGGAGCGGTTCTCCGCCCAGGTGATCAGGCCCTAGCCGACCGCCCGGACGTTGTCGTTCGAGTTCCGGTCGATCCATTTGTTGAACGGATCGACGCCGGCGAAGCGCGGCTCCCGCGTCGTGATGAAGCGCAGGGTCTGGACCCCCGACCGGATCGCGCGGCGCTCCAGCTGGACCACATCGTCCTCGCCGAAACCGGCCTTGCCGGGCTCGACGGTGAAGATGCCGACATCGAACATCTCGTTCAGCGGTGCCTCGGTCTCGACCCCCTCGCCGTCCGCATAGAGTTTGCGGGCGTCGACGGTCACCGCCACATCCCAGCGACCGTCCGCACGGCGCGTGGCCGTCACCCCGGTCGTCTTGACGTCGTACAGGGTGATCTTCTCGAACAGGTCGGTGATCAGGGCCTGTTTGTCCGCAGGTGCCTCGGCCCGGATGGCGGCGATCAGATCGAGGGAACGACCATAGGGCGCGCCCTTGAAGGCGTACTGCGCCAACACCCGACGCAGGGCGCGGTTGACCGCCTCCTCGCCGATCTGGTCGCGCAGCAGATACATGACCAGCCCGCCCTTCTGATAGTAGATGTACGGCTGGTTCTCGACCCGCATCAGCGGCATCTCCTCCAGCCGCTCGGTGCCGCGGGCGCTGAGATAGCGGTCCAGCTCCTGCTTCAGGAAGCGACGGATCTGCTCCCGGCCGTACATCTTCTCCATGACCATCAGCGCCGAGTATTGCGCCAGGGTCTCCGACAGGACGGTCGACCCCTGCTGGTCCGCCCCGACCACCTGGTGCGCCCACCACTGGTGAGCGAACTCATGGGCCCCGACGTAGGTGACATAGTCGACCTTGGTCTCGTCGCTGAGGTCGGCGATGAAGCCGAGCCCCTCCGACCAGGCGAAGGTATTGGGATAGGACTGGGCGAAGCTGGCGTAGTCCGGGAACTCCACGATCCGCGCCTGCCGGAACTGGTAGGGGCTGAAATTGGCCTGGAAATAGTCCAGCGACGCCGACAGGGCGTTCAGCATCCGCGGCACGTTGCGGTCGTGGGCAGGGTCATGGAAGACCACCATTTCGACGCCATTGTGCATCCGGGCCGTGCGCTCGTAGCGGGCCGACTGCACCGAGAAGAAATTCAGCACCGGCGACTCGGTCACGAACCGGCTGGTGCGGCGGTCGCCCCGAACCACGTCCGAGACCATCTGGCCCGGCGCAACCACGGTCTGGTCGGCCTCGGTCGAGATGGTGATGTCGGCCGTGACCCAGTCCGCCCCGATGTAGTTGCGGCGGCGGGCGGATTCGTCCTCAAGCAGGGCAGGACGCAGCTCGGCCGGCAGACCCGCCTTGCGGCGCTTGCTGCGGTCGGTCAGCAGGCCCTGGCGGTCCATGCCGACCATGGGGGCGAACTCCATGTTGTTCACGAAGGTGCCGTTGTCGACCAGACGGGTGGTGTTGCCATTGGCCTTGAAGCCCCGCTGCTCCAGCACGGTCTCGAAGGTCACGGTGCGGCGCTCGCCAGGCTGCATCGGCGTGGCGAAGCGGTAGATCCGGTACTGGAAATCCTCCCACTCACGGGCGATCGCGGCCCCTTCGACGGTCAGGGCGACCATCTCCAGGTCACCGGTCCAGCGCAGGTGGACCTCGGGCAGGGGCGCATCGGTATTGTTGACCAGAACATAGGTTCCGCGCGTGGTCAGCTTCGGCTGATGCGGGCGCAGGTCCATGACCAGCCGCACATCGGCCACCGAGGGCTGGGGTGTGGATTCATAGCGCAGCAGCGTCTTCTCATAGGCGACCTGCTCGGCCTCCTGCTCGGCCTGCGTCCGGTATTCGTTCCAGACGTTGGTGTTCATGTAGATGAAGACACCCAATCCCACGAAGGCCACCAGAGCCGCCCCGCCGATCAGGCCGGCGGGCCCGGCCAGCCGATGCGGCAGCCGCTTGAGCCGCGGCCAGAGCCGGCTCTCGGTCCCCCGCCGCCACAGTCCGTAGGCCAGCACGAGAAGAATGACGGCGAAGGCGGTCCAGTAGGCATCCAGCCAGGCCGTGAAGCCCGCGAAATCACCCTGGCCGTTCATGTCGGACAGGGGCACGCCGATGCCCGCGCCATAGCGGTACAGGATGTGATCGAAGCCGAGGTTCGACAGCACCAGGGTCGAGATCAGATAGACGACCATGATCGCCCAGCCGACAAATTTGTTGGGCGACAGCGCCTGGATGAAGATGGCCAGCACGGCCAGCTGCAGGAAGCTCAGCGCCTGCGGGAACACATACCAGAGCAGGTATTTGCCCAGCTCATAGTCGGTGTACCCCTTGATCGTCTGGGTCACCACGCCGGCAAGGACGCCAATCAGCAGGGTCGAGATCAGAACCAGGGCCAGGGCCAGGGTCTTGGGGACCAGGAAGGTCCAGTCCGGCGTGGACGAGGCGTCAACGATCTCGTGTACCTTGCGGTCCCGGTCCCGCCAGACCAGCTCGCCCGAATAGTAGATGGCGATGACGATGGATATCAGCCCGAAGGTCCCGGTCAGACCCTCGATCACCACGCGCGTCACCAGCAGGATGGGTGCGCCGTAAATCTCTCCGGTGAAGAACAGGGTCGCCACGGCAAAGGCCATGGCCAGCAGAACCAGCACCACATAGGCCGGGCTCTTGAATACCAGCACGGTCTCGAAGACCGCCCGCGACCACAGCTGGGTCAGGCCGCTGGCGAAGCCGTAGCCCGGGCGCGGCAGGGCACCGACCGGCGTGACGACGACGTCCTTCTCGACCAGCGCCTTCAGACGCTCCTGCTTCTTCAGCTTGGCCCCGCGCGGCGAGGGCCGGTAGAGCAGATAGGCGGCACCGAGGAAGACCGCGCCGACCGCGGTCCAGATCACCCGGTTCCACAGCAGCACGCCTTCCAGCGGCGCATTCAGCGTGTTCCGCTCGACAGCCGTCCAGTATTTGGTGACCAGACCATAGGCCCCCGAGCCGAACGGCTCGGCCCAGGCCATGGCGACCTCGAACTCGGGACGCGAACCCAGCACACCGGTCGAGGCCAGATAGGCGATCAGCACCGCGACGACGCCGATATAGGTGGCCATCATCGACCGCGTGATCGTGGCCAGCATGAAGAACAGGGCCGAGGTCAGGAACAGGCCGGTCAGGCCGAATACAAGGTAGGCATAGGCATAGTCGCCCAGCCGCAACGGCCCGATCGTCTCGGGATCGACCCAGGGCATGAAGGTGCCCGCCAGGGTCCCGAGGGCGATGCTCATGTAGCACAGCGCCACGGCCGCGAAGGCCCCGAAGAAGCGGCCGTACAGATAGGCTGCCTTGGTGATCCGGGTCGAAAGGATCAACGGCCCGAACCCGGTCTGCGTATCCCGCGCCACGACATTGGCGACGATCGCCGTCGTGGCCAGCATGAAGAAGACGTTGAAGATGATGTGCGCAATCGCCAGCGAGAAAGGCGCGTTCTTCAGCACATTGCCGCCGGAGCCGATGGAGACATTGTCACTGGCAACCGCGCCGAAGGCCAGCAGGCCGAAGACGATGGCGATGACCCAGAAGGCCGGCTGGCGCAGCTGGTAGCGGAATTCAAAACTGGCGATCTTGGCGAACATGATCCGTTCCTCAGACCGCGCGGCGCGAGGCGTTGACGGTCGCCAGGTAGACATCCTCAAGCCCGCCCGGTGCCGGCTCGAAGCCGTCGCCCGGGTTTGTGTCGGACAGGACGTGGATCACGGTGCGGCCGGCAAACAGGCGGGTCGAGATCACATTCCGGCTGGCCTGCTGGGCGGCCAGGTCGGCCTTGTCGATCGCCTTGCTCCAGACACGGC
>JAIESL010000068.1 GCA_019746095.1 Caulobacteraceae bacterium
TCGGGGACCGCGCCCCGGCCAAGCTGACGGCCCCGCGCGCCGCGGTGCTGGAGGCCCTCGGCCAGCGCGTCCTGTCCGGTCCCGATCTGGCGCGGGCGGCGGGGGTTTCGTCGGGCGTGGTCAAGGGCCTGCTCGACGAGGGCGTGCTGGAGGTCATAGAGGTCGAGGCGATCGCCGCCTTCGATGCTCCCGACCCGGACCATGCCCCGGCGGAGCTCAATCCCGACCAGGCGGCGGCGGCGACGGCCCTCGCCGCGGCGACCGCAAAGGGCGGCTTTGCGCCCTTCCTGCTCGACGGGGTCACCGGCTCGGGCAAGACCGAGGCCTATCTGGAGGCCGCGGCGCGGACGCTGAAGGCCGATCCGGCGGCCCAGATCCTGATCCTGCTGCCCGAGATCGCCCTGACCCAGGACCTGATCGCGCGAATCACCGCCCGGTTCGGTGCCGCCCCGGCCGAGTGGCATTCCGGCATCGCCCCGCCCCGCCGTCGCCAGGTCTGGGAGGCGGTCTGTGCCGGCCGCTGCAATATCGTGGTCGGGGCCCGCTCGGCCCTGTTCCTGCCCTTCGTCAACCTGCGCCTGCTGGTCGTGGACGAGGAGCACGACGGCTCGTTCAAACAGGGGGAGGGGCTGGTCTATCACGGCCGCGACCTGGCCGTGTCGCGGGCGCGGATCGAGGGGGCCACGGTGGTATTGGCCTCGGCCACACCCTCGCTGGAAACCCTGTGGAACGCCCAGCAGGGCCGCTACGGCTGGCTCAGGCTGGCGGCCCGGCACGGGGCGGCGGTCCTGCCGGAGGTGACCCTGCTGGACCTGCGGACCTGCCCGCCCGATCCCCAGACCTGGCTGTCCCAGCCCCTTCGGGAAGCCATCGGCGAGACGCTGCTGCGCGGGGAACAGACCCTGCTGTTCCTGAACCGGCGGGGCTATGCGCCTGTGGTCCTGTGCCGGGCCTGCGGTCACCGGATGACGGCGCCCGACACCGACAGCTGGCTGGTCGAGCATCGCTACACCGGGCGGCTGATCTGCCACCTGACCGGCTTCACCATGGCGCGGCCGAAACACTGTCCGTCCTGCGGCGCGGTCGACAGTCTGGTCTCGGTCGGCCCCGGGGTCGAACGGGTCGAGGAGGAGGTGCGCCAGCTGTTCCCCGGGGCGCGTACGGCGGTGTTCAGCTCCGACACCACCCCGGATGCCAAATCCGCCCGGGCCCTGATCCAGAGCATGACCGACGGCGAGATCGACATCCTCGTCGCCACCCAGGCGGCGGCCAAGGGCCACAACTTCCCCCTGCTGACCCTGGTCGGGGTGGTTGATGCCGATCTGGGTCTGCGCGGCGGCGACCTGCGCGCGGCGGAGCGGACCTTCCAGCTGCTGACCCAGGCCACGGGCCGGGCCGGGCGGGCGGACAGGCCGGGCCGCGCCATCCTGCAGACCTGGACGCCGGAGCACCCGGTGCTGATGGCCCTGGCCGCCGGCGACCGGGACGCCTTCGTCGCCGCCGAACTGGCCGAACGCGAGGCCGCCTTCCTGCCACCCTACGGCCGGCTGGCGGCGATCATCCTGTCGAGCGAAAATGCTGTGGCGGTGGAGAAATTGGCGCGCGAACTGGCCGGTTCGATTCCCAACGCCGAACGCCTTGAGGTCTATGGTCCCGCCGACGCCCCCCTGGCCCTTGTGCGGGGCCGCCGCCGCAAGCGGCTGCTGGTCCGCGCCGACCGGGATGTCGACCTGCAGGGCTTCCTGCGCGCCTGGCTGGCGCGGGTGAAGGTCCCGGGCTCGGTGCGGCTGACGGTGGACGTGGATCCGTACAGCTTTCTTTAGGGCGCTAACCCTCGCGACGCGGTCGCTCGCTGCCTGAGCGCCAGGCCGCGTCGGGTCGGGAGGTCCCGGAGGGCCGACGACCGCGGCCCAACAAGAACAGGCGCTGGCGTCGCGAAGCGACGTCAGCGCGGCCCCGTCAGCCGGATCTCGAACAGTTTCGGCCAGTTCTTGCCGGTCACGAACAGCCGGCGGCCCTCCGGGTCCCAGGCGATGCCGTTCAGCACGGCGTCGGTCGGGTCCAGTCCGCTGCGGTCCGGCATCAGTTCGGTCAGGTCGATAATGCCGGTGATGGCTCCCGTGTCCGGGTTGATGCGGACGATATAGTCCGTCTGCCACAGGTTGGCGAAGACCTCGCCCTCGATCCATTCCAGCTCATTGATCCGGCTGACCGGACGGCCCTGCAGGGTGACGGGGACGCGCCCGGTTTCCTGCAGCGTCACGGGGTCGAGGAAGCGCAGCGCCGCCGTGCCGTCCGACAGGATCAGCCGCGTCGTGTCGTGCGTGAGCCCCCAGCCCTCGCCGGCATAGGCGAACTCACCTTCGGGCTCGAGCGTCTCGGGGTCCCAGATGAAGCCCTTGCCGCCCTTCCAGGTGAGGGTCAGGACGCGGTCGCCGACCGCGGTCAGGCCCTCGCCGAAATAGTCCTCGTCCAGCTCGCGCCGCTGCAGGACCACACCGTCCTCCAGCCGGACCCGGCGGACGGTCGAGGGATAGCGGCCGGTGCTCTCCAGCAGTTCGCCGTCGCGGAACACCAGCCCCTGGGTGAAGGCCGCAGGGTCGTGCGGATAGACCCGCACGACCTCGAAGCCATAGACCGGAACCGGGGTCTGCGGAACGGACGACGCTGCCGTCTGGGCTGACGCCGCAAGCGGCGCCAGCAGCCAGAACAGCAGGAGGGCCGCGATCCGCATCGTCAGGCCGACTGTTTGGCGGCCTCTTTCTTGGCCGCTGCCCTGCGTGACATCATGTTGAGCCCCTCGACCGCGGCGGAGAAGGCCATGGCGACATAGATGTAGCCCTTGGGCACCGGCGCCCCGAAGCCTTCGGCAATCAGGACGGTCCCGATCATCAGCAGGAAGCCGAGGGCCAGCATGACCACGGTCGGGTTGTCATTGATGAAGTTGGCGAGCGGGTCGGCGGCCAGCAGCATCACGGTGATCGAGACCAGGACGGCGATGATCATGATCGGCAGGTGTTCGGTCATGCCGACGGCGGTCAGGATGGAGTCGATCGAGAAGACCAGGTCGAGGATGATGATCTGAACGATGGCCGAGCCGACGTTCGAGATCACAATGTCCTTCTTGTCCTTGTCGAGCATGTCGTCGCTCGGCTTGGTGTCGACCGTGTGGTGAATCTCCTTGGTCGCCTTCCAGATCAGGAACAGGCCACCGGCGATCAGGATCATGTCCTTCCAGGAGAAGGCATTGCCGAGCACGGTGAAGACCGGCTCCACCAGAGTGACCAGCCAGGCGATCATCGACAGCAGCACCAGCCGCATGACCAGGGCCAGCGAAATACCGATGCGGCGGACCCGCTGGCGGTGTTCGGGCGGCAGTTTGTTCGACAGGATCGAGATGAAGATCAGATTGTCGATCCCCAGTACCACCTCCATCACGATCAGCGTGACGAGTGCCGCCCAGGCGGCAGGGTCGGAAAGAAGCGGAATTATCGAGTCGAACATGTGCGGCGTGGTCCTGATATCGGGGCGTCGAAGGGCGATTGTATCGTCCCGTTAGCAGATGCGGCAATGGTGCGCGCCCCCTGCGATGTCCCGGTGAGACTTTCAGGCTTACGGACAGGCCGGCGCTGACCGGTCGGCAGGGGGCGGCCGGCCGGGCGTGGCGGCACCGCCACCGACGGCCCGAGCCTTGAGGCTGGCCGAGTGGCCGGCGAAGCTTCGGGCCTCGGCATAGATGCGACCGGCCTGCGGATAGGCGAGGCGGATCTTCTGCTCCAGCCGCGCCACGGCGTCCTCGATATCGCCGGCGCTGAGATGGTTGCGGAAGTCGAGGCTGAGGACGACGAGGATTTCGTTCGGGCCGAAATGCATGGTGCGGCAGTCGTTGAGGCCGTCCACGCCCGGCTCGGCGCGGGCGATGTCGGCGATTCCCTCGCGGGTCGCCGGATCGGCGGCTTCTCCGGTCAGCAGGCTCTGGCTTTCGAAGGCGAGGAAGCCGGCGGTCACAGCGAGGATGACGCCGATGACCACCGAGGCGACACCGTCCAGCACCGGCAGGGCGAAGGCATGGCTGGCCAGGACACCGGCGAGGGCCACGACCAGACCGGCCAGGGCGGCGGTATCCTCAAACAGGACCGTGAAGACCGTGGGGTCCTTGGATGAGCGAATGACGGCGAGGAAGGGCCGGCCCTTGCGTTCGCGGTCGAAGGCCCTGAACGCCACCAGCCAGGAGGCGCTCTCGAACAGGACCGAAAGGCCCAGAACCCCGTAGTTGATCCAGGGGTTTTCGATCTCGCCCGGATTCCGGATTCGCTCGACGCCCTGCAGGATCGAGATCACGGCCCCGACGCCGAAGATCAGCACCGCCACGACGAAGGTGTAGAAATAGAGCTGCAGGCCATGGCCGAACGGATGGCTGTCGGTGGCGGGACGCGCCGCGCGCCTGAGCCCGATCAGCAGGATGATCTGGTTGCCTGTGTCGACGGCGGAATGGACCGCCTCGCTCATCATGGCCGAGGAGCCGGTCAGCAGGGCCGCTGCCAATTTGGTGACGGCGATGGCCAGATTGCCGGCGAGCGCAGCGAAGATGACGTTTTTCGAGGTCGACACAGCCATGGGGCCGCAGCGCAACTGCGGCAATATCGTTCCGACCGCTTCTGTTGCGGTCGGGGGGTTACGATGCTATCAGGCGCCCGGCTGAGCCGGAGGGCGCGTTGCGAGACGCGTCCCCCAAGTGCTTTCTCAAAGCATTTCAGACCTTTGACTGGCGCGGACACGCCGCCGGTCGCCAACCCGAACGCTAACCGCGCGGACATGACTAGTGGCTGACGACTACAGGACGACGGAAGTCGGCGAGCGCTACGCACAGGCGCTGTTCGACCTTGCTGATGAAACGGGCGTTCTGGACGCCGTACGCGCCGACCTGGCCTCGCTGCGCGCGGCCTGGAACGAGAGCGCCGACCTGCGCCGTCTGGCCCAGTCGCCGGTGATTGCCGCCGAGGACCAGCAGAAGGGTCTGACGGCCATTGCCGACAAGGCCAGGTTCAACCGCGTCACCCGCAACTTCCTCGGCCTGCTGGCCCAGAACGGCCGCTCGCGTGACCTGACGGCCGTGATCGCCGGTTTCGACCTGCTGTATGCGAAGAAGACCGGCGTGGTCGCCGCCGAGGTCGTTTCGGCCCAGGCCCTGACCGCCGCCCAGATGAAGTCCATCCAGACGGCGCTGCGCGCCTCGCTGGGCAAGGACCCCGAAATGACCGCCCGCGTCGATCCGTCGATCCTGGGCGGACTCAAGGTCAAGGTCGGCTCGAAACTGTTCGACGCCTCGCTGAAGACCAAACTCGACCAGATGAAATTTGCCCTGAAGCGCGCGTAAGCGCGCTGACCCACCCGAATTCAACGCGCCCAACCGGCGCGCTGACAAGACGATAACAGAGAGCCTGTCATGGACATCCGCGCCGCCGAAATCTCGGCCATCCTCAAGTCGCAGATCGCCTCCTTCGGCGTCGAAGCCGACGTGTCCGACGTCGGCCAGGTGCTGTCGGTCGGCGACGGCATCGCCCGCATCCACGGTCTGGACAATGTCCAGGCCGGCGAGATGATCGAATTCCCGAAGGCCGGGGTGAAGGGCATGGCCCTGAACCTCGAGCGCGACAACGTCGGCGCCGTGATCTTCGGCCAGGACAACCAGATCGCCGAGGGCGATGAGGTCCGCCGCCTCGGCGAGATCGTGGACGTTCCGGTCGGCAAGGGCCTGCTGGGCCGCGTCGTCAACCCGCTGGGCGAGCCGATCGACGGCAAGGGCCCGATCCAGTTCACCGAGCGCCGCCGCGTCGACGTGAAGGCGCCGGGCATCATCCCCCGCAAGTCTGTGCACGAGCCGATGCAGACCGGCCTGAAGGCGATCGACACCCTGATCCCGATCGGCCGCGGCCAGCGCGAGCTGATCATCGGCGACCGTCAGGTCGGCAAGACTGCCGTCGCCATCGACACGATCCTGAACCAGAAGTCGGTCAACGCCACAGACGACGAGTCGGCCAAGCTGTACTGCATCTACGTGGCCGTCGGTCAGAAGCGCTCGACCGTCGCCCAGATCGTGAAGACGCTCGAGGAGTCGGGCGCGCTGGAATACACCATCGTGGTCGCCGCCACCGCGTCGGAGCCGGCCCCGCTGCAGTTCCTGGCCCCGTTCGCCGGCACCGCCATGGGCGAGTTCTTCCGCGACAACGGCATGCACGGCCTGATCGTCTATGACGACCTGTCGAAGCAGGCCGTGGCCTATCGCCAGATGTCGCTGCTGCTGCGCCGCCCGCCGGGCCGCGAAGCCTATCCGGGCGACGTCTTCTATCTGCACAGCCGCCTGCTGGAGCGTTCGGCCAAGCTGAACGCCGACTACGGCTCGGGCTCGATGACCGCCCTGCCGCTGATCGAGACCCAGGCCAACGACGTCTCGGCCTACATCCCGACCAATGTGATCTCGATCACCGACGGCCAGATCTTCCTCGAGTCCGACCTGTTCTACCAGGGCATCCGCCCGGCCGTGAACGTCGGCATCTCGGTGTCGCGCGTGGGCTCCTCGGCCCAGACCAAGGCGATGAAGAAGGTCGCCGGCTCGATCAAGGGCGAGCTGGCCCAGTATCGGGAAATGGCCGCCTTCGCGAAATTCGGTTCGGACCTCGACGCCTCGACCCAGAAGCTGCTGGCCCGCGGCGCGCGCCTGACGGAACTCCTGAAGCAGCCGCAGTACAGCCCGCTGACCATGGAAGAGCAGGTCGTCTCGGTCTACGCCGGCACGCGCGGCTACCTCGATGGCATCGCCGTCGGCGACATCGGCCGTTTCGAGAGCGAGCTGCTGGCCCGCATCAAGTCGTCGAACGCCAGCCTGCTGGACGGCATCCGCGCCAAGAAGGACCTGACCGCCGAGCTCGAAACCGAGCTCAAGTCGGTTCTGGAAGCCTTCGTCAAGACGTTCGCCTGAGCCCCGGCCGGATAGCGAGAGAGTAGCCCCGGATGGCCAGCCTCAAGGAAATGCGCAATCGGATCGGAAGCGTGAAGTCCACGCAGAAGATCACGAAGGCCCTGAACATGGTCGCCGCGGCCAAGCTGAAGCGCGCCCAGGACCAGGCCGAAAGCGCCCGTCCCTATGCCCGCAAGATGGCGGCGGTGATCGCCAATCTGGCGGCCGGCGTGTCCGGTGACGGCGCGCCCAAGCTGCTCGCCGGCACGGGTTCGGACCAGAAGCACCTGATCGTCGTCGCCACCGGCGACAAGGGTCTGGCCGGTGGTTTCAACACCAATGTCATCCGGGCCGCGCGCGAGCGGATCAACAGCCTGATCGCCGCCGGCAAGGACGTCCGCATCATCGCCGTGGGCCGCAAGTCCCGCGACGGCCTGACCCGCCTGTACGGCGACAAGCTGGTGAAGACCTTCGAGATGTCGGACCACAAGGTCATCGGCCTGCCGGCAGCGGAGCCGATCGCGGCCCTGATCGCCGAACAGTTCGAGGCTGGCCATGCCGACGTCGTGACCCTGTTCTTCAGCCGGTTCCAGTCGGTCATCGCCCAGATCCCGACCCCGAAACAGCTGATCCCGGCGGTCGTCGACGGGGATGCCCCGCCGATCGACCTGAACGGCGCGACCTATGAGTACGAGCCCTCGGAAGAGGAAATCCTCGAGACCCTGCTGCCGCGCAACATCACCACCCAGGTGCTGGCCGCCCTGTACGAGAACCAGGCCAGCTTCTTCGGCGCCCAGATGGGGGCCATGGACAACGCCACGCGCAACGCCGGCGACCTGATCAACAGCCTGACCCTGCAGTACAACCGCAAACGCCAGGCCCAGATCACCACCGAACTGATCGAGATCATTGCCGGCGCCGAAGCCCTCTGATCCGAACCCCGCCCAGATACACGCCAAGCACGACCTTCCGAACGGAACGAACCGATGACTGACACCACCGCCAAGAAACCCGCCGCCAAGAAGCCGGCTGCTCCCAAGGCCCCGAAAGCCGCCGCTGCCTCCGGCAATGCCGCCTATACGGCCGGCACCGGCGTGGGCCGGATCGCCCAGGTCATCGGCGCCGTCGTCGACGTCGAGTTCACCGGCCAGCTGCCGGCGATCCTGAACGCCCTGGAGACCCAGAACGTCGACCAGAAGACGGGCCTGCCCTTCACCCTGGTTCTGGAAGTCGCCCAGCACCTCGGCGAGAACATGGTCCGCACCATCGCCATGGACACCTCGGAAGGCCTGACCCGCGGTCAGCCCGTCACCGACACCGGCACCTCCATCCTGGCTCCGGTCGGCCCGGGCACCCTCGGCCGCATCATGAACGTCGTCGGCGCGCCGATCGACGAACAGGGCCCGATCAAGACCACCATGTACCGCCCGATCCACCGCGAGGCGCCGTCGTTCGAAGAGCAGTCGACCTCGTCGGAAATCCTCGTCACGGGCATCAAGGTCATCGACCTGATGTGCCCCTACACCAAGGGCGGCAAGATCGGCCTGTTCGGCGGCGCGGGCGTGGGCAAGACCGTGACCATGCAGGAACTGATCAACAACATCGCCAAGGCCTACGGCGGTTATTCGGTCCTGGCCGGCGTGGGTGAGCGCACCCGCGAGGGCAACGACCTGTATCACGAGATGATCGAGTCCAATGTGAACGTCGACCCGTCCAAGAACGGCGGCTCGACCGAAGGCTCGAAATGCGCCCTCGTCTACGGCCAGATGAACGAGCCCCCCGGCGCCCGCGCCCGCGTCGCCCTGACCGGCCTGGCCCAGGCCGAGTATTTCCGCGACGAGGAAGGCAAGGACGTTCTGCTGTTCGTCGACAACATCTTCCGCTTCACGCAAGCCGGTTCGGAAGTGTCCGCCCTGCTGGGCCGTATCCCGTCCGCCGTGGGCTATCAGCCGACGCTGGCCACGGAGATGGGAAACCTGCAGGAGCGCATCACCTCGACCAAGAAGGGCTCGATCACCTCGGTCCAGGCCATCTACGTCCCCGCCGACGACCTGACCGACCCGGCCCCGGCCGCCTCCTTCGCCCACCTGGACGCGACCACGGTTCTGAACCGCGACATCGCCGCCCAGGCCATCTTCCCGGCCGTGGACCCGCTCGACTCCACCTCGCGCATCATGGACCCGCTGGTCATCGGCGAGGAACACTACCGCGTGGCCCGTTCGGTCCAGGAAGTGCTGCAGCAGTACAAGGCCCTGAAGGACATCATCGCCATCCTCGGCATGGATGAGCTGTCCGAAGAGGACAAGCTGATCGTCTCGCGCGCCCGCAAGATCAGCCGCTTCCTGTCGCAGCCCTTCTTCGTGGCCGAGCAGTTCACCAACTCGCCGGGCAAATTCGTCTCGCTGGAAGACACGATCCGCTCGTTCAAGGGCATCGTCGCCGGCGAATACGACCACCTGCCGGAAGCCGCCTTCTACATGGTCGGCCCGATCGAGGAAGCCGTCGAGAAGGCCCAGAAGCTCGCCGCCGAGGCGGCCTGATCCATGGCCGGCAAGCTCAGCTTCTCGCTGGTGTCGCCTGAGCGCGAGGTCTTCAACGGCCTCGTTGACCAGGTCGACGCCCCGGGCGCCGAGGGCGATTTCGGCGTTCTCGCCGACCACGCCCCCTTCATGACGGCCCTGCGCGAAGGCGTGATCACCGTCATCGACGGCGGATCCCGCCGCCAGTTCGAGGTCCACGGCGGCTTTGCCGACGTGACCCCGGCCGGCCTGACCATCCTGGCCGAACAGGCCTCGGAAGTGACGGCGGCCGCCTAGGCCCATTTCATCCCGGACGCGGCAACCCCGCGTTCCGGGACAGGCCTGCCCCGTCGATCCCCGATCGTTCTGATGCGTCTGGTGCCCGCCTGACCGCGGCGTTAGCCTCGGGGCATGCTCGAGCTCCGACCCAATTGCGAATGCTGTGACCGCGACCTGCCGTTCGACAGCGGGGAAGCCCGCATCTGCACCTTTGAATGCACCTTCTGCGCCGATTGTGCGGACGGCACCCTGAAGGGGGTCTGCCCCAACTGCGGCGGCGGCTTCAGCGCCCGCCCGGTGCGCCCGGCGCATCTGCTGGCCCGCTATCCGGCCTCGACGAAACGGGTGCTCAAGCCCGGGGGCTGTGCGGCGGCCTAGACCACCAGCGGCGCAAAAACGGCCACGACCTGTTCGTAGACTCCCCGTTTGAACGGGACGATCAGGTCCGGCGCCTCGCCCAGCGGGCCCCAGCGCCAGGCGTCGAACTCGACCTCGCCGTGAGCCTCGAGATCGATTTCCGACTCCTCGCCGGTAAAGCGGAAGGCGAACCACTGCTGCTTCTGCCCGGCCCAGCCGCGTGCCTGTTTCGACCCGCCGTAGTCGGGCGGGAAGTCATAGGCGATCCATGCCTCTGTCCGGGCGATCAGCTCGACCGAGGTGACGCCCGTCTCCTCGAACAGTTCACGCCGTGCGGCGGCCTCGAGGTCCTCGCCGTCGTCGACCCCGCCCTGCGGGAACTGCCAGTTGTGCGGGCCCCCGGTCCCGGCGCGCCGGCCGTACCAGACGCGCCCGTCCGCATGGAACAGCACGACGCCGACATTGGGGCGGTAGCGGGAGAGGTCCTTCATAGGGACCAGGGATTAGGGATTAGGGATGAGGGAGGGAAGGGGTTTTGGGCGCGGGACAGAGCCGGGAGAGGCTGCTTCCAATCCCTCATCCCTAATCCCTATCTTCCCGGCCGCTGCGTCATCGCCGAGGCCGGGGCCAGCTGCAGGCCGCGGGCCTCCATGTCGGCGGTCCAGCGGGCCACGGCCTCGACCGTGACCGGATAGCTGAAGCCGGTGCCCAGGGCCTGGCCATTGCCCTTGGCCAGGGCCTCAAGCGCGTTCAGCTGGCCGACGATGGCGGCGGGGGTCTGTTGTTCATCAATGATGCGGTTGGCGCTGGCCCGGGCCCAGGCACCGGGCCGGCGGCTCATCGAACCGTCGTCGAGGAAGGCCACGCCGCGCTGGCGCAGGATCGACATGAAGGCGGTCATGCCCGTGTCCGAGGTCGCGAACCGGTCGCCCATATAGTTGGTGACCGCGAAATAGCCCGTCGCCCGTCCCAGCAGCCAGTTCATGCGCGCCTGGATGTCGGCGGCCTCGGCGGCGGCCAGGAGGGTGTGGGGGCCGGGATCGTTGTCGGGGTAGCCGGTCGGCTCCATCGGCATTTCCAGCATGACCTCATGGCCCTGGGCCCGGGCCAGGTCGATCCAGCCCTGCAGGCCCTCGGCATAGGGGACGAAGCTGAGGGTCACCTCCGGCGGCAGGCGTTCGATGGCGGCGCGGGTGGTCACGGCGTTGAGTCCGAGACCGCCGACGATGAGGGCGACGCGCGGGCGGCCGTTGGAGCGGAACGGGCGGGCATAGGCCTGGGCCGGCACGCGGCCGTCGGTGGCAATGGTCGGCAGGGGGCCGTTGGGGCCCGGCTGGCTCAGCCCGGCGATCGGGGCGGCCGGCAGGGGGCTGGCGGCGATGCGGGGGGCGGTCACCGGCGCGCCGTTGCCGGACACGGTCGCCCCGTTGGGCAGGGTGATGACGGCCTCGCCGCCGAGCGCCGGGTCGACGATGCCGCCTTCGCCCGCCAGATCCTGCCAGGAGCCGTAGGCACCGACCGAAAAGGCCTCGAGCCCGGTCGGGGCAGGGGCGGCGACGGGGGCTTCGCGCTTCAGTGTGGCCCGGGCCGAGGGGGCACCGGCCCGGGGGTCGCCCAGCACGGTGATGAACAGGGCCGCGGCCCCGATCAGCAGCAGGCCGGCCCCGGTCACGGCAACCGGCGGCTTCTTCAGCATACGGCCGACGGGCGCGAAATTCTCGCGCAGTGAACGGCGCACCGGGGGCGATCCGGCGGTGGTGGCGAGGACGGACTGGCGCTTGGCGAACATGGGCAGGACTGGACGCTTGATGCGGGGGTCCGCGAAGCGGACTCCTTCAGGCCTCACAGTGGCGAACGTCGGTTAAGAAAGCCTAACGCGCCGTTAGTCACCGGACCTCTGTTCGCGCGTCAGTCTTGGGGGGCCGGCTCGGGCTCGGTGGAGGCCAGGGCGGTGCCGGGCGCAGTTACGATGATACCCTCCGGAGCCGCGGCCAGCTGGGCCAGATTGCCGCCCGCGCGCAGGACGTCGAAGGCCCGCTCCAGCTGATAGTCCTTGTCCTCGGGCCAGTCCTCGCCGGGGGCCTCATGCGGGGTGTGCGGACCCTTGCGCTCGGCCCCGATCGAGGCGTCCAGCGCCGTGGCATAGGCGGCCTCGGAATAGATGAAGTTGGACCGCGACACGATCCGCGCCTCGGCCAGGGAGCGGGACACTTCCAGATCCGGCTCGATGCCGATCTTCTGGATCGAGGCGCCCGAGGGGGTGAAATAGCGCGCCGTGGTGATCGACAGGGCCCCGTCGGCACCGCCACGCAGCGGGATGACGGTCTGGACCGAGCCCTTGCCGAAGCTGGTCAGGCCGACGATCGTGGCCCGTTGATGGTCCTTCAGGGCCCCGGCCACGATCTCGGAGGCCGAGGCCGAGCCGTAGTTGATCAGCACCACCACGGGCAGGCCGCCGGTCAGGTCGCCGGGCCGCGCGCCATAGCGCTGGATCTGGTCGGCCTTGCGCCCGCGCTGGCTGACGATCTCGCCGCGCTCGAGGAAGGCGTCCGACACGGCGATGGCCGCGTCCAGCAGGCCGCCACCGTTGTTGCGCAGATCCAGCACATAGCCCTTCAGGGCCGGGTTCTCGGTCTTGAGCCGGGCGATCGTCTCGCCCAGTTCCCGGCCGGTGTTCTCGTTGAAGGTCGAGATCCGCAGATAGGCGAAATCGCCCTCGATCCGGCCGGTCACGGAATCGATCTTGATCACCTCGCGCGTCAGGGTGACCTCGCGCGGCTCCTCGCCGTCGCGCAGGAAGGTCACCTGGACCGAGGTGCCGACGGCACCGCGCAGCTTTTCGGACACCTGGCTGACCGTCAGGCCTGCCGCGCTCTGGCCCTCGATCGAGGAGATGACGTCGCCGGCGTTGACACCGGCGCGGGCGGCGGGGCCGCCGTCCATCGGCGAGATGACCTTCACCAGACCGCCCTCGGCCTGGATGGTCAGGCCCACGCCCGAATAGGCGCCCGAGGTCCGCTCCTGCAGCTCGTCAAAGCCGGCCGGCGGCAGATAGTTGGAGTGAGGGTCCAGCGCCCCCATCATGCCCTGCAGGGCCGCCTCGATCAGCTTCTTGTCATCGACCGGGACCACATAGGCCTGTTCGACGATGCCGAGGACGTCGCCGAACAGGGCCAGCATCCGGAAGGCCTCATTGCGCGGCGTCTGGCCTGTGGCGGTCGCGGCTCCGAGCCCCACCAGGGTCAGGGCGGCGGCGCCTACCAGCAACAATTTACGCATCGGATGTCTTTCAGCGAACGGGGAGGCGACTTCGGATCGGGGCAGTTAGGGACCGACCGGAGACGAAAACGTGGCCGGTCGGCGATTACCGGATAAAATCAGCGTCATGGGCGGATGGGAAGCGGTTTCGCCGGGAAGGAAGTGATCCGTGGCCGGCGGCTCACTGTAGCCAGGGTGCCGGGTCGATCGGGCGCTCGTCGCGGCGCAGTTCGAACGCCGTCTCCCCGTCCGCCCCGGTGCGACCCAGGGTCTGGCCGTCCGCGACCCCGGCCCCGGCCTCGACCGTGACCTCGTCCAGGCCGGAGATCACCACCCGCCAGCCGGGCCCGAGGTCGAGAATGACCACCTGGCCCCAGCCGCTCAGCGGCCCGGCGAAGGCCACCCGTCCGGCCGCCGGCGCGCGGATCTCGGCCCCGTCGGCGCGCCAGCTCCAGCCGCTGGATCCCTGACCGAAGCGGCGCAACGGTGCCCCCTCGACCGGCGAGGTCAGGCGGCTGCGACCGGCGGGCAGGCGCGCGGCGGCGGGCTCCACCTCGGTCCCGGCCGGGGGCACGGCGGCCCCCAGTGAGCGCAGTCGGGCCTCCAGCACCCGTGTGGCCCGTTCGGCGCCTTCCGCCTCGGCCCGGAGCACGGCCTCGAGCGCCGTCTTGCGGGCGGTCAGGGCCTCGACCTCGGCGCGTCGATCGCCGCGGGCACTTTCGGTGGTGAACAGCTGTTCGCTGTTCAGGGCGCTGAGCCGGCGCACGCGGATCACCTCGGCCTGGCGGTCGGCCAGCCCCCGGGCCCGGGCCTGCAGCGTAGGGGCCATGGTCTGCATCAGTATGGCGGCGCGGACCGTGTCGATCGCCCTGTCGGCCGGGACCAGCAGGGGCGGCGGGGGGCGACGGCTCATCATCTGCAAGGCCGACAGAAGCCGGCCCTGACGGGCCCGCGCGCGGGACAGCTGCGCCACCAGGGCCGCCTCGCGAAGGCTCAGCTCGCGCAGCCGCGCCCGCTGGCCGGCGATGACGGCGTCATCCTGGCCCACGGCGGTGCGCAGTTCGGTGAGCTGCTGCTCCAGCCCGGCGATCTCCCGTGTGGCCTCGGTGGCTTCCTGACGCAGGCGCAGGGCCCGGGCGCGTTCGTCGCGGAACTCGGCCTGCAGCCGCGTGACCTCACCGGCGGGGGGTGTCTGACGCGCAATCGCGGCCACGGGCAGGGCGATCAGGCTCAGGCAGAGGGTCAGGACCAGCGGGCGCATCAGTCGCGATGATAGGGTGATCCGGCCAGGATGGTCACGGCGCGATACAGCTGTTCCGCCAGCATGGCCCGCGCCAGGGCGTGCGGCCAGGTCTGGGGCCCGAAGGCGAGGGTCGATCCGGCGGCCGCGCGCACGCTCTCGTCCAGCCCGTCCGCCCCGCCGATGGCGAAGACCAGCCGGCGCTCGCCGCGGTCCCGCAGCAGGGCGATATGGTCGGCAAAGGCACGGCTGGAAAAGGTCTTGCCGCGTTCGTCGCAGGCGATCAGATGTGCGCCCTCGGCGGCCTTGAGGATCAGTTCGGCCTCGGGAGCCTTGCCGGGCCTGCGTGGCTCCAGATCGACCAGTTCCAGCGGACCGAGACCCAGGGCCCGACCGGCCAGGGTGGCGCGTTCGGCATAGTCAGCCGCCAGGGTTGCCTCGGGGCCCCGCCCCGGCTTGCCGATGGCGATGACGGCCAGCCTCATCGTGCCAGGTTCGCCGGTACGGGATCAGGCGCGCGCGTCGATGCGGTGGCCGCTCTCGACCGACCAGATCTTCTCGATGTTGTAGAAGGCGCGGACCTCGGGGCGGAACAGGTGGACGATGACGTCCCCTGCATCCAGCAGCACCCAGTCGCAGTGCGGCAGGCCCGAAACCTTGACCTTGCCCAGGCCCTGTTCCTTGAGCGCGCGCTGGAGGTGGTCGGCCAGGGCGCCGACGTGACGATGCGACCGCCCGGAGGCGATGATCATGGTGTCGGCCATCGGGCTTTTGCCCTTCAGGTCGATGAGGACGATGTCCTGGGCCTTGTCGTCGTCGAGACGCGACAGGATGACCGTTTCCAGAGCGGTTGAGCCGACGGGAAGGGGAGCCTGCGGACCGTCGGAGCGGATGGTGTCGAATTCGTCCATCTCATGCGCCGTGTGGGCGGCGTCTTGCGCATCGTGCGCGGGCGAGGGGGTCAGCGGAAGGCTCCGGGGAGATTACTAAAGCGGCAGCCTATCACAAAGGCGCGGCGGCGTCACGCGCGGCCCGCAGCGCGGTCGAGGTGCGGGGATTCAGCGGTGCCCGCAGCCAGGTCCAGGCCGGTGCCGCCATGTCCGGCAGCAGCCGACCCTCGCGCGACGAAATGCGGTGGCCGGCGAAGCGACGGGCCGCCGGTGCCGCGCGGCCTTCCAGCAGTGACCCCGGCCGGGCGACCACGGCCATGGGCATCATCCGCATGATGTCGGTCCAGCCGCGCCAGCGATGAAAGCTGGCCAGGTTGTCCGACCCCATCAGCCAGACGAAGCGCACCCCGGGATGGCGCGCGGTCAGGGCGCGCAGGGTGTCGATCGTCCACTGCGTGCCGGCGCGGGTTTCGAAGTCCGAAACGATCATCGACGGCCCCGAGGCGGCCAGGGCGGCTGCCGCGCGTGCCGAGGCCATCCGCTCGGCCAGGGGCGCGCTGTCACGGGCGTCCTTCAGCGGGTTCTGGGGGGATACCAGCCAGACGACGCGATCCAGCCCCAGCCGTCGCATCGCCGTCTCGGCCACATGGGCATGACCGTCATGGGCGGGATTGAACGAGCCGCCGAACAGGCCGACCGCCATGCCGGGCGACAGGTCCAGCCCGTCACGCAGGGTGCCGGGTCGGGGCCCGAAGGCTATGGGCGCGGGGCCGGCGTGGAAGAAAGACAAGGCGGCAGGGCTCGCGCGGACTTATGCTCACAAGGGAGCTAACACGCGGCCTGTCCGGTGTCGCCTGTGATCGGACGTTTAAGCCCGGATCTGGCCCTTGCCCCGGATCACATATTTGAAACTGGTCAGCTGCTCCGCCCCGACCGGGCCGCGGGCGTGCAGGCGGTCGGTGGAGATTCCGATCTCGCCGCCGAAGCCGAACTCGCCGCCGTCGGCGAACTGGGTCGAGGCATTGGCCAGGACGATGCCGGCGTCCACTTCGGCCAGGAACCGGTCCTCGGCGTCGGGGTCTGCGGCCACGATCGCCTCGGTGTGCCCCGAGCCGTAGCGGGCGATATGCGCGAGCGCCGCGTCCATCCCCTCGACCACCCGCACCGCGAGGATCGGCTGCAGGTATTCGGTCGACCAGTCGGTTTCGGTGGCGGGGACCGCGGCTGGAATCAGGGCCAGGGAGGCGGCGTCTCCACGCAGCTCGCAGCCCGCGGCGCTCAGGTCGGCGGCGATCAGCGGCAACAGGGTGGTTGCCGCCGCCCGGTCGATCAGCAGGGTCTCGGCCGCGCCGCACACCGACACCCGTCGCATCTTGGCGTTCAGCACCACCGCCCGCGCCATGGCCGGATCGGCGCTGGCGTGGACATAGACGTGGTTCACCCCCTCCAGATGGCCCAGCACCGCCACCCGGGCCTCGCGCCGGACGCGCTCGACCAGCGAGCGCCCGCCGCGCGGGACCAGCAGGTCGATCGTGCCGTCCAGACCCGACAACATATGACCGACGACGGCGCGGTCGCGGTTGGTGACCATCTGCACCGTGTCGGCGCCCAGGCCGGCCGCTTCGAGGCCTTCCACAAGGGCGGCGTGGATGGCCAGGTTCGAGCGCAGACATTCCGACCCGCCGCGCAGGATCACGGCATTGCCGGCGCGCACTGACAGGGCTGCCGCATCGGCGGTGACATTGGGGCGGCTCTCATAGACGATGGCCAGTACCCCGATCGGGGTACGCACGCGGGCGATGTCCAGCCCGTTGGCGGGGGTCCAGCGGGCTGTCTCCACCCCGACCGGATCGGCGATGGCGGCGATGGCGTCCAGCGCCGCCGCAACGCCCTCCAGCCGGACCGGATCCAGGGTGAGCCGGTCCATCTGGGCGGCGGCCATGCCGGTCGCCCCGGCGTCCTCGAGATCGGCGGCGTTGGCCGCGAGCACCCGGTCAAACTGCGCCCGCAGGGCCCGGGCCATGCCTTCGATGGCGCGGGTGCGGGTCTCGCCCCCGGCCGCCGCAAGGGCGCAGGCGGCGGAGCGGGCGCGGCGTCCCATGGCCAGCATGTCCCCTTCGAGGGGGTCGGCAGGGGTTGAGGGTGAGGCGTCGCCGGGCAGACTCATCCGCTCAGGGTCGCATCGTCAGTGCCGCTGTCAAAGGCTTCACGCCCGCCTCAGCGCCAGATCGTCAGCATGAACCACCACCGGCCCGCCCTCATAACCCAGCGCAGCGGCCAGGTCGGCGGAGCGAACGCCTGTGATTTTCGACAGGTCGCCGGCATCGTAGCGGACCAGGCCGCGGGCGATCTCGGCTCCGCCGGGATCGAGGATGGCGACCGGATCGCCCTTGCCGAAGGCCCCGGTGGCGGACACCAGGCCGACAGCCAGCAGAGACTTCCCCTCCAGCAGGGCGTCGGCGCAGCCGGCATCCACGACCAATTCTCCGCGCGGGGCCAGCGACCCGCCGATCCACTGCTTGTAAGCGGCCTGAACCGTCGTGGCGGGCTCGATCAGTGTACTGCGCGTCCCGGTGCCGAAGGTGACGCCCGTCTCCATCGACCGCCCGGCGGCGATCAGGGTTGCGCAGCCGGCGTCTGCGGCGATGCGGGCGGCCATAAGCTTGGTGGTCATGCCGCCGGTTCCCATGCCCGCCCCGGCATTGGGTCCGGTTGCCATGGCCTCGATCGCGGGCGTCAGGGCCCCGACATGGGGGATATGGACCGCCCCGGGGTGCGTCCGGGGGTCGGCCGAATAGAGGCCGTCGACATCTGACAGCAGGATCAGCAGGTCCGCGCCGATCATCTGTGCCACCCGCGCCGCCAGCCGGTCGTTGTCGCCGTAGCGGATTTCGTCGGTCGCGACGGTGTCATTCTCATTGATTACCGGCACCACCCCGAGGTCGAGCAGGGCACTGACGGTGGCGCGCGCGTTCAGCCACCGTCGCCGCGTCTCGGTGTCATCGCGGGTCAGCAGGATCTGGGCCGTGATCCGGTCGTGCGGTGCAAAGGCCGAGGCCCAGGCCGCCATCAGCAGGGACTGTCCGACCGCGGCCGAGGCCTGTTTGCCTTCCAGCCCGACGCCGCGGGTGCCGAGCCGCCGCGCACCGAGGGCGACGGCCCCGGAGGACACGACCAGTACCTGCCTGCCTTCGCGCATCCAGTCGGCCACATGCCCGGTCAGGCCCTCCAGCCGCGTCCGGTCGACCGCCCCGGTCCCGCTGTCGACCAGAAGCGATGAGCCGACCTTGAGGACGATGCGGCGGGCACCGGCGATCGCCGCGGCGGATCGGGACCCGTCGTCGGCCATCAGGGTTCCCAGCCACCCGGTGTTTCCACGACGGTCTCGTCGGTCTCGGCCGGGGCGATCTCGCCGCGATCCTTGCGGACCTCGGTCCAGGCCGCGCGCAGCAGCTCGGTCACGCCCTCGCCCGAGACCCCGGAGACCAGCATGGGCCGGCGGCCGGCGGCGGCCTCCAGTTCGGCGGCCTTTTCCTCGCGCGCCTCGGGGGTCAGGGCGTCGATCTTGTTCAGGGCCAGGACCTCGGCCTTCTCGGCCAGCCCGGCACCATAGGCCTCCAGCTCGTTGCGGATCGTATGATAGGCCCCGGCGACATCGTCCTGGGTGCCGTCGATCAGATGGATCAGACAGCCGGACCGCTCGACATGGCCGAGGAAGCGGGTGCCGAGACCGGCCCCTTCGGAAGCCCCCTCGATCAGGCCGGGGATGTCGGCGATGACGAACCGCTCGGTCGGCGACAGGTCGACCACGCCGAGGTTGGGCACCAGGGTGGTGAAGGGATAGTCGGCGATCTTGGGCCGCGCCGCCGAGGCCGCCGCGAGGAAGGTCGACTTGCCGGCATTGGGCAGGCCGGCCAGGCCGACGTCGGCGATCAGCTTCAGCCGCAGCCAGATCCAGCGTTCCTGGCCTTCCTGGCCGGGGTTGGCATAGGCCGGGGCCTGGTTGGACGGGCCCTTGAAATGGACATTGCCCCAGCCGCCGTTGCCGCCCTTGAGCAGCATCTCGGTCTTGCCGGCATAGTCCATGTCCAGCAGGACCGTCTCCTTGTCGTCGTCCAGCACCTGGGTGCCGACCGGGACCTTGAGGATGACATCCTCGCCCTTGGCCCCGTGCATCTGGCGGCCCATGCCGTGGACGCCGGTCTGGGCCTTGAAATGCTGCTGGTAGCGGAAGTCGATCAGGGTGTTCAGCCCGTCCATGGCGGTGATCCAGACGTTGCCGCCATTGCCGCCGTCGCCGCCGTCCGGCCCGCCGTTGGGAATGAATTTCTCCCGTCGGAACGAGACGCAGCCGGCCCCGCCGTTGCCGGAGCGGATGTAGATCTTGGCCTGGTCGAGAAACTTCATCGCGGGATTTCTAAGAAGGGGCGCTGACGCTCGCGACGCGGTCGCTCGCTGCTTGAGCGGGGGCTATAGGCGAAGAGCGCGGCGATTTACAGGCGCGGCCGCATTCCGCGTGTGCGGACCGCTTAAGCTTATCGAAAGCCGGGCCGGATAGCGGTGGTGTCCGGATTTCGACAGGGGATCAGAATGATCTCTGCCATCAGCGCCGCGAATGCGGCCCCGACCTTGATCAACCTGTCGCGGCCCGCGGCCGGCGCGCGGCGCGACGACGCCCCGAAAAACGCGGCCTCCTTCTCGTTCGGCGATCCGCGTGAGGCCGCCCAGGCCATGCGCAAGGAGATGGCGTCGCGCCGCATGAATGCCGTCAAGGAGCGGATGGGGACCCTGAGCCTGATGATCAAGGCCGATCCCCGCTCGGCGCTGAAACTGGCCGCCGAACTGGCGAAGGAACTGAAGGCAGCGGTCAAGGACTACCAGGACGCCGGGGGGCGCAACGCCTCGGCGAGCGACCTGGCCCTGATCCGCAGCCAGATCTCCAGGGCCCGCGAGGCCCGGTCGGCCGTCACGCCCGCGCCGGATGCCCCGGCCACGCCTGATCCCGCGGTGGATCAGGGGGATGGAGGCTCCGTCAATGCAGACGCAGAGGCCCGGCGCGCGCAACAGGCCTATGCGGCGGCTTCAAGCGCGGCCTTCCAGGAGCGGTCCATCGAGCGACTGACGGCGCTGGAGGCGGTCGCGGTTGCCGACAACGGCTTCTTTGATCTGGTCAAGGGACTGGCCAAGGCCCTGCGCAAGGCGCGCGAGGATATCCGTCACGAATCCCATTCCGCCCTGCGTCCACCGAGCGAGGACGACTGGAAGGAGGCCGACGCAGCGCAGGTCGAACTGGAACGCCAGATCAACACTGCGCCCGCCGGTCTATCCGTCCGGGTCTGAAACCGGACCCGCGGAAGGGCCTCAGCCCTTGGCCCACACCCCGAACGGATCGCTCCAGGGCATGTCGAGGGCCGCGGCCACTGCCGGATAGGTGATCTCGCCCTTGAGCACATTCAGGCCCCGGGCCAGGTGCGGGTCCTTCTTCAGCGCTTCCAGACCGTGATTGGCCAGGGCCAGGCCGAAGGGCAGGGTGGCGTTGTTCAGGGCTTCCGACGAGGTGCGCGGGGCGGCACCGGGCATGTTGGCGACGCAGTAGTGGACCACATTGTCGATGACATAGGTCGGGTCTTCGTGGGTCGTGGCGTGGCTGGTCTCGAAACAGCCGCCCTGGTCGATGGCGACATCGACCAGCACCGAACCGGGCTTCATCTGCTTGAGGTGTTCGCGCTTGATCAGCTTGGGAGCCTCGGCGCCCGGGACCAGAACGGCGCCGATGATGACGTCGGCCTTGACCATCTCCTCCTCGATCGCACCGATCGAGGAATAGCGGGTGATGACGCGGCCGTTGGTGACCTCGTCGATATAGGCCATGCGCGGGATGGAGCGTTCGAGGACGACGACTTCAGCGCCGAGGCCCATGGCCATGCGGGCCGAGTTCAGGCCGACGACGCCGCCGCCCAGCACCAGCACGCGGGCCGGGGCCACGCCCGGGACGCCGCAGAACAGCAGGCCCATGCCGCCGTTGTGCTTGAGCAGGGTCTCCGCGGCCGAGAAGACGGCGATCCGGCCGGCGACTTCCGACATCGGGGCCAGCAGCGGCAGGCCGCCCTGTGCGTTCGTCACCGTCTCATAGGCGATGGCGGCGCATTTCGAGGCGATCAGGCCCCTGGTCTGCTCGGGATCGGGTGCCAGGTGCAGATAGGTGAACAGGATCTGGTCCTCGCGGAGCATTTCCCACTCGACCTTCTGCGGCTCCTTCACCTTCACGATCATGTCGTTGTCGGCGAAGACGGTCTTCGCATCGGCGACGATCTTGGCCCCGGCCTTCTTGTAGTCGGCGTCGGTGAACCCTGCGCCGAGACCGGCACCGGTCTCGATCGAGACGGTGTGGCCGTGGGCGACGTATTCGCGCACCGCCGTCGGCGTCAGGCCGATGCGGTGTTCGTTCTTCTTGATTTCCTTCGGGACGCCGACGCGCATGGGGGTTTCCTCTTCAGACGGGACGGGCCGATCTGCGGCGGCTCCGTTTCAGACGGCAATCTAGCGGCGGTTTGACCGCAGGTTCCTGTTCTTTTCGTCGTATGATCGATGTAAACTCGCAGACTCTGCGAAGGATTCCGTTCTTGAAGACTGTTTCTGCCGTCACCCTCGATGACACCGACCGCAAGATGATCCGCGCCCTGCAGGGGGACGGGCGGATGACCAATGCGGATCTGGCCCGGACGGTGAATCTGTCCGAGAGCGCCTGCCTGCGCCGCCTGCGCGCGCTGGAAGCGGCCGAGGTCATCAGCCGCTACGCCGCCATCATCAATGAACGGGCCGTCGGCCTGCCGATCAGCGTCTTCGTGACCGTGACCCTGTCGTCCCAGGCCGAGGCCTCCCTGACCGCCTTCGAAACCGCCATCTCGACCGTGCCCGAGGTCGTGGAATGCTATCTGATGACCGGCGGCTCCGACTATCTGCTGCGGCTGGTGGTGCGCGATGTCGATGATCTGGAGCGTGTCCATTCGCGGGAACTGACCCGCATCCCCGGCGTGACCCGCGTCTCTTCCAGCGTGGCCATGCGTACCGTGGTCAAGCGGGGGGCCTTGCCGGTCTGACCTCACGCCCGCCGGCCGCGCACCACATCGATCACCGCCACCACCATCCAGACCGCGCTGATGAGCAGCAGCAGGTCGGCGACCGGCCGGGCCAGTCCGTATAGCCCATAGTCCTGCCACCGCCCGACAGCGAAATCCGCCAGCCCGCCGGCCAGGAGACCGGCGCCCAGCAGGGCGGCGGGCCAGACCAGCGGCCTGAGGCGAGACCTCACGGCGGAGTCAGGACCCGATCGCGTCCATGTCACGTCCCTTGGTTTCCGGCAGCCAGATCAGGGCGACGACGACGGCCACGGCCGTGAAGGCGAGGGTGTACCAGAGGCCGAAATAGATGTTCCCCGACCAGGCCACGAGGGCGAAACTGGCCGCGGGAAGCATACCGCCGACCCAGCCCGTGCCGACATGGTAGGGCAGGCTCATGGCCGTGTAGCGCACCCGCGTCGGGAACAGCTCGACCAGGGCGGCCGCCTGGGGTCCGTACAGGGCCGTGGCCGCGACCATGAAGATCATCAATATGCCGAACACCATCGGCAGGTTGATCCGCTCGGGGTCAGCCCTGGCGGGATAACCCGCCTCCAGCAGGGCGGCCTTGAGCCGGGTCTCGACCCCGGCCCGCGCGGCCTTCAGTGCCGCCGGATCCATGCCCTCGCCCTCGACCGAGGCGATCTCGACACTGCCGATCCGGACCACGGCGACCGAGCCCGGCGCGGCCTCGACATTGCTGTAGGAAATGCCCGCATTGGACAGCACGCTCTTGGCGATATCGCAGGAGCTGGCGAAGGCCGTCTTGCCGATCGGATCGAACTGCAGGGCGCAGGTGGCGGGATCGGCCATGACGACGATCGGTGAGGAGGCCTGGGCCTCGGCAAGGGCCGGATTGGCCGCCCGGGTCAGGGCCTGGAAGCCGGGGAAGATGGCGATCAGGGCCAGGATCATGCCGAACAGCATCACCGGCTTGCGTCCGATCCGGTCCGAAATCCAGCCGAAGAAGACATAGAGGAAGGCCGAGACGGCGGTCACCGCCAGCATCACCAGATCGATGGTGTTGGTGTCGACCCGCAGCACCCGCTCCATGAAGAAGCGGGCGTAGAAATAGCCGCAGTACCAGACGGCACCCTGGGCGATCATGATGCCGAACAGGGCGATCAGGACGAACCGGCCGTTGCGCCAGGTTCCGAAGGCCTCCTTGAAGGGCGCGCGGCGTTCACCGCCCTCGGCCTCCATCCGGCGATAGGCCGGGCTTTCGTTGAGCTTGAGCCGGATCCAGAGCGAGACGCCGAGCAGAAGGGCGGACAGAAGGAAGGGAATGCGCCAGCCCCACTCGTCAAAGGCCTCGGCCCCGACAATGGCGCGGGTGATCAGGATCACCGACAGGGCTCCGATCAGGCCGAGGGCGGCCGTGGTCTGGATCCAGCCGGTCATCAGGCCGCGCTTTCTGGCCGGCGCATGTTCGGCGACATAGACGACGGCCCCGCCATACTCACCGCCCAGGGCAAAGCCCTGCAGCATCCGCATGACCAGCAGCAGAATGGGGGCGGCGATGCCGATCTGGTCATAGTCGGGCAGCAGGCCGATGGCGACGGTGGCCACGCCCATCAGGGTGATGGTGACCAGGAAGGTGGCTTTGCGCCCGGTGCGGTCGCCGAACCAGCCGAACACCAGCGCCCCCAGGGGCCTGACGACGAAGCCGAGGCCGAAGGTCAGCAGGGCCAGGATGTAGGCGACGGTTTCGCCCGCATCGGCGAAGAAATGGCGCGCAATGACGGTCGCCAGGGCTCCGAAGACGAAGAAGTCATACCATTCGAAAGCGGTACCGGTGGCAGAGGCTGCCACCACGGTTCTCAGACCCGGCTCAGCCTGCGTCTCTTTCGCATCCGTCATCGTCGATCGCCTCCCCGCGTCGTCATGGCGTCTCTGCGGACGCCTGTGCGGGAGGGATGCTAAACGGGGTTGCCCGTCCCGCAAATAGCGAAGGCCCGCCGGCGGGGGGATGCCGGCGGGCCTTCTTCAACCGAACCGCGCGTCGGGGGGGAGAACGCGGTCGGGAAGGGGGTCAGTTCTTGGCGTCGTCGGCGGCGCTGGTCACGGCCTGACCGGCGGCGGTGGCGTCACGCCCCACGCCCGAGACGGTGTTGCAGGCGGCGGTGGTCAGGGCTGCTACAGCGGCGAACAGAACAAACATCTTGCGCATCAGTCGAACTCCATGAGGCCGGAAAGCGGCGTCTGAAGTCTCAACGTCCCGGGGCGGCAGCGGTTCCAAGATCATCCGGGTCGGTCGGCACAACGGCTTCCGGCGTGGCAAAGGTCATCCGCGCGATCGTGCCGCCGCCCTCAGCGGCAACCATTTCGGCGGACCCGCGGAGCTGTTTGGCGAAGGCGCCCATCAGGGTCCGACCCACCCCCGCGCGGAAGGTCTCGCTGACGCCGGGCCCGTCGTCCTGGACCTCCAGCACACTGGTTTCGCCGTGCACGGTGAAGCGGACGTCCAGATGGCCGCCCCGGCCTGCGAAGGCATGCTTCTGCGCATTGGTCACCGCCTCGACCAGCCAGAGCGCCAGCGGTGCCAGTTTGTCAGGGTCCACCACCAGGGAGTCGGCCGAGATGGAAGAGGTGATCACCTGCCCGCGTCCGGTCTCGCTGGCAACGAGCTGCCCGACCAGTTCGGTCAGGAAGATCCGGGCGTCGGCATAGCGCAGGTCATCGCTCTGGTAGAGGGTGCGATAGATCAGGGCGAGTGCCGAGATCCGCTGCCGCGTATCCCCGACGGCCGCCTTCGATGCCGGATCGGTCAGGGCCCGCTGCTGCATCGACAGCAGCGACGAGATGATCTGCAGATTGTTCTTCACCCGATGATGGATTTCGCGCATCAGCGCGTCCTTCTCGGCCAGCGAGGCGGTCAGGGCGGCGTCGCGGGCGACGATGGATGCGGCCAGGTCGTCGAGGGTCCGGGCGAGGACCCGGATCTCGGACGGGGCGTTCATGGCCTGCACGGGACGGATCGAAAACCGGCCCCGGGCATAGATGGCGGCCACCCGCTCCAGATAGTTGAGCCAGCGGATCACGACCCGCTCGCTGACCCACATCACGGCCGTAAAGGCGAGGAGCCATGCCAGCAGGGGCATGAACAGGGCCCCGACCGGATTCAGCCGCGCCCAGGACAACAGGCCGGGGGCCGGGGCCGAAAGCAGGGCATAGACGTCCCGCCCGGCCAGGGCCGCTCCGGCATAGACCCGGTGCCGGCCGTCGGCGTCATGCGCCTCGAAGATGCCGGAACCGCCCGTCCGCGCGCGTTCGACCCATCCGGCCAGCGACTGGCCGCGGGTCAGGGTGAAGGTGTCGATGTCGGTCGCGGTCAACAGCCGGCCCCCGGCATCGGTCAGCGCCGCCTGCGAGCCCTCGGGCAGGGACGGGTCGTCCATGTCGGGCTGCAGGCTCGACAGGGGCACGAGGGCGACCATGGCCCCGTCGAAACGGCCCATCGGCCGCTCCAGCCGGGTGGCGACGATCAGGCCGGGCGGGTGGCCGACGGTGGCCGGCGCGCGGGCGAGGACCGTCCCCTCGCCGGCGCGCAACCGCTGGAACCAGACACTGGAGCGGGCCTGGGCCAGCCAGACAGGGGCGGCACTGTCCAGATCTACGGACGCGCAGGCCGTGGCCCCCGTGGCCGACAGTCGCACCAGACCGTCGAGGTCTTCCAGCCGGTTGACCAGATCACTCAGCCGCGGCCCGCAGAACACCTCCAGCGCCTCGGGGCGGAGCGCAATCAGCAGGATGCCGGTGCTGTCCAGCCGGGCCCTGGCGTTGGCGGCCGTGCGCTCGGCCGCCCGCTGCAGGTCGGAGCGGCGTCCGGCATCCTGGGCCCGAAAGGCCGACTGGGCCTGATAGCCGCCGAGGATCAGCAGGGGGAGCAGGGCGATGGCCAGCCAGAGGCCCAGCCGGAAGCGGATGCCCTGGAATTTCCGCCCCCCCAGGCCCCGCCTGACGCCCCCGGCGAGTGCGCGTCCGATCCGGACCACAGCGTCAGCCCTGCCGGACGCCGCTCAGGCGGTCAGCCGACGCCAGGATCGAGCGCATGGCATCGCCGGCGGCACGGCCGTCCCTTGCATAGCCACCCTTCTCCAGTGTGGCCTGCAGGGCCTTGCGGGCCCGCGAGACCCGGCTCTTCACCGTGCCGACCGCGCACTGGCAGATGGCGGCGGCCTCTTCATAGGCAAAGCCGCCGGCCCCGACCAGAATCAGGGCCTCGCGCTGTTCTTCCGGCAGGGTGGCGAGGGCCAGCCGCAGTTCGTCCAGGGCGACCGGGGCTTCCGGATCGTCCACCGCCACCAGGGTCCGCTCCGCGGCCTCCTGGTCGAGTTGGGTCTGGCGCCAGGAGCGGCGCTTCTCGGAATAGAACTGGTTACGCAGGATCATGAAGGTCCAGGCCTTCATATTGGTGCCCATCTGGTAGCTGGCGCGTGCATCCCAGGCCTTCATCATGGCGTCCTGGGCCAGGTCGTCCGCCGCGGTCGCATCGCCGGTCAGGGTGCGGGCGAAGGCGCGCAGATGGGGGATCAGTCCGACAAGCTCCCGCTTGAAGCCCTCGTCATCCGCCGAGGGGGGCTTGGGCGGCGGACTGGAGGCACCGCTCATGCGCCGCTCCCGCCCGATGACCGTTCATCCGCCCGCCGCAGGATCTCGAGAAACTCGTCGGGAACGGGCTCGTTGACGACCTCATCGAACAGGTGGCGAAGCTTGACGCCGATGGCCTGCTGGCGAAGTCGGGCCTCCTCCAGGCTGGGACCGCCCTTTCGAGGTTTGCCGGGGGGATTGGAATCATCTGTCATTGAAAAAACGGCCGCCACCCTGACGATAGTTGTTGCGAGTGCCGGAACGCCATCCCGCGGGCAGGGTTCCTGTCGAAGGTGCGAAAAATGCCCAGGCCGGAGCGCCGGGTTGGAACCGTGGCCGATTTGATACGTTGATCCGCACGGTCGCTGTTCCAAGGGTGGAAACGCTGCCGTCGGGGATTTGATCCATGAGCCTGCTGGCCCGCCTTGCGCCGCACCTGCCCTACGTCCGGCGCTATGCCCGGGCCCTGACCGGCGATCAGACGACAGGCGACAACTATGTCCGTGTCGCCCTGGAGGCCCTGGCCGCCGGCGAGCGCCAACTGCCCGCCGAAATGACCCCGCGCGTCGCCCTCTACCACGTCTTCCACACCATCTGGACCGCCACCGGTGCGCAGCTGGAAGACAAGAGCGGCATCGAGGGACGCGAGGATGATGCGAGCCGCCGCCTGATGCGGATCGCGCCGCGTTCGCGCCAGGCCTTCCTGCTGACCGCCCTCGAGGGCTTCACCCCGTCCGAGGCGGCCCAGATTCTTGACGCCGACGCCCATGACGTCGAGCGGCTGATCTCGGACGCCCAGACCGACATCGACGCCGAATTGGCCACCGACGTTTTGATCATCGAGGACGAGGCCATCATCTCGGCCGACATCGAAAGCCTGGTCAAGGAACTGGGTCACCGGGTCACCGGCACGGCCACGACCCATGATGAGGCGGTCGACGCCGTGGCGCGTCACCGCCCCGGACTGGTTCTTGCCGACATCCAGCTGGCGGACGGGTCCTCGGGCATCGACGCGGTCAAGGACATCCTCAGGCGGATCGACGTGCCGGTCATCTTCATCACGGCCTTCCCCGAACGCCTGCTGACCGGCGAACGGCCCGAGCCGACCTTCCTGATCACCAAGCCCTTCCAGCCGGAAACGGTGAAGGCGGCGATCAGCCAGGCGCTGTTCTTCCATCCCTCGCGCCACAACGCGGCAGCCTAGGTCGCCTTCCCCGAGCGGGGCGCTTTCGTCCTGGTCGGCCAGGGTACGAATGTCAGGAACCCGATCCGCCCGTCGGCGTTGTTCACAGGCGGAGGCGATGACGCCCCCCCGACGTGGGCTGATGCAGATCAGCCCGTCGCCTTCGCGCCTCATCCTTGATGATGCCACTTGAAGGCGGACCTCCGGGTCCGCCTTTTTCTTTGGTCCGGCTGGACACCGGGCCGTGCCTTGCAGACTATGCGGGTTCACTAAGAAAACCCTTGAGAATCCGGAGATGGCCATGACTCGCGTGAATCGTCAGTGGGTCCTGCGTCAGCGGCCCAGGGGTCTGATCCAGCCCGGCGATCTGGAGCTGGTCGAGGCCCCGGTGCCGGCCCTCAAGGAATCCCAGGTCCTGGTCCGCACCGTCTATCTGTCGCTGGACCCGACCAACCGCACCTGGATGAACGACGCCGAGGGCTATCTGCCGCCGGTACCGATCGGCGGCGTCATGCGCGGCCTGACCCTGGGCGTGGTTGAGGAAAGTCGGTCCAGCCGGTTCCGGGCCGGGGATGTGGTCACGCCCATGTCCGGCGGCTGGGCGGACTATGCCGTGGTCAATGAGATGGAGCTGCGGCAGGTCCATCGCGCGCCCGGCATGCCACTGACCGCAAATCTCAGCGTGCTCGGCATGACCGGCATGACCGCCTATTTCGGCGTCACCGACGTGCTCAGGGCCAAGGCCGGCGAGACGCTGGTGATCTCCGCCGCCGCCGGTGCGGTGGGCTCGATCGCCGGTCAGGTGGCGAAGGCGCGCGGCTGTCGCGTCATCGGCATTGCCGGCGGGGCCGACAAATGCCGCTGGCTGACCGGGGAACTCGGCTTCGACGCGGCCGTCGACTACAAGAACGAGGATGTGGGCGCGGCGCTGGACCGTCTGGCCCCCGACGGGATCGATCTCAATTTCGAGAATGTCGGCGGCGATATCATGATCGCCGTGTTCAACCGGTTGAAGACCCATGGCCGGATGGCGGTCTGCGGCCTGATCTCGGCCTACAATGCGACGAAGGTGCCGCCGTCGCCCAATTTCGCCCGCATCATCACCCACCGGCTCAACGTCCAGGGCTTCCTGGTGCTCGACTACGCCCACCGGGCCCGCGAGATGGTCGCCGAAATGGGCCCCTGGCTGCACAGTGGCGAGGTCAAGTGGAAGGTCCATGTCGACGATGGCCTGGAAGGCGCGCTGGACTCGCTGAACCGCTTGTTCACCGGCGATCACGACGGCAAGCTGCTGGTCAGGGTTTCGGAAGAGCCCGCAGGCTGATGGGACCGACCGGATGACCGAACCACTGCACGTCCATTTCGAGGATCTTGGCGTGGGCGAGGTCGTGCCGCTGGGAGCCTGTATGGTCGACGCCGCCGCGCTGGATGTGTTCGTCGAGCGATTCCTGCCGGGCTGGGATGCGTCCTACGGCGCGCCGGACGCCATGGTCTATGCGCTGTGGAGCCGGCTGTTCTCTGACAAGGCCGCGGGCTGGGCCCAGTCCAAGGTGCTGGCGGTCGACGGCCTGCGCTACATGCGCAACCCGCCTGCGGGCGAGCTGATGCGTGGCCGGATGACGGTCATGGGCAAGGACCCGGTGGGCGATGAAAAGGGCATCGTCATCGCCCAGCACGACCTGCTCGACGAAGCGGGCCGTCTGGTCTTCTCCTGCCTGACGCGGGCGCTGCTGACCCGCCGCTGACTCGGCGGGCGTGGCGAGTGTGAGCCGAACACCCCTTCGCCAAGGAAAAACCCCGCACGGACGAACCGGACGGGGCTTTCTGTTTTCAAACAGCTGTCTGTGACCGCTGACCGGCCACCAGCCACTTGTCAGGCGTTGCCGCCGGCCGGCTGGGCCGCGGCGGCCCGCTGGAAGGCCAGGGCGATCAGGCGGTCCCAGCCGAGCAGCGACACCAGGTGGGCATAGATCTGGCCCAGGGCGCCGTTGTCGCGGAGTTCCGCCAGCTTCTCGGCCGGCAGGGCCTTCAGCTTGTCTTCCGAGACGGCGTAATATTCAGCGATCTTCTGCGGCGCGGCGGCCGTGCCGTCCGGATTGCGCGGCGTGAACATGGCCTCGCGGGTGTCCAGCAGGTCCAGCTCGGTCAGCAGTTTGACGAAGGCGTCGGTACGCTGACGCTCCAGCTCGAAATTGTTGCAGAACTCCATCGCCTGCTCGACGTAGGGCGAGGGCTTGCCGTCGACGAACATCGGGGTCGCGCCGCCTTCACGGATGAAGGGGGCGTCGCGATCGACGCACAGGATCAGCCGCTTCTGGGCATCGTCATTGGCGAAGACGAACGGATAGCGGCGCACATAGGCCGGAATATAGGCCTCGGCCCGGAACTCGCCGGTCTCACTCACGAACAGGTTCTCGCCGCCGCGCAGGGCCATGACGGCGACCGGCATCCGGGCGTCGCCGATGAAGATCACCGGATAGGACAGGGCGGCCGGGGCGAACTCGGTCACCGTCAGCGGCACCAGATTGGTCTGTGCGACGAAACCATAGGGCTTTTCAACGGGATCGACCCCGAGGGTTCCGTGGACCTCGACCGACAGCGGCTCGGGCTTGCCGTAAAACAGGACGTTGCCGGACAGGGCGGCGGAGGAGGTGGTGTCGGTCATGGACGCGAAACGGCTCTGGTGAGTGAAAGGAGCGGCGTGTCTAGCGCAGACCGGTCAGGGCGGCAAACCGGCTCGCCTCGCAGGGTTCAGAACCGGTAGGTCGCCCCCACCCGCAGGTTCCGCCCCGGTTGCGGTGCGATGTCCTTCTGGAAGCTGGCATGTTCGCGCGCCTCAGCGTCGGTCAGGTTTGCGACCTCGGCGAAGAGAATGACGTTGCGGTCTGTGAACGGCCGCATCGCGCCCCTCAGATTGACGAGAGTGTAGCTGTCCGTCGGCAGTTCAAACGCGGCCGTGCGGTCCTGTTCGGAGACATGGCGGACTTCCAGTCCGACGTCGAACAGGCGCGAGGTCCAGTCGAGGCCTGCCGTAACGGACCACGGCGGGATCCGCGCCGCCGGCCCGAGATCGGTCGATGCGCGCACCAGGTCAGCCGCGCCGGACAGGATCACGGCCTTGTCGCCGTCTTCCCAGAGCCGATAGTCGGCCTCGGCCTCGAAGCCGCGGAACGTCGCCCCGGTCTGGACATAGGTGAAGATGGGCAGGTCGGAAGCGGCATCATCCAGCCCTGTGGGCCTCAGGTCGATGAAGCCGTCATAGTCGGCATGATAGGCATGAAGGTCGAATTCGAACGGGCCGGAAGCGAAATGCACGGTCGCCTCGATCGAGGTGGCGACCTCGCTGTCCAGATCGACATTGCCGACCTCGAAGGCCCCGGTGGCGACGTGTGCACCCTCGGCGAACAGTTCGACCTCGCTCGGTGCCCGCTCGTTGCGCGCCAGGCTCAGACCGAGGAACAGCGCTGCCGACGGCCGCAGGAACACACCCGCCGAGGCCGAGACATTGGAGAAGTCGCGCTTACCCGCCAGGCTGTCGAGCGACCGGTTGTCCAGTCGCAGGCCGCCCTCGAAACCGAGGCTGCCGCGGTCGAACCGCTGCACCGTATACACGCCCTGTTCGGTGATTTCGGTCAGCGGCACATAGGCCTCGTCGCCGACCGCATCGAAGGTCCGGTCGAGCAGCTGCAGGCCGACCGCGCCCTGCCAGCCGTTCTGCTCGCGCTGGATCAATTCGAACCGGCCTTCATAGCCGTCCGAGAAGAACCGGGTGCCGATCTCATCGCCTTCGAACTCGGTATGGGAATAGTCCGCCCAGCCGGCCGACAGGCGGGCGAGGCTGAACGGCCCGGCGTCAAACCTCAGTTCGCCGCGCAGGTCATACCGGGTCTGCTCGAGGCCGATGGAGACGCTTTCCTCTCCGTGGCCGGGATCCAGAGGGTCAGGCTCATGCGCGTGTCCAGGCACCCCGTAGGTGGTCTCGACGTGTTTGACGGAGGCACCCAGATAGCCGCGGGATCCGATCCAGCTGACGCCTGCGCCATACTGGTCCAGTTCCACGAATGTGTTCTCGACGGTGCGCTCGTCGCCGGCGGTCTCGCCCTCTTCATCCAGCAGGCGCTGCGATTCCGGGTAGACGGGGACGTCAATGTCGGAGGCGGAACGGGTGAAGACGTCCGCCGTGATCACCAGGGGGCCGGCATTGGACTTCAGCCGCGCCCCGAAGCTGCTCCCGTCATCGACGGTCGAGGCCTGGGCGCTGACATGGCCTTCCAGCCCGCCTTCAGCCGGCTCGGTCGGAATGCGGTCATCGATGATGTTGACCACCCCGCCGATGGCCGAGCCGCCGAAGGTCAGGGTCGAGGGACCGCGAACGATCTCGATCCGGCGCGCCTCGGCCGGGTCCACCGCCACCTGGTGGTCGGGCGAGACCGAGCTGGCATCGATCAGGCCCAGGCCATTGGTCAGAACCTGCACCCGGGGCCCGGACAGGCCGCGGATCACCGGGCGGCTGGCCCCAGGGGCGAAATTGGTGCTGCGGACACCCGGCAGGCCGTTGACGAGATCCCCCAGGGTCGAGGCGGGGGCGACGGCCAGGTCTTCCTCATCCAGCACCTCGACGGCGAGCAGGCTGGCCCGGTCGGTCACACCGAACGGTGCGCCGGTGACGATGATGTCGTCCAGTTCGGTCGGACGCGGCGCGTCCTGGGCGGCGGCGGCCCCGGCGAGTGCGGCCCAGCCCACGGCGGTGAGAAGGGCGGCGCGGGAAACAACGACGAGGCTCATGGCAGACATCCGGATACTGGCAGGATGGTGGTGTTATGAGATAACATCACGTCTCGTCAAGTCCCGTCTGTTGCGAGATCGCGGCTGAACGCCTAGCTCAGGACCATGAGCGAAACCTGTGGCCACCATCATTCTGACCCGCCCCCGGGCGCCGCCGATGTCGCCCTGGCCATCGAGGCGGCCGAGCGGCGACTGACGGCCGAGGGCGAGCGGATGACGCCGCCGCGGCTGCGGGTGCTGGAACTGCTGCTGGCCGCGGGCGAGCCGGTCAAGGCCTATGACCTCATTGCCCGCTTCGGCGATGACGGCCAGCCGGCCAAGCCGCCGACCGTCTATCGCGCCCTCGAGTTCCTGGAGCGCAAGGGCCTGGCCCACCGCATCGCCTCCATCAGCGCCTATGTCGCCTGCACGTCCGGCGCGGCCGATCACGCAGCGGCCTTCCTGATCTGCGACTGCTGCGGCGCGACATCGGAGGTGTCCGCGCCCGTCGCCGGCGATCTGGGCCGGGCCGCCGAGGCCGCGGGCTATGTCATCGCCCGCACCACGATCGAGGCCCACGGCCGCTGCCCGGCCTGCCGCCCGGCCTGAGATCTTCCGCAGAGTGAACTGGCGCGCGACGCGCGGGCCGCCTATCTGCCCGCCTATGGACGCGTTCCGCCTCTCCCCGCCCCGTCGCCTGAGCCTGCCGGTCTCGAACCGCGGGGGCGAGGGCCGGATGAGCGTGCTCGACTTCGGCGATCCGAAGCGGCCGGTCGACCTGGTCTTCGTCCATGCCAACGGCTTCAACGCCATGACCTACCGGACCCTGCTGGCACCCCTGTCAGGCTCCCTGAGGATCTGGGCCCCGGATCTGCGCGGCCATGGCAGCGGCTCGCTTCCGGCCGAGCCGCAGGGCCGGCGCAACTGGCATGACCACCGGGACGACCTGGTCGCCCTGCTGGATACGCTCGACGGACCGCCGGTCATCCTGGCCGGTCACTCCATGGGCGGCACCTCGGCCCTGCTGGCGGCGGCGGAACGCCCGGACCGGGTCGGCGGCCTGGTGCTGTTCGACCCGGTGATCTGGAGCCGCTGGGTCGTGGCGGCCTTCCATCTGCCGCTGCTGGACCGGCTGGCGTCACGGATCCCCCTGGTCCGCGGTGCCCTGCGCCGCCGCAAGGTCTTCGACAGCCGGGAGCAGGCCATGGCCGCCTATCTCGGCCGGGGCGCCTTCCGTGGCTGGCCCGAGATGATGCTGGCCGACTATCTCTCCGACGGCCTGGTCGAGACGCCCGAGGGCTTCACCCTGGCCTGCGACCCTGCCTGGGAAGCCTCCAACTACGCCGCCCAGAGCCACGATCCCTGGCGCGCACTGAAACAACTGGATTGCCCGGTGACGGTGCTGAAGGCCGAATCCCCGTCCCCCTGCCGCCTGCCGGAGAACCCGCGCGGCCTGCCGCATGTCACCGTCGGGACCGTGCCCGGCGGCACCCATTTTTTCCCCATGCTCCAGGCCGACGTCGCCCGCGACGCCCTGTTCGAGGCGGCGGTCTAGACCGGCTGGCGCCTCGGCGAGTGAGGGGCTAAACCGCTGCCCATCCGCCCCGACTGTTTCGTTTTCCAGGACCGTTTCCGATCATGCGCGACATCCACCACTTCATCGACGGTGCCAGCGTCACCGGCGCTTCGGGCCGCTTCTCGGATGTGTTCAATCCCAATACCGGCGAGGTCCAGGCCCGGGTGCAACTGGCCTCGGTCGCCGAGATGGACCGCGCCGTCCAGGCCGCCCAGGCCGCCTTCGAAGGCTGGTCCTCGACCAATCCCCAGCGTCGCGCGCGGGTGATGTTCGAGTTCAAACGCCTCGTCGAGGCCAATATGGATCCGCTGGCCGAAATGCTGTCGGCCGAACACGGCAAGGTCATCGCCGACTCGAAAGGCGACATCCAGCGCGGTCTGGAAGTGATTGAATTCGCCTGCGGCATCCCCCATGCGCTGAAGGGCGAATACACCTGGGGTGCCGGTCCCGGCATCGACGTCTATTCGATGCGCCAGCCGCTGGGCGTGGTCTCGGGCATCACCCCGTTCAACTTCCCGGCCATGATCCCGATGTGGATGTTCGGCGTCGCCATCGCCGTCGGCAACACCTTCATCCTCAAGCCCAGCGAGCGTGACCCGTCGGTGCCGGTCCGTCTGGCCGAGCTGATGATGGAGGCCGGAGCGCCCGCCGGCGTGCTCAACGTCGTCCACGGCGACAAGGTCGCGGTCGACGCCATCCTGACCCATCCGCTGATCCATGCCGTCAGCTTCGTCGGTTCGTCCGACATCGCCAACTATGTCTACCAGACCGGCGCGACCCATGGGAAACGCGTCCAGGCCATGGGCGGGGCCAAGAACCACGGCATCGTCCTGCCCGACGCCGACATGGACCAGGTCATCAAGGACCTGTCCGGCGCGGCCTATGGCTCGGCCGGCGAACGCTGCATGGCCCTGCCGGTCGTCGTGCCGGTCGGCAAGAAGACCGCCGACGAACTGCGCGAGCGGATGGTCGCTGAAATCCCGACCATGCGGGTCGGCGTCTCGACCGACGCCGGGGCCCACTACGGCCCCGTCGTCACGGCCCAGCACAAGGCCCGGGTCGAGGGCTGGATCGAGACCGGGGTGCGCGAGGGTGCCGAACTGGTCGTCGACGGTCGCGGCTTCAGCCTGCAGGGGCACGAGAAGGGCTATTTCATCGGCCCGTCGCTGTTCGACCACGTCACGCCCGAGATGGAGTCCTACAAGGAAGAGATCTTCGGCCCGGTGCTGCAGATCGTCCGCGCCGCCAGCTTCGAGGAGGCCCTGTCGCTGCCGTCGAAACACCAGTACGGCAACGGCGTCGCCATCTTCACCCAGAACGGCCGCGCGGCCCGCGACTTCGCCGCCCGCGTCAATGTCGGCATGGTCGGGATCAACGTCCCCATCCCGGTGCCGGTCGCCTATCACACCTTCGGCGGCTGGAAGCGCTCGGCCTTCGGCGACACCAACCAGCACGGCATGGAAGGCGTGAAATTCTGGACCAAGGTCAAGACGGTCACCGCCCGCTGGCCCGACAGCGATCTCGAGCATGCGGACAGCTCTTTCGTGATCCCCACGATGGGCTAGGGTCGTCGGCGTAACGGGGTACGCCGATGGACATGTTCGAATATGTGATGGTGCTGGCGTCGATCATCGTCGGCCTGGCGCTTACACACCTGCTCCAGGGTATGGTCGACGTCGTTCAGCGACCCCGACGGCTGAAGCTCGCCTCCATCCATCTGGTGTGGGTGCTCTACACCTTGGTCACCATCGCCTTCTGGTGGTGGTGGCAGTTCAAACTCCAGGAGCTGACGCAGGTCTGGACCTTTCAGGCCTATCTGTTCGTCCTGTTCTTCGCCGGACTGCTGTATTTCATCTCAACGCTGCTGTTTCCCAAACTGCTCGACCCCGACCTTGATCTCGACGCCTTCTTCTATGACCGCCGGGGCTGGTTTTTCGGGGCCACCGCTCTGTATTTCGTGGTCGATCTTGCCGACAGCCGGATGAAGGGGGCCGAACATTTCGCCAGCCTCGGCCTCGAATATGTCATCGCGACCGTCGTTCAGATCGTGCTTTGCCTTGTCGCGATGAGAACGCGCAACGCGGTATTCCACTGGCTTTTTGGCCTCGCCGCGCTGATTTCCCAAGTCGAATGGGCCATTCGGCATTATGGCACCATGGGATGACGGCTCGCCTCTCAGGCGTGTCCGACACGCCTGTTTGGTGCTAGGCGTTAACCTCCGCGAACCGTGAAGCTGGAGCGCCTTCCCCCATGCGTCGCTTTTTCATCTGGTCGGCCCTGGCAGCCGTCATCGGACTGGTGCTCGCGGGCGGTGCCTACTGGGCCTACTGGAACTACTACGCCCGGTTCCAGCCGGTCACGGTGACCCGCAACCAGGCGGACATCCAGCGCCTGCTGGATGAGGCGTCCTGGGTTTCGGCGGGCGGCGGCGGTGCGCCGCTCTACATCATCGGCTATCGCGACTCCGAGGCCATGGCCCGCTACGAGCGGGAGGAGGTGCCCAAGCTGCGCGCCGCCGGCGTCGAGGCCCGCACCATCCTGTTCGCCCGCCCGGACCGCGAGGGACTGGCCCAGTCCACCGCCGCCGAGCGCGCCACCATCGCCGAGCTGTGGCTGACCCGCGACTGGACCCTGTTCCAGCGCTGGACCGCCACCCCGGTGCGCAACTGGACCGCCGCGGGCATCCCGGCCGCGGACGGCAATCTGGCCCGCGGGGCCGTGGTCGAGGCCGGTCGGGCCTTCGTCGCCCGCCTGTCGGCCGACCTGCAGGAGGCGGGTCTGTCGACGCGCTATCCGTTGATCATCTGGCGCGACCGCGAAGGCTTCATGAAGGCCTGCGCCTGTTCCGACAGCCGCTCCTGGGTCTTCATCCGCGATGATCTGGACGCGCCGGACCGGCTCGATCCGCCGGTGGTGGCGCCGGGCGACCCGCAGGGGCCCCAGGCCTTCCCGGGCGACGGCACGCCCGAAAGCCTGCCCTATCCGACCCTGCCGCCGCTCGCCCCGGCCGAGGGTGCTGCGCCCGCCGAGGCGGCCGCACCCGCCACACCTCCGCTTCCGCGCAAGGCCCCGGAGGCCAAACAGGACGAAGAGACGACCTTCTTCTGATCCTGCCGGCGGGTCAGAGCACCCGGTTGCAGGCGGCGATCAGCCGCTCGACGTCGGCGGCGTCCTGATACAGGCCGAAGCCGAAGCGGATCACGTCGTCGCGCACATCGGTGACCACGCCCGCCTCCAGCAGTCGCGACTTCCAGGCCGAAGCCTCCTCATGCCGGAAGGCCAGGAAGCGCGCCCGCCGGGGCTCGCCGGTCAGGGGATTGATCAGTTCGGCCGATGCCAGCCGTCCGGCCTCACCCTCCGTGACCGCCGCCTGGAAACGGGCCATCAGGGCATGGGCGTGGGTGCTGACGTCGGCGGTGGCCAGGTCGGCCTCGTCCAGCATCCGGCGCACGGCGTTGAACCGGTACAGGGGCGAGACGTCGAAGGTGGCGCCCCAGAAGCGTCCGCCGTCGCTGCGGTACTGGACCCCGCCCGGCGGCCCCGACAGATCACCGAACTCGGCGAACCAGCCGGTCACCACCGGCCGCGGGCAATAGCCGTCCGGCGCATGCAGGAAACAGACGCCCTCGCCCGCCATGGCGTATTTGTAGCCGCCTGAAACATAGAAGATCCGGTCCGCCACCGCCGACAGATCGGTCGGCGTGGCCATGAAGCCGTGATAGCCGTCGATCACCACCCACGGCCCCGCGGGATCGGCCAGGGCCGCCAGATCGGCGATCCGCCCGAAGGTCTGGCCGGTGCGGAAGAAGGTCTGGCTGACCAGGATCAGATCGAAGCCGCCCCCTCTCGCCGCCTCGACGAACCGGTCCTGGAAGGTCCCGAACGGATGCAGGGGCACCCGGGTGATGACCGCCTCGCCGGCCTCTTCCCAGCGTTCGCCCTGACGCCGGAAGGAGTGGAACTCCCCGTCGGTCGACAGGATACGCACCGGCTTGCGCTCGATCCCCGAGACGATCCGCAGCAGCAGGTCGTGGGTATTGGGAGCGAACACCACCGTGTCCGGTGAGGGCAGGTTCAGCTCGCGCGCGACATGCGCCTGGGCCTCGGGGATGACCTCCCCGAAGATCAGGTCCCATTTCCGGTCGGCGAACTGATTGGCCTCGACCCAGGCCCGCAGCTGTCCGTCGAAACTGGCGTCCGGCCACAGATGATGACTGTGCGCCGCGAAATGCAGCCGTCCGGGGTCCAGCGACAGGGCGCGGGAGAACAGGTCCTTGTGAGTCCGGCCCATCCCCGACCTAGATCAAACTTCCGTGGCAGTGTTTGAATTTGCGGCCCGAGCCACAGGGGCACTCGGCGTTGCGCGGCGTCCGCTCCCAGCCGGCCGGCAGGGCCTCGACCGGCAGCCGGGCCCGGTCGTCGCCCTGCAGCTGTCCTTCCGGATTCTGCGCGAACGGATTGGCCATTTCGTTCTCGCCGGTGCCCGGGTTCAGGTGGATTTCCTTGAACTCCGGCATGTCCATCGCCGGCGGGGCCTCGAAGCGGAACTCGACGGTCATCAGCCAGCGGGTGACATTGTGGCGCAGCTCATAGAGCAGCGTCTCGAACAGGTTGAAGGCCTCGGTCTTGTACTCGTTGAGCGGATCGCGCTGGCCATAGCCGCGCAGGCCGATGACGCCGCGCAGGTGGTCCAGATGGACCAGATGCTCGCGCCACTGCATGTCGATCATCTGCAGCAGGAACTGCTTCTCCAGCCCGCGGGTCTGTTCTGCCCCGATCTGCTCCAGACGCTCGGCGGCGCGGGCATCGGCGGCGGCCACGACCCGTTCCTCGATCTCCTCGTTCGACACGCCCTCCTCGGCGGCCCAGTCGTGCAGCGGCAGCTCCAGGCCGAGGGTCGACTTCACCTTCTCGTCGAGGCCGTCGATGTCCCACTGCTCGGCATAGGCCTTGGGCGGCATATGTTTTTCGATCAGGTCGGAGATGACGTCGTTGCGGAACTCGCCGACCAGTTCGGACAGGTCCGTGGCGTCCATGAACTCCTGGCGCTGCTCGAACACGGCCTTGCGCTGGTCGTTCACGACGTCGTCGTATTTCAGCAGGTTCTTGCGGATGTCGTAGTTGCGGGT
>JAIESL010000076.1 GCA_019746095.1 Caulobacteraceae bacterium
CACCCTCTATGCCGTGCCGGCGGCCGAGGCGCTGTCGGTGGCCGATGTCGAGGGTGTGCTGGCGCGCGCCGTGGCCGAGGCACGTGCCCGCTCCCGTCCGGCAGTCATCGCCGTGACGGACCGGGTCGGCAATGTGCTGGCCGTCTATTCTATGACCGGGGCACCGACGACGGTGACCCTGCGTCCCGGCGCGACGGTCAATGTCGACCTGCAGGGTGTCGTCGTTCCGGCCGCCGCAGGGGCCATCGCCAAGGCGGTTACCGGGGCCTATCTCTCGTCCGGCGGCAATGCCTTCTCCAGCCGCACGGCCAGTATGATCGTGCAGCCGCATTTTCCGCCGGCTCCCTCGACGGTCGGCCTCGAGAGCGGACCTCTGTTCGGGGTCCAGTTCAGCCAACTGCCCTGTTCGGATATTTCCAGCCGGTTCGTGGCCGGTGGCGGCCCTTCTGCCCTGATCGGACCCAAGCGGTCACCGCTCGGCCTGGCCGCCGATCCCGGCGGCTTCCCTCTCTACAAGAACGGCGTGCTGGTCGGTGGCGTCGGGGTGATTGCCGAGGGCGATTACGGTTTCGATATCAATGTTCTGGACGTCGATGTTGATGTCGAGGAGCATATCGCTTTCGCGGCCGGAACGGGTCTGGCACCTTCGGTCGACATCGCCGCTGACCGGGTGGCGGTGGACGGTACCACCCTGCGCTACAGCGACGCCACGGCGGCGACCCTGATGAGCACCCCGGCCTCGGCGCCGGCCTTCGGAACCCTGCCGGTAGGGACTGGCGGCTTCACGTCCGTTCCCGGCTATTACGCCGGCCCGGCCGCCCTTGCCGGTCAGGCCTATGGGACGGAAGCATCGGGTGTCCGCAAGGCGACGGTGGGCGAGTTCAACAATGTCGACGCCTTCATCCTGACCGACGGTTCGGGCGGGCAACGCTTCCCCGTCCAGGCCGGGACCGATGCCGCCTCGGTTGCCGCGCCCCTGACCGCCGCCGAGACGCGGGCGATCCTGGAAGAGGCCTTCACCATCATGAGCCGGGCGCGGGCCCAGATCCGCCGGCCGCTGGACAGCCGCGCCCAGGTCTCGATCGCAGTGGTCGACAGCCATGGTGTGACCCTGGGGCTGGTTCGCTCGCCGGATGCGCCGGTGTTCGGCATCGATGTCGCGGTCCAGAAGGCGCGGTCCGCCGGCTTTCTGTCCAACCCCGCCGCTGCCGCCGATCTGTCGGGGACGCCCTCGGCAGATGTGAACGCCTTCGTCGGCGATACGCGCACCTTCCTGTCGATGCCGGCCGCCCTGACCGGGCAGACGGCGTTCAGCGTGCGGGCGATCGGCAACCTGGCGCGACCCTATTTCCCCGATGGCCAGGTCGGCCCCACCAGCGGGCCGCTGTCGCGTCCGATTGCGATGTGGAGCCCGTTCTCGACCGGACTGCAGACGGCGCTGGTGCTGGGCAATCTGGGTCAGCATGTCGGGTTTGTGAGCGGCGTCGGGTCGGACACCGTGGCCCGTTGCACCTCGCTGCCGAACGCCGCACCAGGCCGCAACCGGCTGCAGAACGGCCTGCAGATCTTCCCTGGCGGCGTGCCCATCTATCGTGGCACGCAGATGATCGGCGCGATCGGTGTCTCCGGCGACGGGATCGACCAGGACGACATGATCTCCTTCCTCGGTTTGCAGAACGCCGCCACTCGGGTCGGCGGCATCAGCCAGGCCCCTGTCGCCGTGCGATCCGACCAGATCGTGGTCTCCCATCCGGCCGGCTCGACCCGACTGCGCTATGTCAGCTGCCCGTTCGCTCCGTTCCTCGACTCGTCTCAACAGAATGTCTGCAGTGCGCCGTGATGAAGGGGGCATGGCCAGCGCTGATCGTCGTGAGCCTGGGATGCCTGACGGCATCTGAGGCCGACGCGCAAGGCCTGCCGCTGGTCATCCAGCCCGACGTCCCGCAGCCGTCCCGGGAGGTCGCGCCGCCGCAGGAAGTCGATCCCGATGAGCCGGTGCGTCGCCGCCCGGGGCGGGTCGAGGCCTATCCGGAGGCGGTGATCCAGTCCAATCCGGGGGCGGTCAGGGCCCCGCCGCCCGATGCGTTTCCGGCGGACCACCTGCCGCTGCCCGACCGTTGGCGTTTGATCGAGGCCGTTGGGGTCAATGAGCGGTGGTTTGACCCCTATAACCAGAACACCCTCAAGGGCGACCGGCCGTTGCCGGGCCATGAGAGTCTGTTCGTGGTGGTGGGTGCCGTGTCGGACACGGTGATCGAGCCGCGCTCCCTGCCGCTGCCGGTCGGCGTGCAGACCACGCAGGACCCCAACAGTCTGGATGTGTTTGGGCGATCCAACAGCCTGATCCTGTCACAGACCCTGATTGCCTCCGTCGCGCTGATTGAGGGCTCGACGGCGTTCAAGCCGCCGGATTTCGAGGCCCGACTGACGCTGGCTTTCAACTACAGCGACGTCAGCGTCCCGGAGCGCCGCATTCTGTCGGTGCTGCCGTCGCGAGAACCGGACCGCCAGGATTCCTTCCTGGGCGTCCAGGAAGCCTTCTTCGACTACCATCTGCGCAATGTGTCCAAACGCTATGATTTCGACTCGATCCGGGTCGGGATCCAGCCATTCACCTCGGATTTCCGGGGCTTTCTGTTCCAGGACAGCCAGCTGGGCGTGCGGCTGTTCGGCAACCGCGACAACAACCGCTACCAGTACAATCTGGGTCTCTTCCTGCGGCTGGAGAAGGACACCAACTCCGGTCTGAACGACGTGACCCAAACGGTCCGCGACGATCAGGTCTTTGTCGCCAACCTGTACCGCCAGGACCTGCCGGTTCCGGGCCTGACCTCGCAGTGGACGGTGATCTACAACCGGAACCGCGAGGCTGGCGACATCCATATCGACGACAACGGGTTTCCGGCACGCCCGGCGCTGCTCGGGGACCTGCGGGGCCGCGACTATGACGTCGTCTATCTGGGCTACAATGCCGACGGCCGGATCGGCCGGATCAATCTGACGGCCTCGGCCTATGCAGCCCTCGGCGAGGACCGGAACAGCATCTTCACCGGCCAGCCGGCCGAAGTCCGTGCCTGGTTCCTGGCGGTTGAGCCGTCGATCGACTTTGACTGGATGCGGTTCCGCGCCTCCGGCCTCTATGCTTCGGGCGACCCGGATCCCTATGACGACGTCGAGGAGGGGTTCGACGCCATCTTCGAGAACCCCCAGTTCGCCGGGGCCGACACCAGCTACTGGATCCGTCAGTCCATTCCCTTTGCCGGGGGCGGCCGGGCCATCGGGGTCAACGGCCGCAACAGTGTGCTGAACTCGCTGCGCTCATCCAAGGAGGAGGGGCAGTCCAATTTCAACAACCCCGGCACCATCCTGGTCGGGTTCGGGACCGATCTGGACCTGACGCCCCAACTACGGGTCAGCGCCAACGCCAACCATCTGTGGTTCGCCGACACGGCGGTGGTGCAAGCCTTGCGTCAGGAAGGCTCGATTCCGAAGGAGTTGGGCTTTGATGTCTCGGTTTCGGCCATCTGGCGGCCGTTGATGACCCAGAATGTGGTGTTGCGGGCGTCTGCGGCTGTTTTCGAGCCCGGCGACGGGTTCGGCGACCTGTTTCAGGCGACGAATCGTGACGACCGGTTCTATTCCGTTCTATTGAACGCTGTTCTGAGTTTCTGAGGGGCGCATGGGGACCTGGGGGGGTAAACGATGGGCGATCGGGGCGGTTTCCGCCCTGCTGATCGTCATCGCCGGTTCCCCGGCCAAGGTCGTCGCTGACGACTATGAGGTCGCGGTCCCGCGCGTCTATGTCGCCACCCCGCCCGCGCCCCGCAGCCAGACCCGCGAACAGGCCGCCGCCAAGAGCGCGGGTTGCATCAGCTGTCACAGCCCGGTGGATGCCGCCAGCATGCACGCCTCGCCGGCGGTGGTGCTTGGCTGTGTCGACTGCCACGGCGGTGACGCCACGGCCATGGCTCCGGCCGGGGCGAGAAGAGATTCCACGGAATACAGTGCCGTACGGGACAGGGCTCACGTTCTGCCCCGCTATCCGGCGAGCTGGCATTTCCCCAGTTCGGCCAATCCGGAGCGGACCTATACCCTGCTGAACCGGGAGGCCCCCGAGTTCATTCGCTTCGTCAATCCGGGCGATTACCGGACAGCGCGTCAGTCCTGTGGCAGCTGTCACATGGAACTGATTGAAAAGGCAGAGCGGTCCCTTATGGCCACGGGGGCCATGTTCTTCGGAGGGGCCTCCTACAACAACGGCATCCTGCCCTACAAGAACTACATCATCGGCGAGGCCTATACGCCGGAAGGTGAGGCCGCGCGGTTGCTCTCGCCGGGCAATCCGCCCGGGACGGTCACGCTCGACGAAGCCCGCCGCGGCGCCCTTCCGGTGCTGTATCCGATCCCGACCTGGCAGGTGGTGCCGCCCGGCGACGTCTTCCGCGTGTTCGAACGCGGCGGGCGCAACATCGCCACCCAGTTCCCCGAGATCGGCCTGCCCAGCCCAACCGGCCAGATCCAGCGACTGGAGGAGCCGGGTCGCCCGGATATCCGTCAGTCGTCGCGGGGACCGGGCACCGGCCTGCGCATTGCCGTGCCGGTGCTGAACATCCACAAGACCCGCCTGAACGACCCCTACACTTGGTTCATGGGCACCAATGACCAGCCGGGTGACTATCGCTCCTCGGGCTGCACCTCCTGCCACGTCGTCTATGCCAATGACCGCGAGCCGCGGCACAGCCTGGGCTATTCGCAGTTCGGCCGCGATGGCCAGACGGCAACCGCGGACCCGACCATCAGCCGCGAGGAATCGGGCCACCCGATCCGCCACGCCTTCACCCGCGCCATCCCCACGTCCCAGTGCATGAACTGCCACATGCACCAGCCGAACATGTTCATGAACAGCTACCTCGGCTACACCATGTGGGACTATGAGGCCGATGCGCCGACCATGTGGCCGGAGCGGCAGCGCTATCCGACCGCCGAGGAGATGCGCAGGGTTCTGGACCGGAACCCCGAGGGGGCCGCGCCGCGTGGCAACTGGGCCGATCTCGACTTCCTGCGCTCGGTCAACGACCTGAACCCGACACTGCGTGACACCCAGTTCGCCGACTACCACGGCCACGGCTGGAATTTCCGCGGCGTGTTCAAGCGCGACCGCGAGGGCAATCTGCTGGATGCCGACGGCGGCATCGTCTCGCCCGATGACCCCGAACGCTGGCGCCGGGAAGGGGAGGGCCAGTTCGTCCCGCCGGGGACCAATCCCGGCAAGACGGTCCATATGATGGATATCCACGCCGAGAAGGGACTGCAGTGCGCGGACTGCCATTTCTCGCAGGACAGCCACGGCTCGGGCCTGATCATGGGCGAGGTCGCGGCGGCGGTGGAGATCGGCTGCAAGGACTGCCACGGGTCATCCCGGGCCTATCCGACCCTGCGCACCTCCGGCCCGGCGGCACCGCCCGAGGGCACGGACCTGAGCCTGCTGCGCAACTCCGACGGCCAGCGTCGCTTCGAATGGATCCAGCGTGACAACCGCCGGATGCTGATCCAGCGCTCGATCGTCGATCCGACGCTGGAGTGGGAGGTCGACCTGGTTCGTGACGCGGTGGACCGGGCCAGTCCCGAGTTCAATCCGGCGGCGGCGCGGGCCAAGCTGATGTCGGTGTCCCGGCCCGGCCAGGCCAATTTCACCTGGGGACCGGGGGTGGCGACCACCTACCTGGCGCACGATGACGAGGAGATGGCCTGCTACAGCTGCCACACGTCCTGGACGCCGTCCTGCGGCGGCTGCCACCTGCCGGTCGAGGCCAACTGGCAGACCACCAGCCATCGCGCCGAGGGCGGTTCGTCGCGCAACTATGCCACCTACAATCCGCAGGTCGCGCGTGATGACATGTTCCAGCTGGGCCGCCACGGGACCACGCGCGGCGGGGTGATCGCCCCGGCCCGGTCGTCGTCGGCCCTGGTCCTGTCCTCGACCAATATCAACCGCGAGCGGATCTATGTGCAGCAGCCGCCGATCTCGGCGGTCGGCTTCTCCAGCCAGGCCTTTGCGCCGCATTTCCCGCACACGGTCCGCACGACCGAGACCAAGACCTGTACCGACTGTCACGTCTCGGAGGCCGAGGACAACAACGCCATCATGGCCCAGCTGCTGATGCTGGGGACCAACTCGGTGAATTTCGTCGGCATGCATGCTTGGGTCGGGCTGGGGTCCGGCATCGAGGCGGTGCGGGTGACTGAGTGGGACGAGCCGCAGGCGGTGTTCGGCTCGTATCTGCAGCGCTACGCCTATCCGGACTTCTTCGCCCAGCATGTCGAGCGAAACGGACGCGAGCTGATCAACTGGACCCGCGGCGAGGCGTTTGACGCCGAGGCCGGCGGCAGCGGGGATACGCGCTCGGTCGAGGAGATCGCCAACACCCTGCAGAGCACCGGCGGCGAGGCCCGCTGCCTGCAGCTTCGCGGGGAGTATATGTTCGTGGCCGAGGGCCGGGGCGGCTTCCGCGTCTATGACGTCGCTTCGATCGCCAACAAGGGTGTGTCGGACCGGATCCTGACTGCCCCCTTCTCGCCGCTGGGCCATGACACCCATGTCGCATCGGGCAATGCGACCTGTATGGCCCTGGCCACCAACCAGCCTATCGCACCGACCCGCAACACGCCGGAAATGCGGGCGGCGAACCAGGAACAGGCCTTCCACCCGATCTACAGCTATGCGGTCATAACCGATGCGCGCGAGGGGTTGATCCTGGTCAATGTCGACACGCTGGCCGATGGCGATCCGCGCAACAACAACCTGCGCCGCGCCGCGACCTGGAACCCCGGCGGGGTGCTGGACGGAGCCCGTCACATCACCCTGGCCGGCCATATCGCATATATCGCCGCCCGATCCGGCCTGGTGGTGGTCAATCTGGACGATCCGCTGCGGCCCCGCCATGTCACCACGATCCGTCTTGAGGATGTCCGGGCCTCGGCGCTGCAGTTCCGCTACCTGTTCGTCACCGATGCCCAGGGCGTGCGGGTGCTGGATGTCACCCGGCTCGACGACCCCCGCGTCATCGAGGGGGCCGTGGTGCCGCTGGGCGATGCCCGCCGCCTCTATGTGGCGCGGACCTATGCCTATGTCGCCGCCAAGGGCGAGGGACTGGTGATCATCGATGTGAAGAACCCGCGCCGCCCACGCCTGCATCAGCGGGTCACGCTGGACGGGCAACTGAACGACGCCGAGGACGTGGTGGTCGCCTCTACCAATGCCTCGCTGTTCGCCTATGTGGCGGACGGCCGGAACGGTCTGAAGGTGCTTCAACTGACCAGCCCGGACAGCCAGCGGAACTTCTATGGCTTCTCGCCCGAGCCGCGGCCCGAACTGATCGCCTGGGCGCGGACACCGTCGCCTGCCCTGGCTCTGTCCAAGGGGCTGGACCGTGACCGGGGTGTGGACGAGACCGGACACCAGATCGCCGTGTTCGGCCGCCTTGGCTCGCGGCCGTTCAACAGGAGCGAGATGGAGCGGCTGTTCCTCGACTATCGCGGCGAGGTTTACCGGGTCAGTGACCGACCGTCGCTGGACGGCTGGCTGGCGGCATCCGGCGGGCCGTAACCGGTCCGGTCAGTGGTGGTGCGGCCCGGCCGTTCCGGCGCGTTCCTGCGCAAGATGCTTCATGAAGGCCTGCATCTTGTGGGTATAGCGGGCGAGGATCTTGTGCCGGTCGATGGTCGTGAAGTGGCTGACCAGGGCGCGGCCATTCCAACGGTGCAGGCCATAGGACGGCGGTGCCTCGACGATCATCGGCCGCTTGTCGGGGCGATCGAGGTTCATCGGCTTGAGATCGAGCGCCACCTGCGGGGCCGTGGACGGGCAGACCGTCAGGGTCGTGCCGGCCCAGGAGGTGACTATGGTGCGATGGACATGGCCGCACAGGGCACCGACCACCTGGTTATGGCGTGACACGACTTCGGTCAGTCTCTGCACCCAGGGCTCGGCCGGGCCGATGGTCATCCATTCGATTCCGGTGTCGATCGGCGGGTGATGCAGGATCAGCAGGGTGGGGCGGCTCGGGGCCTCGGCCAGGCGCGCCTCGAGCCAGGCCTCGCGCTTTTCGCAGAAGCCGCCGCCGTGACGGCTTTCCTCAAGGGTATCGAGAACCACGATACGCAATGGGTGGTCATCGACCACATACTGGATGAAGCCGTCGGCATGGACGGTTTCGGGGAAGACCTGACTGAAGCCCGCCCGTGAATCATGATTGCCCATGCACATCAGGACCGGCAGGGAGAGGCGCTTAATCTCCTGCCGAAACCATTCGTAGGATGCGACGTCACCCTTGTCGGCGATATCGCCGGTGACCACGACCAGATCGGGCTTCGGGTCGAGCTTCATCACCGCCTGCAGGGTCCGGCGGAAGCGCTTCTTGTTCATCTCGAACCGGCTCTTCTGGTCGAAGCCGATATGGATGTCGGTGAGTTGCACGATCAACATGATGCTGGTCCCCCGGTTATAGTCGCGCCGTCCCTCACTTTTCGAGCGCCTGGCTCACCCCGTCCCACCCTTCGGGCGGGGGCGTTTCACGATAGTCTGCAATACGGGCCGCATAGAGAGCCAGCACGCTCTCCAGACCCGCGACTGGTGCCGTCTTCCGAAGAGCCCCAATGGCCGCCTCGGCGGCCGCCCAGTCCTGCAGCCGGTAGGCCGCAAGCACGGCCGCCATGCCATCGCGTGAGGCTGTGAATTCGGGGCTGGAGGCGGTTTCCGGCGGCCCGGCGAGGACGAAGACCCGTTCAGGGGTCTCGCGGCCGACCACGCGGATGATGTCCAGTTCGATGAGGGCAAAGTCCGGTAGGCGGGCGGCCAGTTCCTCGCCGACCAGGATGGAGACGCCGTAGAATTTGGTCAGCCCCTCGAGCCGGGAGGCCAGGTTCACCGTGTCGCCGATCAGGGAGTAGCTGAGGCGCTGGCGCGAGCCCATGTTGCCGACGCAGCAGGGGCCGGTGTTGAGGCCGATCCCGATCGCCACCTGTCCCGGCCAGGCCGGATCCTCGGCGCTGTCAGCATTCAGGCGTTTGAGCGTCTCGATCATTTCGAGGGCGGCCAGGGCGGCGTTCCGTTCGTGCTCGGGATCGTCGAGCGGTGCGTTCCAGAAGGCGAGGACGGCGTCACCGATGTATTTGTCGATCGTCGCCTTGCGGGCCAGAAGCACGTCGGTCATCGGCGTCAGCAGGTTGATCAGGAAGCCGATCAATTCCTGGGGCCCGAACCGTTCGGAGATTCGCGAGAAGCCGCGCACGTCGCTGAACAGCACCGTCATCTGGCGGACCTCGCCGCCCAGCTCCAGCTGGCCCGGATCACGCGCGATGCGGTCGACCAGTTCGGGCGACAGATAGCGGTCGAAGGCGTTGTGGATGTGACTTCGCGCACGCTCCTCGCGGTAGAAGGAGACGGCGGTAATGGCGATGTAGACGGAGACCACGCCAAAGGCCGGGAAGGTGGGTTCCAGAAGCAGGCCGGCATTGCGGAAGGCGAACCAGGAGCCGGCGATGACTCCGACGAGGCCGACCAGCGCCAGCAGGCCGCCGCGCACGGCCCCAAGGACCGGGGCCGACAGGGCGATGACCAGCCCGAGCACAACCAGCAGCACACGTTCGACGCCTAGCGCCCAGTCGGGGCGGGTCAGGAACTGGCCGAGGATGATCTGCTCCGCCGCCTGGGCGTGGACGATCACCCCCAGTTCCTTTTCGCGGATGGGGGTAGAGACCAGATCGCGCAGTCCCTGGGCCCCGGTGCCGACGAATACGATATGGCCCTCGAACAGGGTCCGCATCTCGGCCTCGCTCAGGTCACCATCCAGGATGCGCCAGGCGGGCACTATGCGATCGGGCTGGTCGGCTGTGTAGTGCATCCACAACTCGCCCTCGTGGGTGGTCGGTGCCTCCAGTGCGCCCGTCTTGACGGCGACCACGCTGGTGATCTCGCCGGCTCCCATTTCCCCGCTTCCGTCACTGCTGCGGACCACGATCGCGCCGGCCCCCTGGGCGACACGCAGGGCTTCCAGCGAAAGCGACGGCACGATCCGCCCGTCGATGCTGGACAGCAGGGGTGCGGCGCGAATGATGCCGTCCCGATCGCCCCGGATACTGACAAAGCCGGCCCCGGCCGCCCGTTCACCGATCAGGGGCAGGGGCACGATGGCCCCATTGTAGGCCGGCATGGCATCGAGTGGCGGGGTCCCGGAAACGGCGACGCCGGCCTGTTCGGCCGGGCGCACGTCATTGGTCTCATTGGTCATGAAGAAGCCGGTGACCGTGGGACCCCGTCCCATGGCCTGGCCGAACAGTTCATCATGGTCGGTCAGGGCCGCGATGTCCGCATAGTCACCGCGGGCTTCCGGGTTGCGGCGAAGGATTTCAGCCGCGCGGGCGGGCGAGGTCCGGTCGGGCTCGGAGAAGACGATATCGAAGGCGATCGCGGCCGCGCCGGCTTCGGTCAGGGAGTCGGTCAGCCGGGCCATGTCCGTGCGCGGCCAGGGCCATTGCCCGAGGCGACGGATGGTCTCGTCATCGATATCGACAACGCGGACAGCGGCGTCCTGGTAGGGTCGTGGATAGGCGCGCTGGTAGGAGTCGAATACCAGATTGCTGATCTGGCCCACGACCGGCGGCTGGAACATGTGCAGGAGCAGCAGCAGCAGGGCCATAACCAGGCCCGGTCCTGCGGCTCCGATGTAGCGCGAAAGCGACAGGCTGGAGCGCGCCAGGCGCGACCCGATATCCTTCAGCCGCTCTTTCTCCGGCTCCGCCCCCATCGCGTCTGCCCCACCCGGTTATGCACTCGATGAATAGTCTATGCGAGCCTTGTGGAACGATGTTAGCCTGATCGCTCCGCTTTCCGGGATAGACTATCCCGGACAATCTGCAAGCGGTTCGGGAGGTTACATGAAGCGTCCAGTGCAGGGTTCCCACCCGCTGTTCCGGGCCGGGCTGTTGATTTCCGCCATCGCCGGCCTGACGGCGATCACAGTCGGTTCAGCGGTCGCGCAGGATTTCGAGGCCGTGTTTGCGGCACCGGATAATCCGGACCTCAATCTCGAATTCGCCCGACGGGCGGCCGATGCCGGTGACCTCAACAGCGCTGCAGGGGCGCTGGAGCGCGTCCTTATCGCTGACCCGAACCGTCACGGCACCCGGCTGTTTTATGCCGTGATCCTGTACCGGCTTGACGACCTTCAGGGGGCCCGTGACCAGCTCGCCTTGCTGGAGGGGGTGACCCTGACTCCGCTGCAGCGGGCCGAGGCCGATCGGTACCGCGCGCGCATCGAGCGGAGCCGGTCTGCGACCCGCATCAGCGGCAGCCTGTCGGCCGCCCTGACCTATGAAGAGGATGCCGCCGGGGCGCTGACCACCCAGTTCGACTCCCCGCTGCCGGCTCCCGCCAGTGAAGAGGGCGGGGCCGCCGTGTTTGCGGCCCGACTCACGGCCACTCATGACCTGGAGGCTGCGGGCTATTCCATTTTCGGGACAATCGGTGGCTATGACCGTTCGACCTTCGACGACATCGACGGTGATGTGCGACGCGGCGACCTTGAGGCCGGCCTGTCCTATGTCGGACGGAAGAATTCGTGGAACATCAGTGCTGTCGCGCGGGCACTCGATCTTCTGGGTGACCCCTATATGCGGGAAGTCGGCGTCAGGGCGCAGGCCCGCTGGCGCACCAGCCCCCAAACCACCGTCTCTGTTTCCGCTGAGGCGACGAGCCAGACCTTTGACGAGCCCGCGGTAGACGCTGTGGCGCTGGTCATCGGCGGCGACCGGGACGGCCGACGCTATGATTTCAATGTCGGGGTGACGCACCGGCTCGGCACCCGTACCAGCGTGGGCGCCTCCGCCGGCTGGCAGGACAAGCAGGCCGACTATGAGCCGTTCGGCTACTCCGGGCCCAGTCTGCAGGCGCGCTTCGATACGAGCAGCCGCCGTGGACAGTATCTGGCGGTTTCCGGTGGGCTGCAGTGGCTCGACTATGATGCGCCCGATCCGGTCTTTATCGGCTTTGCCGCACCGGCGCGCGAGGACGTGCGCAGCTGGGCGCGGTTGGCGGTCGGGGCTCCGGTCAGCGCCTTCACCGCAACCGGCGCGACCGGCGACTGGCGTCAGGATGTGGGGCTGGAAGGGGCGCTGACCTATGGGGCCCGGGACTCGCTGGCACCCCTGGCGGACTATGACAGTTGGGGCGCGGAACTGCGCCTGACCTGGCGCTTCGGCGCGGCCAACTAGGAGAGATGGACATGACCCTGGTTCGCACCTTCGTCGCCGCAACCGCCATGGCCTGTGCCGTGTCGGCCGGATCCTTCGCCCAAGCCCAGGAGGCTGTCGGCGTCAACTCCGCCATCCGCAACTCCGTCCGCACCCAGCCCGTCGGCGAGAGCGCGTTGCGCGCCGCGGCGCTGAGGGGACAGGTCCGCACGGGTGACGTCTTCGTCAGCGGCCCCCAGAGCCAGTTGCAGATCCTGCTCCGGGACCGGTCGATCTTCACCCTCGGCTCGAATGCGCGGGTGACCATCGACCGTTTCGTCATCGATACCGAGCGCACCGCCGGCGGGGCCTCGGCCTCGGTAGCCCGCGGGGCGTTCCGCTTTGTGTCCGGCCGCGGCGGAGCCCGCTCCGGGGCCTTGCGGACGCCAGTGGCTTCGATCGGGGTGCGCGGCACCGTGGTCGAGACGGTGGTGGGACCAGATGCCCTGGCTGTCCTGGACGGTGAAGCCGGTCTGCCGCCGTTCAGCGGCTCGCCGGATGACGCCACCCTGATCGTCCTGCGCGGCCCCGGTCCGCAAGGTTCGGGCTTCGACACGCCCGGAGCGATCGATGTGACCCACGGTGACACGGTCCATACGCTCGAGCGGCCGGGTCTGGCGATCTTCGCCTGGTCCGGTGGCACCTTCGGTCCGTTCGAACTGTCCGACCAAGCCTCGGCCCGTCTGAGCGCCCTGCTCAGGGGCGGGCCGACGTCGAATACGGACTCCCGCCCCGGTGATGTCCTGTCCGCGGGACTGGACGCGGGCGAAGTGGCCATCTTCGGCGACCGCGGGCCCAATGGTCCAGAAGCGATCGAGCCGTCGGTCGGATGCGAGGCCGGTGGCCCGATCCAGAGCCCGGGCAATCCCAATGCCGCCGGCGGGTGCAACAACAACGGACCGCCGAATCCCATCCCCTGATTTCCCGCAGAGGACCGGCCAGGGCCGGTCCTAGGGTGTCGTGTGAACCACGGCAATCGGCCTCGGCCGGTCGCTGAAATTCGGCCGCGTCGGGCGCGGAGTCGGCTGCGACGGCACATGGAAGCTGTGGCAGCTCTCACAATCAGCGGGGGCGGGCGTCGGGGACCGGGCCGTCGTCTGGCCGTGGCATTCCGCGCACTCTGTGACCGAAGGCATCAGCAGGTCCGTCGCCGAGCCTGAGGTGGCTGCGGCGTGGCACTGGGCACAGGACGGCTGGCCCTGGCGGTCGACGCGGTGTTCGCGGACGCTGTGATCGAAGCTCCCGCGGCTGAGGAAGTCACCGGGCAGCTGCACCGGAGTAAACTTGATGGTCGGGGACCGGAAGATGGTGTGGCAGTCGAAACAGGCCCCGCGCGGCCCGAAGGCCCCGCTGACGGTGGTCACTGCGCTGGCCCCCGCGGGCGAGCCGCCGACACCGGAGCCGGTACCGCCGATCTCGCCGGGGCGCCGCCGGCCGGTTCCGCTGCCTGCAACCGGGCCGCTGCCCTGCCAGGCCAGCAGGGCGGCGACCACCTGGTCAGGCTCGCCGTGCGGCAACTGGCGAACGCCGCCCGACGTGGCGAAGGAGAGTGAGTGGCAGCTGGCGCAGTCGCGCTCCATCTCGATCGGCGCGAATCCCTTTTGGTCGGCGTCGGGCCGGTGGCAGCTGGCGCACGTCAGGGCTGCGCCGTAGCCGCGTGCTCCCAGGGTCTGGGCCATTCGCGCGGCCCCGCCCGAGGGTGACATGTGCAGGTCATGCGGGAAGGTCAGGCCGGAAGCCTCTCGCGGGCGGCTGTCCAGCGACACGCGGGTGAGGCCTTGGGGACCGGGCAGGGTGGGGCGGAAATTCGGGTGGCGGGCCCAGGAGGGGGCATCGGCAAGGTCGGTGTCCTTGAGGCGGTGCGTCAGGCCGGTGTGGCACTCAACGCAGGTCTGGGTCGGGGTCAGGGTCGGGATCGGTTCGGGGCTGCGGCCTGCGAGCGGATTAGCGACGTGCTCGACGTGGCAGCTGGCGCAGCGCTGTTCGGGAATGTTGAAGGCGCGCCGGAACCAGGCCGTGGCCTGTCCGCCGAGATGGTCAGGCGGCGGGGTGCCCCACAGGATGCGCCCGCGCGGTGCGTGGTCCCTGACGAAGGACAGTTCGTCCAGAGAGCCGGCACGACGGACGGAGGCAGCGGCGTCGGCCATGGCGGCCGGGGTCTGGTCGCCGGAATGGCAGGTCTTGCAGGAGGTGTCCTGCACCGCGACGAAGGCCTCCTGGTGGCAGGCTTGGCAATCGTCTTCGAGGAAGGCGTGGGCCGAGGACAGGGGGCCGCTGGACCATTGCTGGTCCGGGTCGATCCTTGCCTGGAAATGCCCGTAGAAGGCGGCGAGCGGCCAGATAAGGCAGAGGGCGACGATGCCCAGGCCGAGGGTCCAGGCAATCCTGCGACGGCCGAAGAAGCGTGCCTTGGGAATGACCCCGCCGGCCGGAATGCCGCCGGCGGACTCACCCTCCGCCGGCTCGGCAGCGGCTAGGTTGATCAGTATACGGCCGCTATCGCCCATGGAGAGGGACAGGACATGGCCGCCGAAGGTCAGGCGGGGCGCGCGGCTGACGTCAATGTCGGCCTCGGTGACGAAACGGCCGTCGACGCCGAACGGCTCGCGCCCGACGGAGACGACGCTCACCCGCCCGGGGGCGGTTGTGGTAAGGGTGGCATGATGCAGGCTGACGGCCAGGTCGGGCAGGCGGATTTCGCAGTCCGCGCCACGGCCGATGCGCGCTGCATCCGTGGGCAGGACCTTTTCCCGGACGATTTCGGCCCCGCTGACGCGGCGTGTGACCTGACGAAGGACAAGGGTCATCGGGCCATCACCAGTAGATGAAGACGCTGATAATGTGGGCCGTGATCGCCGCGATAAGCGCAATCGTGGCCGGCACATGGAACGCCAGCCAGACGTTCAGCCAGGCGCGGATCTGCAGGTGGCGGCGGACCTGTGACAGGGCGGCGGCCTTGCGAAGCAGCAGTTCCTCCATCCGGTCGAGCATTTGCAACTGGACGTCGTTCGCCTGGCGGCGTAGCCCCTTCAGCCGGGACAGGGCGCGTTGGTTGCCGCAGCCGCCGCGCCCACCGGACAGTCGCCGCCACAGGCTTCCGCCGACCCGGCTGTCGTCCAGCGACATCTGCACCACCCGGGCCTGTGCCTCGGACAGGGGCTGGGCGGCCTCATTGATCTGGCGGTCCAGGGCCTTGAGGGTTTCCAGCATCTGCTTCTGGGTCGTCTCGCCGCGATTGCGGCTGAGATAGCGCGGGAGCACGGCATAGACCGTGATCCCGAACAGGCCGGAGACCACCACCAGAACCATCAGCCCATAGGCCAGGGTGTGGATGTTCCAGCCGAACTGGAAGCCGGAGTGCAGGGTGGTCACGACCATGACGGCCAGGCCGAGATAGACATGGGCTGAGACCCAAGCCTTCAGGGACCAGTTGCCGGGGGTGATGGCCCGCTTGCGGAGCCCCAGCAAGGTCAGCCAGAGCACAAGCAGGGTCGCGACGGTGCCGGCGATGTAGCCAAAGACGCTGCCGCCGTTCGGCCGGGGCTCGGCGTCCACCAGCAGATAGCCGAGGATCGCCAGCACGCAGAGTGCACCAACTCGCCAGGCCCAGCGGAAATTGCCGTGCCGGAGGAAACCCTCATGCTGGACGAGGTTGGTCCGTTCGCCTGTCTTACCTGCCTTTGCCACGGCCCTAGTTGCCCCCGTCCATGCGTTTGACGGTCAGGAACTGCTCGGGCGAGACCCGCAGGGCCGCGCCGGTCGGGCAGGCCCGGACGCAGGCCGGTCCACCGGCCTTGCCGATACACATGTCGCATTTGATCGCGACCTTGGGCGGCTCGGCGCCCTTGGGTTTGTTCTTCGCGCGCCAGGCCTTGTCCGGTTCGCCCGGTCCCGGTCCGACCCCGAACAGCATCCAGGAAATCAGGTCCGGCTTTTCCGGGGGACGCGAGTCCATGCGGATCACGTCATAGGGACAGTTCCGCTGGCAGTTGCCGCAGCCGATACAGGTCTCGTCGATGAAGACCTCGCCGTCCGGCCCGCGATGGATCGCATTGGGCGGGCAGTCGGTCATGCAGTAGGGATGTTCGCAGTGTCGGCACGAGGTCGGGACGTGCATGTGCGCATAGGTCCGCCCCGCCTCGCGATCGAGGCGCGACAGGCCGTCGTGGACGTCGGCGCAGGCCTTTTCGCAGTTGTCGCAGCCGATGCAGAGCGTCTCGTCGATCAGCAGGACGTCCGTCGCCTCGCCGATGCCCTGTTCGACCAGGAAGTCGGCGACGGCGCTGTACATGTCGACGACGTCGCCGAACTTGCCCTTCTGTTCCTCGATATAGTCGGTGACCCGGCGACGGTCGGCCATGTCGGCACGGAGCTTCTCTTCCAGCTCGGGCTTGCGCTTGAGCAGGGCACGGAAGCGGTCGCCGTCCAGTCTGACGACCTCGGAGCGGATGGCGGCCTGGACGGTGGCGCTGCGGCGGCCGCCGTCGATCAGGGCCATTTCGCCGACATAGGACCCGGCCGGCAGATAGGAGATGAAGACCTGCTTCCCGCCGATCTGTCGTTCGACCACCATACTGCCCGAGCGGATCACGAAGATGTCGTAGCCGTCCTCGCCCTCGCGGATGATAGTCTCGCCGGTCTTCACCTGACGGATCTCGGCGGTCTCCAGCACATCCGTGAGGTCGGCGGGCGTCAGGCCGGAGCCGAACATCTGCAGCAGCTGGCGCTCGGTGGTGATGCGGTTGACGGTGTCGCGGGCCTCCTTGACCGAGGCCATCAGGCGCAGGGCGGCGATGCGCGGGATTTCCAGCAGGATGCTGGGCTCGGCGGCGCGCACCGTGGCCCCGCGGGGGCGGCCCGAGATCAGACCGACCTCGCCGACGATCGACCCCTGCGGGATCGGCACGGTCAGCCGCTTCTTGGCATTTCCGATCTCGACCTCGACCGATCCGGAGGCAATGCCGAACACCGAGGACCCGACCGCGTTGCGCTTGAAAATGATGTCGCCCGCCTTGTAGGCGCGGACATCGGAATCGAGCAGGAATTCCCGCATTTGCAGAGGCGAAAGCCCGCGCAGGATCTCGATTTCCTGACGCAGGAATTCCAGCCACTGGGCCACGGTGCGATTGCCGGGGAGGCCCTTGAGCCGGGCCTCCAGAATGGGTTCGTCGGCAGGTTTCAGATCAGTTGCGCCGCCGATGTATTCGACGACGTCATAGCCCTGGTTGATGCAGTGTTTGATCAGCGGATAGCCGGCCAGGGCCCCGATCACATAGATGCCGGGGACGGTGCTTTCGAAGGTCGGCGACAGCTTGGGGAAGGCCTCGCGCGCGGCGCTGGTGAACTCTAGCCCGATCGACTCGACGAATTTGCGCGGCGGGGCCGAGCCCAGTCGGGCGATGACGCGGTCGCACTGGAACCGGGTCGCCCCTTCAGGCGTGTCGACGGTGATCCAGCCGGGCTCGATCAGGGTCGTTTCTGCTGTGGTCAGAAGGGTAATGTGCCCGGCTTCCTGCGCCGCCAGGATCGCCTTGGCGTTGGCATCCTTGGCGCGGGCGAAGTCGGCGCCGCGATTGACCAGGGTCACCGTATTGCCCTGTGCCCGGTCGGCGATCAGGCCGAGGGCGTTTTCGATCCCGGCGTCGCCGCCACCGATGACGCAGATATGTTCGTCGACATATTCGGCCGGATCATCCAGCTGGTGCTGGACGTGCGACAGCCCCCCGCCCTCGCAGGACATCAGGTTGGGATTGCCTTGGGTGCCGATGGCCAGAATGACGGTCTCGGCGCGGACCACCGAGCCATCCGACAGGCCGATGCTGAAATTGCCCTTCGAGCCGGTGATGGATTTCACCTCGGCGCGGTAGCGGACGTTGACCTTGTGCTTGGCCGCCTCAGCGGACCAGGTGTCTAGAATGGCCTCGCGCTTGCCGGGCTCGAAACTGACATCCGCCCGCACGACCAGTTGGCTGGGCGTGGCCATGATGTGTTTGCCGCGCTGGTAGCGGAAGATGGTGTCCGACAGGTGGTCCGTCTTCTCGAGCAGGACATGGTTCACGCCACGCGCAGCCGCGTGCGCGGCCGCACTCAGGCCTGCGGGCCCAGAGCCCAAGATGGCGATCCGATGGACCCCCTCCACCACGTCCCCCCGTTTCGTGCCGTGGCCGCCGTCGGATGCAATTGCCGCGTCGACCCGTCCCCTGCACTGCTTTACCATAGGGGTCTCGCTCGCTACAGTACAGTTCGGGTGTCGGAGCAGATTGAATGAGTGCGGAAATCGGCCAGCTGGCGCTGATCCTCGCCTTCATGCTCGGGCTCGTTCAGGGGGTTGCCCCGATGGTGGGCGCTCACCGGGGCGATTCAGTCCTGATGTCCCTGGGCCGTGCCGCGGCCCTGTTGCAGATGGCGTTTGTCGTCCTGGCCTTCGGGGCCCTGGCCACCGCCTATGTGACGATGGATTTCTCCGTCGAACTTGTGGCGAAGCACAGTCACAGCACCCAGCCCCTGCCTTACCGGTTCGCCGCCTCATGGGGCAGCCACGAGGGCTCCATGCTGCTGTGGGTGCTGATCCTCGCCCTGCACGGCGGTGCGCTCGCCTTCTTCGGCCGCTCCCTGCGCGAGACGCTGCAGGCTCGGGTGCTGGCGGTTCAGGGCCTGCTGAGCGCGGCCTTCATCGGCTTCAGCCTGTTCACCTCCAATCCCTTCTCGCGGCTGAGCCCCATTCCCCTGGACGGCACGGAGTTGAACCCGCTGCTGCAGGACCCCGGCCTCGTCATGCATCCGCCGCTGCTCTATCTCGGCTATGTCGGCTTTTCGGTCGCCTTCGCCTTTGCAGTCGCGGCCCTGATCGAGGGGCGGGTGGATGCGGCCTGGGCCCGCTGGGTCCGTCCCTGGGTCCTGTCCGCCTGGGTCTCCCTTACCATCGGCATCGCCCTCGGTAGTTGGTGGGCCTATTATGAGCTCGGCTGGGGCGGCTGGTGGTTCTGGGACCCGGTCGAGAACGCCTCGCTAATGCCCTGGCTGATGGGTACGGCCCTGCTGCACTCGGCGATGGTGCTGGAGAAGCGCGGGGCCCTGATCAGCTGGACCATACTGCTGTCGGTCCTGACCTTTTCGCTCAGCATGATCGGCACCTTCCTGGTCAGGTCGGGCGTGCTGACCAGTGTCCACGCCTTCGCCGTCGACCCGGAGCGCGGGGCCTATATCCTCGTCTTCATCCTGATCGCGACGGGGGCGGCGCTGGCCCTCTATGCCTGGCGGGCTCCGGCGATGCGCACGGGGGCCCTGTTCTCGCCACTGTCGCGCGAGGCCGGGATCACCCTGAACAACCTGTTCCTGCTGGCTGCGACGGCCACGGTCTTCCTCGGCACCTTCTATCCGGTGTTCATCGATGTGCTGAACGGCGACAAGATTTCGGTCGGGCCGCCGTACTACAACATGACCTTTGTGCCGCTGTTCATCCCGCTGCTGGTGCTGGTGGCTTTCGGGCCGATCCTGAACTGGAAGCGTGACACGGTGCAGGCGGCCTTGGTGCGGCTGCGCTGGCCTATCATCATCACGGTCGGGGCCGCGGGTATCGGGGCCCTGGCCTTTGGTATCGCCAAGCTCGGGGCGGCCCTGGGCATTGCGCTCGGGGTCTGGCTGGTCGCAGCCTCCATCATGCTGCTGGTGCGGCGCTGGGGCCTGGGTCGCAAGGGCGCCGAAACCGGCCGACTGATCCGGACCACGCCGCTGGCCGTCTGGGGTGTCGCGATCGCGCACGCGGGCCTTGGCGTCAGCACCATCGGGATTACGGCTATCACCGCCTGGACGGACAGCGAGGTCGTGACCATGGTTCCCGGCCATACCATAGAGTTCGCCGGACGCCGCATCACGCTCGATGCTCTCGGCCCGGCCACGGGGCCGAATTATCAGGCGGAGCAGGGCCGGTTCCGCATCGAGGGGCAGGGGCGACCTTTCCTGATGGTGTCCGAGAAGCGCTTCTATCCGTCCAGCCAGACCCAGACGACCGAGGCCGGGATTCACGGCGAGCTGATGGGCAATCTCTATATTTCTGTGGGGGAGAGCGCGACGCTGGGGGCTGCCACGGTCCGGCTTTGGTGGCACCCGCTGGTCGGATGGATCTGGGGCGGGTCCATGATCATGGCCTTGGGCGGTGGCCTGTCGCTGTGTGACCGCCGCTTGCGGCTGGCCATGCCCGCCCGCAAGACGGCCCCGGCCAAGACCGGTGGGGCGGCGGCATGAGGCGGCTGGGCTTCATCATTCCCATCGCCCTGTTCCTGATGGTCGCTGCGGCGCTCGGACTGGGTTTGCGGCGCGATCCCAGCATCCTGCCGTCGATGCTGATCGACCGGCCCGTTCCCGCCTTTGACCTGCCCGGTCTGCCGCCCTCGGAAGCCGTGGGCCTGGCCTCATCGGACTTTACCGGCAAGCCGGTGCTGCTGAACGTCTTCGCATCCTGGTGCGTGGCCTGCGTCATCGAGCATCCGATGCTGCTGCGCCTGCAGGCGCAGGGTGTCACCATCCACGGGCTGGACTGGAAGGACGAGCCCGTCGCCGGTGCTGAATGGCTGGCCCAGCGCGGCAATCCCTACACCCTGATCGGATCCGATCCGACCGGCCGCACGGGCATCGATTTCGGTGTGACCGGTGCCCCCGAGACCTTCGTCATCGACGGTCACGGACGGGTTCGTTACCGCCATGTCGGTCCGATCACGCCCGAGGTCTGGTCCGGGACCCTGCAACCGATGCTGGACCGGCTGGAGAAAGAGACATGAGACGCCTGGTCCTCGGCCTGTTCTGCGCCCTGCTGATGGCGGGCCCGGTTGCGGCGGTGCTGCCGGAGGAGCAACTGGCCGATCCCGTGCTGGAAGCCCGGGCGCGGGAGATCAGCCAGGAACTGCGCTGTGTGGTCTGCCAGAACCAGTCGATCGACGACTCCGACGCCCCCTTGGCGGCGGACCTGCGCGCCATCGTGCGCGAACGGCTGACGGCCGGCGACACGAATGAAGAGGTGATGGCCTATATCGTCGCCCGCTACGGCAATTTCGTCCTGCTCAAGCCGCCGCTGGACCTGCAGACCATCCTGCTGTGGAGCGCGCCCCTGCTGGTGTTGATCCCCGGCGGACTCGGCCTGGCCCTCTATCTGCGGCGGCGTGGCCGGGCGAGCGCGGCCGACCCCACCCCCCTGACGGCCGAGGAGCAAAGCAAACTCGCCGACATCCTGAAAACCGGTAACGCCCAATGATCCTCTGGATTGTCCTGACCGTGATGATCGCCCTGGCCGTGGTCGGACTGGCGATACCGCTGATCCGGCCCGGTGGCGTGCTGGACCGGCGCACGACGTCGGCGGAGGTGTTGAAGGCTCAGCTGGCCGATCTGGATCGTCAGGCCGAGGCCGGGACGGCACCGGCAGAGGATATCGCCGCCCTGCGGCTGGAAACCGAACGCCGGGCGCTGGCCGAGGGCGTCGAGGTGGTGCCGGACAGGCGGCCCCTGGGCGAGAAGGCCCTGATGCGGCTGGCGTTGGGACTGGCGGCCGTCGTCGCCCTCGGCGGTGCGGGTCTCTATGCCCTGCTGGGGAGTCCTGATTTGCCCGGTGCCGGTCCGCGCGATGCGGCGACCGCTGCTGCCCCCGCTGATGCCGCCCATGCCGGAGCCGATGTCCAGGCGATGATCGGCCAGCTCGAGACCCAGCTTCGCCAGACTCCGGAGGACGTCAACGGCTGGCGCATGCTGGGCTGGTCCTATTTCCAGACCGGCCGGTTTGGCGAGGCGGCCGAGGCCTATGGCCGTGCGGCGGCGCTGGAACCTGCCAATGCCGAGCATTTCTCGGCCCAGGGCGAGGCTCTCGTTCAGGCCGGTGGTGGCCAGGTGACGCCCGCTGCCCTGACCGCTTTCCGCGGTGCCCTGCGCGCGGATCCCCAGGACCCGAGGGCCCGCTATTTCGTCGCCGTCGAAATGGACCAGCGCGGCGATCGCGAGGCGGCAATGACGGCCTGGATCGACCTGATCAACTCCGCCCCGGCCGGTGCGCCCTGGGCCACAGAGGTCCGGGTGTTCGTCGAGGACCTGGCGCGTGAGCGGGGGCAGAATATCTCGGGCCGGCTGCGGCCCGCCCCGGCCGGTGCGCCGGCTGCTACGGTTCCCCCGGGCATTCCCGGCCCGACCGCGGCCCAGATCGCGGAGGCCGAATCCATGGCCCCGGCCGATCAACAGGCGATGATCCAGGGGATGGTCAGCGGACTGGAAGAGCGGCTCAGGGCCTCGCCGCGCGATCGCGACGGCTGGGTGCGGCTGATGCGGGCCCGGATGGTGTTGGGTGACGGGACGGCGGCGACGACGGCGTTCCGCAACGGCATGCGCGCCTTTGCGGACTCGTCGGCCGACCAGGCCGCCCTGACGGAGGCGGCGCGAGGCCTTCGCGTCCCGGGGGCCTGACGGCGGCCCTGTTAGACACGCCCAGCTTGGCCTTGCTGGTTCAACCTCCAGATCCCTTGCCGGAGCGCAGACCGATGTCGTCCCTGAAAGCCTCCTATCCGCTCTACCTGGCCAACGAGGCGATGACGCCCAACCAGGACCTGGAGGTGACCGACAAATACTCGGGCAAGGTGGCCACGCGGGTGGCCATGGCGGACGCGGCGACGATCGACCGGGCCATCGGGGCGGCGGTCGAGGCGACCGAGCCGATGGCGCGTATGGCGGCCTATGAGCGGCAGGCGGTGCTGGCCCATTGCGCCAAACGCTTCCAGGAACGGGCCGACGAACTGGCCCATGCCCTGTGCGTCGAGGCCGGAAAGCCGATCCGGGATTCGCGCGGCGAGGTGACGCGCCTGATCGACACCTTCCGCATTGCAGCAGAGGAATCGGTGCGCATCACCGGAGAGGTCCAGCCACTGGACATCTCGGCCCGGGCACGGGGCTATCAGGGGATGTGGAAACGGGTCCCGATCGGGCCTTGTTCCTTCATCTCGCCGTTCAACTTTCCGCTCAACCTGGCCGCCCACAAGATCGCGCCGGCGCTGGCGGTGGGCTGTCCGTTCGTGTTGAAGCCGGCCTCGCGCACCCCCCTGGGGGCCTTGATCATCGGTGAGGTGCTGGCCGAGACCGACCTGCCGAAGGGGGCCTTCTCCATCCTGCCCGCGACGCGCGACGGATCGGACCTGTTCACCACCGACGACCGGCTGAAGCTGTTGTCCTTCACCGGCTCGCCCGCCGTCGGCTGGGCGCTGAAAGCCAAGTCCGGCAAGAAGAAGGTGGTGCTGGAACTGGGTGGCAATGCCGCCGTGATCGTCGACCGCGACAGCGATCTGGAGGACGCCGCCGAGCGGATCATCTTCGGGGCCTTCTACCAGTCGGGGCAGTCCTGCATCGGGGTGCAGCGCATCCTGATCCATGACAACATCTACGACCCGCTGCGTGACCTGCTGGTCGCGAAGGCTCGGGCCCTGGTGTGCGGCGATCCGCGCGAGGAAACGACCTTCATCGGTCCCATGATCGACGAGAAGGAAGCGGCCCGCTTGGAAGACTGGATCAAGGAGGCGCGTGCCGCCGGCGCAACCCTGCTGTGCGGCGGTAATCGCACCGGGTCCATGCTGGACGCGACCCTGCTGGAGGGCGTCGGACGGGGCCTGAAGATCCGCGAAGAGGAAGCCTTCGGACCGGTGGCGATACTGTCGCGCTTTTCCGATTTCGAGGCCGCCCTGGCCGAGGTCAATGACTCGAAATTCGGGCTGCAGGCGGGGATTTTTACCCGCGACATCCACAAGGCCATGCGCGCTTGGGACGTGCTCGAGGTCGGCGGCATACTGATCGGCGATGTGCCCAGCTATCGGGTCGACAACATGCCCTATGGCGGGGTCAAGGACTCCGGTCTCGGCCGTGAGGGCGTCAAATTCGCCATGGAGGACATGACCGAGATCCGCAATCTGGTCATCCGACAGCGGCCGATGGAGGGGCCGACTGACCGTCCCTCCGTATGAAGGCCCGGGGCCGCTTCGGCTTGCCGGAAAGCATGAACTCTTTGTCACGCGGCGACCGGTTGTGAGGCTTCTCCGGCTGGGCCATGGTTGACCCAACCGGATTGGATCGGTCGTGGAGAAGAAGATGCGTGCTCGCATGATGTTGGCCGGCGTTGCGGCGGCGGGATTGTTGGCGTTTCCGGCGCTGGCCCAGGACGGGCAGTATGCGCCACAACTAAACCGGATCGTGACGGAGGCGGCCGCAGGGACCTGTCTGGCCGATCTGATGGCCCAGCCGTTGCTCGATGCCTGCAATGCCCAGATCGCGGCGATGGCGCCTGGCCTGACCGCCCTCGGGCCGGTCGAGACCATGACCTTTGTGAGCGCCGAGGATACGCCGGGCGGCCGGGTTGAGTCCTACAGCATCAAATTCACGGGCGGCCGGACCATGACCTGGTTCATCGGCCAGGAGTCCGGAGGCAAATTCGCCGTCGTCGGGGCAGGAGGCTAGGGCCTTGGCGGCATCCACGGGCCTTCTGCTGGCCGGTCTTATCGCGCTCGCCGGGGGTCAACAGACGCCACCGATCTTCCAGCCGGGTGCCCCGGGAGCTGCGTCACGTGTGGTCACGCCCGCCGAGGCGCTGGCGCTCGGCCGCTCGACCTTCACCCCGGACGACGTGGGATTCATGCAGCATATGATCGTGCACCACGCCCAGGCGGTGGAGATGGTCGGACTGCTGCAGACCCGCGGGGTCCACCCGACCGTGCGGCGACTGGGCGAGCGGATCGCGCTCAGCCAGGAAGCCGAAATGGCGCTGATGCGAGGCTGGCTGAGCGATCGTGGCCAGCCGTTGGAGATGCCGGGCATGGGCGGCGGACACGCCGGCATGGATCACTCGGCCCATGCCGGCCATACGATGCCGGCCTCTGACGTGCCGATCATGGCCGGTATGCTGTCCCCGGCCCAGATGCAGGCGTTGGCCGCCGCGAGTGGACCGGCCTTCGACAGACTGTTCCTCGAAGGCATGATCCAGCATCATCAGGGCGCACTCGACATGGTCGACACCCTGCTGTCCAATCCGGGCGCGGCCGAGGACACGATGCTATCCGATTTCACCACCTCCGTTGTCGCCGACCAGTCGGCGGAAATCCTGCGTATGCAGTCGCTGTTGTCTGACCTCTGAACCCCTTGTCGAAGGAGCGGCCATGACCGTTCGTAGCTCTCTGCTCACTACCGTCGCCGTTTTCGGCGTGTTGCTGGGAGCCGGCGCTGCCGCAGCCCAGGCCCCGGGAGCGGGCGGAGCCCAGGTGATCCAGGCCGACGGCCGCAGCGCCCTGTCCGCGGGCCTCACCGACGCCGGCCAGTTCGCGTCCGGCCTGGCGCTGGAACACGCCATCGGCATGGCTCCGGGATTCGCGGACCCCAACATCGGCTTCTCGCCCCCGACCAACCGTGAGGAAGGCGAGGCGATGATGGCGCGCGCGCGCGGTAATCCGAATTTCAGCGTGCTCGGTCTGGCCAACACCGACATGGCGGTGTCTGACGGCAAGCTGTTCGTCGGCAATTTCAACGGCTTCAACGCCTATGACATCTCGGGCGATGGCGCGCCGCAGCTGGTCATGTCGGTGGTCTGCCCCGGCGGGCAGGGCGATGTCTCGGTCCACGGCGACCTGCTGTTCATGTCGGTCGAAGAGAACCGCGGCCGCCTGAACTGCGGCACCGCGACCACGGCGGACGACGTCACCAGCCAGCGCTTCCGCGGGGTCCGTATCTTCGACATCAGCGACCTGAACGCACCGCGCCAGATCGCGGCGGTCCAGACCTGCCGGGGATCGCACACCCATACGCTGGTGCCGCATCCGACCGACGACAATATCCTCTACATCTACAACTCGGGCACGTCCGATGTGCGCGGGGCGGCAGAGCTGGCGATCTGCACCGACGGCCAGCCGGACCAGAACCCGGAAACCGCCCTGTTCTCGATCGATGTGATCAAGGTGGAGCTGGACCGGCCGCAGGACGCGGCCATCGTCAACCGGCCGCGCATCTTCGCCGACAGCCAGACCGGGCGCGTGGCCGGCCTGTGGCGCGGCGGCCGGTCCGGGATCGCGACCCAGGATACCGCCCAGACCAACCAGTGCCACGACATCACCGTCTATCCGGAGATCGGCCTGGCCGCCGGCGCCTGCAGCGGCAACGGCATCCTGCTGGACATCTCCGATCCGCAGAACCCCCGCCGGACGTCGGACATCTTCGATCCCGACATGGCCTACTGGCACTCGGCCACCTTCAACAATGCCGGCGACAAGGTCGTCTTCACAGACGAGTGGGGCGGCGGCATCGGTGCCCGTTGCCGGGCGACGGATCCCTCGACCTGGGGGGCCAATATGGTCGCCACAATCGAGAACCGTACGCTGGCCGGAAAGAGCTTCCACAAGCTGCCGAGTGCCCAGGGCAGCACGGAAAACTGCGTTGCCCACAACGGGATGATCATCCCCGTTCCCGGCCGCGACCTGATGGTCCAGGCCTGGTATCAGGGCGGGATCTCGATCATGGACTTCACCGATCCGTCCAGACCCGTCGAGATCGCCTCCTTCGACCGGGGCCCGATCAATGCCGGCCGCCTTTATGTCGGCGGGTCCTGGTCGGCCTACTGGTTTAACGGCCGGGTCTATTCGAGCGAGATCGCCCGCGGTCTCGACGTGCTGCGGCTGGTGCCGAGCGACTATCTGTCAGCGGCGGAGATCGCGGCGGCCGAGGCGGTCACTTCGGAGACGATCAATCCTCAGACCCAGACCCGCATCGTCTGGGCGGATACGCCGGATGTTGCGGCCTCCTATCTCGATCAGCTGACGCGGGCCGGCGGTATCGATGCGGCCCTCGCCTTGCAGGTGCAGAGCCGTATCGATCAATGGCGGGGCGGTCGCGCTGACAAGCGCGCGTCTGCGGCGCTTTCGGTGACGCTCACCGAGGCGTCCGGCCGGGCTACCGGGGTGACGGCGGCCCGATTGAGGGCGCTCGCAGACCTGTTCGGACGGGTCGGCGCCTAGTCACGTCATCTCGCCCGGCAAGTTTGACCGTCGGTTGGCCGCGACCTACCGTCCGGTCTGGCTTGCGGGGGGATGCTTGATGGTTGCAGGAGCCCGGAGTCGGCGTCCCGCCTGGTGTGGGGCTCTCCTGGGGCTGGCATTCGTCGCCGCCTTAGGGACCCATGCCACCATGGCGAGGGCCCAGGATTTTTCGGAGATCCTGGCGGCCCCCTCAGGTCTGCGCCAAAGGGTCACTGAATCGCCGCCACCCCCCTGACGAACACTGTGCGGCGACCATGACCGCATGGCAACTCGCCAGAGTGATTGAAGCGGTGGTGTCTGCCGGAAACCTGCGTCCAGACTCCAGCTTCCGGGTGACAAATTCGCCTGGACGGCTGAACGGATCCGGAAACGCTCGAAGCCCCGGTCTTCGACTGCTACGACCGCTTGACGCCGATGTGTGCCGTCCGCCGGTCCCGGTCCCGGACGCGTGGCCCGGGGGATCGCTTCGGTCGGCAAGGGTTGATGGGACGAGGCGTATGATTCAGGACATCCCGGCCGAGCTCGCAGAGGTCGTGGTCACCGCGGCCCGTCTGCCGCCTGCGGCCGGTGAGGCTGCCTTTTCCACCGTCCGGCTGGACGACCAGGAGTTGGGCCGGACGACCCGGCTGGATGAGGCACTGGCCACCGTCCCGGCGGTGTCGCTGTTCCGGCGTACCTCCAGCCTCGGCGCAAACCCGACGACCCAGGGCATCAGCCTGCGCGCGATCGCGCCGTCCGGTGCGGGGCGGACCCTGGTCACCCTGGACGGGGAACCGGTGAATGATCCGTTTGGCGGCTGGGTGATCTGGTCCCAGGTCCCGCCGGAGAGTCTTGAAAGCCTCGACATCATCCGTGGCGGGGGTGCGGGGCCCTATGGCGCGGGAGCCCTGACCGGGGTCATCGCCCTGCGGGAGCGCGACGGAGAGGGCGGGGTGCTGGACACGTCCGTTGCCGCGTTCGGGGGGCGTCGCCTCGCCGCTGCGACGACGCTGACCCTAGGCCGCTTCGCCTTGACCGGGTCGCTGCTGTCCGACCGATCGGACGGCTATACGCCGGTGCGGGGTGGTGCGGCAGGTGTGGCGGATACACGGCTCGACCTTGAGACCACCAGCGCCGCCCTGCGTGCCGATTTCGGGCTCGATGACGTCACGGCCCTTTCGGTGAGGGGCTCGGCCTATGAGGAGGAACGGGGCTCCGGCCTGCTGGGTGCCCGGTCTTCGGCCAGTGGGCAGGGCTACAGCGTCAGCTTCGCCCGGACCCCGACCCGAAACCGGTTGGGCTGGCGGGGCCAGATCTGGCGGCGTGAGAGTGATCTGGCCAACAGCTCGGTCGCCGTTGCACCCGGTCGTGCCGGGACCACACCGGCCAATGACCAGTTCGCCACGCCGGCCAACGGCTGGGGCGGCAATCTGGCCCTGCGTCGCTCCGGCCTCGACCTGGGCGGCGGGCGGCTGGAATGGGAGGTCGGTGCCGATGCCCGCTTCAGCGAGGGGGAAACGCGGGAGCGGTTCCGTTTTCTGGGAGGGCAGTTCACCCGCGACCGCTTCGCTGGGGGAGAGACCTCCATCATCGGAGGCTATGCCGAAGGGGCCTGGACCGGGGATGCCTGGCTGATCGCCGGCGGGGTGCGCCTGGACCGTTGGGAGAATTCCGAGGGACGGCGGCTGGAGCGGGATCGGCTGACCGGCCTGGCGACACTGGATGAGACCTATCCGGATCGCGCCGGAGAGGTCGCCAGCGCCCGTCTCGCCGTCCGTCGTGACCTCGGTGGCGACTGGGCGGTCCGGGCGGCGGTCTATTCCAGCTTCCGTCCGGCCACCCTCAATGAACTCCACCGGCCCTTCCGTGTGGGCAATGATCTGACCGAAGCCAATGCGGTCCTTGAGCCGGAGACCTTGAAGGGGATGGAGGTCGGGCTGTCATGGGGCGGTGCGCGCACCAGCCTGGGGGCGACGGTCTTCTTCAACCGTATCGAGGACGCGATCGTCAACGTGACCATCGGTGCCGGGCCGGGCGTCATTCCGGCCCTGCCGCGGGCGGGGTTCGTTCCGGCGGGCGGCGTACTGCGCCAGCGTCAGAACGCGGGCACCATAGAGGCTGTGGGGCTGGAACTGACGGCCGAACATCGCTTCACGGACCTGACCCTGATCTGGGCCGTTTCCCTCACCGACGCCGAGGTCGATGGCGGTGCGGCGGCACTGCAACTGACCGGACTACGGCCCGCCCAGGCCCCGGTTGCAAGTGCCACGGCCGGCATTGACTGGCGTCTGGGCGAGAGGCTGAAGTTGAGCCTCCGGGGTCGCCATGAAAGCCGGCGTTTCGACGACGACCTGAACAGTCGCACGCTCGGGGCCGCGACCACGGTCGATGCGCGCCTGGACTGGCAGCTGAAGGACGGGATCGGTCTCTACGTGGCGGCTGACAACCTGTTCGATGCGCAGGTCGAGGTCTCCGAGACCGCCGATGGCGTGGCTGGTTTCGGCCCACCGCAGACCGTCCGGTTCGGGGCCTCGATCAATTGGTGACCGGCCGGACCGGTGCGGGTGTCAGCGGGTCTCGCCGTCCTTGCCGATCCGGACGAGCTGTTTGATGTCGTCGCCCCGGAAGCCGATAGCCTCGGGCTGGGTGACCCCGGGCAGCACGGCGACGTCGTAGAGTTCGTCAATGGTGTGCTCGAAGCGCAGCCATTCGACGGTCCGGCCGGTGTCGATGTCGATCACCAGCAGGCCCGAACGGGGAACTGCGTCCTTGGCCGCCAGCTTGTCGTCGAGTGCCAGGCCTTCGAAGGTCTGGTTGCGCCGGGGACGGGACAGGCCGATGACGGCGTAGCGGCCGACAAACGCGAGGCCGCGGGCATAGCCGGGGCAGAAGGCCACCGGGGTAACCGTGCCGTCCTTCGTGTCGATCGTGCACAGTTCGCCCTGACCGGAGTTCAGTACCCACAGACGACCGTCATAGAGGCGCGGTGAGTGGGGCATGGACAGGCCTGTCGCCACCGCCTCTCCGGTTGAGACATCCAGCACGACGCCGCCGTCGCGGCGGCGCTCACGCCAGCCATCCGCGACGTCCGAACGGCTGACGGCGCTGACATAGGCCGCGCGGGGGCCATCCATCGCCAAGCCGTTCAGATGGCACCGGTCCTCACCGACCATCTGGCTGATGAAGGGCGGCCGCCACAGGGGGCGGAAGCTGGCGTGGTCGCTGGTGGTCGCCAGGCAGTTGAAGGCGGTGCTGACAAAAATCGGACCCGTTCCGTGCGGCCCGCCGAACTGTCCGAGGTCCCCGACGCCGATGTCGTGAACGTCGATCTGGGCCGTCACCCGGCCCTCGCGCGGCACAAACACACGATCGACCCCGTCCGGCTTGACCATGCCCGGGTCAAGGTCGTTCTCGAAGCGCCAGATGGCGTAGAGGCCGCTGGTCCAGAGGGTCTGGCCGTCGGTCCAGAGACCCTGGCACTGCTCGATCAGCCGCTCATGGGCGCGGACAGAGCCGTCCGGCCGGCGCCCGATCAGGAACAGCCTGCCGGCCTGATAGGTGGTCAGGGCCAGGCTGCAGTCATTGGCGGCGAGCCATGCCGAGAAGCCCTGCGACAGCAACAGTACGGGGCTCTGGTCCTTGGCACGGTGCGTTGCCGGCGCTGTCTCCGTTGCGGCAACGGGGGATGCGGGCGTGGGCCTGGCCGACTGGCGGACGCGGGTCATGATTTTCTTCCTGTCGGGGCCGACGACGTCACGGGCCGCGCCGGAAGCTCTGATAGGTCGGAAGGGGTGGTCGTGAGAAGGGCCTTTGCGGCGCTGCTGCCCGGGGTGAGGGCAGGACCCGCATTCGGGGGACGTCCCCGCGGGGACGTCAGCGCACCCGCTTGATGGTCAGGATTGTGGTCGCTCCCATGATGGCGATGACACCCGAAAGGGCGAACAGCAGTCGGAGATCATGGCCGACCAGCTGGAGTGCGCCGAGAGCGAGCAGGGGAGCGAGGACCTGTGCTGCGGTCGTCGCTACATTCATGAGGCCGAGGTCCCGACCGGCGTTTTCGCGACTCGGCAAGACCTGGGCAATCAGCGCCGTGTCCACGACGCCGTAGATGCCTACACCGACGCCGAACACGATCTGGGCAAGGGCCGGTGCGGGCCACTCTGGTCTGATGGCCATCATGAGGGCTCCGGCCGCGAGGCACAGTCCCCCCGTGAAGATGAGCGCCCGGCGCCGTCCGCTCCGGTCCGAGGCCATACCCGCCCACAGACCCGCCAGGATGGCCGCTGCGGTAGAGGCGGCGAGAATCCAGCCGACCACGGCTTCCGGGCGCTGACCGGGCATTACGGACGCAATCCCTGTCTCGCGCTGCAGGAAAAACAGGAGGTAGAGGACGTTCATCGCCACGGCCGTCTGGACCAGAAGCCGGGATAGGAAAGCCATTCGGAAGTCATGGTCCTTCAGCGCGACCCATGACCAGGCCGGTGAGGACGAGACGAACGATGTCGCCTTGCGCTGCCGGGCGACGAGGATGAAGGGAACAACCAGTACCAGCATGGTTCCAACGACAACCCAGAGTCGCGCAGGCTCTGTCGCGAGCACTATGCCGATGACAAGGGCACCGAACAGACTGGAGACGGGATAGGCGAGGCCGGCAAAGCCGCTCACGACACCCTTCTGGCTGTCAGGAACCTCATCGGGGAGGACCGCCGCCAAGGGGTTCAGCATGAGGTTAAGACTGATCTGGAGAGCGACGACCGCTGCCAGCAGGGCCCAGGGCGTCTTTGCCATGGCGATCAGTCCATAGCTTGTCACGGTGGCAGCCAGGCCAGTCGCCATCCATCTCCAGCGGCCGCCGGTGCCCTGGCGCGCCCGATCGGAAAGCACGCCGGCGACGACGTTGGCGATGCCGGCGGTGACCGCTCCCCAGAGGGCGACCATAGCCAGGAGTTCGGCTTTTCCCGCCGGGGAAATGGCGGCTGCCTTGAGGGGAAGCAGCAGGGTCAGGAGCGGGATGAAGCCGATGAAGGCACCGATCTGGGCGGCCGTATAGGCGGCGACAAAACGGCCCGAAACCGGTCGGGGGTCGAGCTCCGGGGGAGGGGCCGATGGTGTGGGTGACATCGACGGCACACTGGCGCCATCCAGACCCGGTGTCATCGGCATACGAAAGCGCCGCCCCCGGATGGGGACGGCGCAATATCGCAATCAGTCGTGGTTCGGATCAGAACTGATACCGGACCCGGGCGCCGAAGGTGCGGGGCCGCGTGAAGAAGCGGGTGTTGTCGAACTGGGTGATGATGATCGCCGCTTCATGAACTTCCTCAGTCAGGTTGTTGACGAAGGCCTCGAAGCGAAGGTTTCCGCCCTCGCCACCCGGGGTCCAGCCGGCACCGGCGTCGAAGGTCCAGTAGCTGCCAACCTCGTCATCCAGTCGCATGCGCGGGGCGGTCGGGTTCTGATAGTCCTCGCCGTTGAAGATCGTCATGTATTGCGACGAGCGGTACCCGGCCGAAATGACGTAGTCGAACTGGCCCGATGTTGCCGTCGGAATGGCCTGGGTGAAGTTCAGGTTGAACTGCCATTCCGGCGAGCGGGGCAGGGTCTTACCGTCGATCGACTGGAACACGGCCTCCGACGGCGAAACATCAGCCTGGAAGCGGAAGTCCTGGATCTCCTGGGCCTCCACCACCTCGGCCTTCAGGTACAGCAGGTTGAAGTCGAGGCCGATGTTGTAGGGCAGTTCGAAGCCGCCATCGAACTGGGCCCCGTAGATCCGAGAATCGGCGGCGTTGTAGGAGTAGGAGATGACCAGTGCGGTCGAGGTGTTGGCGGGCACCGGCACGACCGCGGGGCCGCCCAGGAAGTCGATGATCTGGGACACCGACAGCAGCGACGTCAGGACCTGGTCCTTGTAGTCGTTGTAGAATAGCGAACCGTTCAGGCGGGCCCGGATGTCGCCGATCCAGAACTCGTTCTTGGAACCGATCTCATAAAGTGTGACCGTTTCCGGCGCATAGGTCGGGGCAATCCCGGCGTTGCCGATGTTGTCGTTGAAGCCACCCGATTTGTTGCCGGTCGCGATCAGGCCGTAAAGCAGGTTGTCATCCGAGATGTCGTACTCGGCGCGGATGCGCCAGTCGACGAAGTCGGCCTGCATATCGCCGACCTGCTGGAAGATCTGGCCGCCAAAGGGCACGGCATAGGTCAGGCGTCCGTCCGGCGCACAGGTCCAGAAGTCGCCGGTCACCGTATCGAGACAGGCCGGCCGGACCGGGGCACCACCGCCGACGGGTCCGTTTACGAATACGTCATCGACATTGTCCCTCGCGCCAAAGGAGCGGACACCGTTGAAGTAGAAGGCCAGAACTTCCGCGTCGGTGATCGTGCCGTTGCCGTCGGTGTCGGGGTTGAAGTTGGTGCGGCCGCGGCCAGCGAACTCAAAGCCCTCGGTGCCCACCCGCACGCCGCCGCAGCAGGCGAAGCCGTCACCACCGAGCGCGAAGCCGTAGCGGGCTGCGACGCCGCGGCGGCTCTTCTCGTCCTCGGTGTAGCGCGCACCGATCGTCATGCGGAACCGGTCGGTGAAGTCGTAGGTTGCGTCGGCGAAAACGGCGAACGAGCTGGTGTCGACATCGGGCATGTTGAACTCGACGCCCTGGAAGAACAGCCCGCGGTCCCCGGTCGAGCCGAGGAAGGCATACTGGTCTTCTTCCATATAGAAGGCCCCGGCGCTCCAGATCAGCGGACCCTCATTGTCGAAGAAGCGCAGTTCGTGGGTCTTGGACTGGCTGTCCGTGATCGACTGGAAGCGCGAGAAATTGTCGATGGTCTCATTGATGCCCCCGGGACCCGTCAAGTCCGCGATGACACCGTCGTAGAAGGGCGAAAGGGGAGTCGCGGCCTCATAGTTGTAGACCAGGTCGCGATAGCTGGCGGTGTATTCGACATCGAACATGTCACCGTCGTAGCCGAGGGTCGCGCGGGCGCCCCAGTGGCGGGTGTCCAGTTCGGGCGTGAAGGCCCGGCCGATCACGCGACGCGGATCGTCGATGTCGTCTGGATTGATGCCTTCGCCGAGGGGGCGTGCATAGTTGGTCCCGGTGTAACCGCTGCCCGTTTCATTGATATAGTCGGCAGCGAGGAGGAGGCTGAACCGGCTGTCGGGCTCGTAGAGGAACTGTATACGCGCCGCGTTGTTGTCTTCGGCCTCAGCGCCACCGACCCCAGCGGGGCCGACATCCGTGTAGTAGCTGTCGTGAGCGAGGTGGTAGCCCGCAATCCGGACGGCGGCATTATCGCCGAGCGGAATGTTGACCATACCCTGAAGCACACGCTGCTGGTAGTTGCCGATCTCAGCCTCAATCACGCTGTCAAACACACCCAGGCCAGGCCGCCAGGGCACGATGTTCACTGTACCGGCCGTGGCGTTCCGGCCGCGCAGCGTGCCCTGAGGCCCGATGTTCACTTCAACGCGCTGGATGTCGAAAAAGGCGGAGCCGATGCCGGCGGGGCGGGGCAGGTAGACGCCGTCGAAATGGGTCGCCGCAGCCGGGTCGCCCAGTTCGGTGTTGTTGGACGAGCCGACCCCGCGGATCCAGACCTCGATATTGCCGCCATTGTTCGCGACCGAGAGGCCCGGGACCCGGCCTTCAAGATCGGTGATGTCCTGGACACCGACAGCCTTCATGTCCGCGCCGGACAGGACCGCGGCGGTGCCGGCGTAATCCTGGAGATTCTGTTCGCGGCGCTCAACCGTGACGACGACGTCGTCGAGCTGTGCCGCCTCTTCGTCCGGGTCCTGGGCCGGGGTTGGAGCGGACGGCGCAGTCTGGGCGAAAACGGGTGTCGCCAGGGCCATGGTGACGCCGCACAGAAGAGCGGTTTTCAGCTTGCGCATGGTGTTAGTCCTCCCGATGCGGCGCGTTTGCTCTGCCGCTTGCCTACAAATCGCCATTGTTTGACAACGTTGTCAATAGTCGGAATTCGGTGGCGTGGAGCCCCGGAGTTCGTGCAACATCGGCGCTTCGCATCATGCCGGTGACGTTACCGAAGGCCGAGAATTCCAGGATGACCAAGGTCACTATCCGGCATGTGGCTGCCGAGGCTGGGGTCGCCGTGAAGACGGTCTCCCGGGTCGTGAATGGCGAGCCGAATGTGACCCAAGAATTGCGGGACCGGGTTTCGCGAGCCGTCGACCGGCTCGGCTATGTGCCCAGTATGGCGGCGCGCAGGATGGGGGGCTCGCGGTCCTATCTGCTGGTCGCGCTGAACGATCGCAACAACACGATCAACAACTGGCGCAGCGGCCGCGGGAACGACTGGATCGATCAGATGCTGCACGGCGCGATGCTGACCTGCGAGGCCAATGGCTACCGGATGTTGTTCGAGCTGGTTGACGGAACGTCAGACGATCTGGACCGCAAGGTGGTCGGCGTCCTGTCGGCGCTCCAGCCGGACGGACTGATCCTGACCCCGCCGCACTCCCAGAACGAGGCCCTGGTGCAGATGCTGGTTCGCCGGAAGGTGCCCGTGGTGCGGCTGGGCGTCCGCGCCGAGGGCTTGGGGCTGGGGGTGTATATGGACGAGCGCGCGGCGGGGGCTGCTGCGACCCGCCATCTGACGTCCCTGGGGCACGTCCGCATCGCCTTCATCGCCGGCAGTGACCGGTTCGAGGCCTCCGAGTCACGACGCCTTGGCTATCTGGATGCATTGGAAGAGGCCGGCATTCCGGCGGATCCGGCTCTGCAGGCACCCGGCGATTTCACCTATGAGAGCGGCCTCGAGGCCACGGCGCGGCTGCTGTCGCTGGACCCGCGGCCGACCGCCGTGGTCGCCAGCAACGATGAGATGGCACTGGCGGCCCTGCATTGCGCAGGGCGGGATGGGCTGTCCGTGCCGGCTGACCTGTCGATCGTCAGCTTCGATGATACGCCCGGCGTCCGGCTCAGCGTGCCGTCCCTGACCAGTATCCGGCAACCGATTTCGGAGATGGCGGCCAAGGCCGCGGAACTCCTCATCGCCGCCAGCAAGGACGGGGAGTCCTTGCCCGCCGACCATTTGCTGCCGTTCCGTCTGATCGTCCGTGGGTCGACCACGGCCCGGTCCTGACGGTCACTCGGCGGGACAGACCGCCGTCGGGGCCTCGACCAGTCGGACGTCCTCAAGGCTGATGATCGCCGGCTCTGAAGCCTCGACGATCAGAAGCCGGTCAACGCTGATGGCCGCGCGGCCGTTCGGGCCTGAGAAGCAGTGCAATGGCACGATGATCTGGTTCCAGTCCGTTCCCGCAACGGCCGGCCAGTCGATCAATCCGTCGCCAAATCCCAGCCGAAACGCACCGGCGGAATCGGGCTCCAACCGGAAGCGGATGCCGAGGGCGACTGTGCCCATGTCTTCTTCGGAGAGGTCGAGTGCTGGACCGGTGATGATCGCACGGCCGGGTCCGGAGAAGCTCAGGCGACGGGCGCTCTCCTGGGCGGCACCATCGACCGGCATCAACTGGACCCGGGCCCTCGGACTGCTGCCACGCGCGCCGTCGGCGACCCGCGCCTCTCCGCCGTCGTCCCGGAGCACGAGGCCCCACGGCGTTACGAAACGGCCCTCGTCATACAGAACGCGGTCACTTTCGGTGCGATGCTGCGGAGCCTCGGCCAGCCGGGGCGTAACCGCAGGCCGGGCGTAGGCGAGGCCGAAACCGAGCGGAAACTGCGGATCGTAGTCAGCGTCCCCGACGTTCTGTGGCGGCTGGTCCGGACGGCGCGGCCAGCTGAAGGAGAGCGCGCCGTGGAAGTCGGCGCGGGGCTGTCCTGCACGGTCGCCGATAAGGATGTCGGCGATCCCGCCGCCCTCGGAACCGGGCAGCCAGGCCGCGACGAAGGCGTCAGCCGCGTTGATCTCAGGGTTCACATAAAGGGGGCGGCCGGAGAGGAAGACGGCGACGGTCGGGATGCCGGAGGCACGCAGGCGGTGGAGGATTTCGAGGGGCCGCTCGGGTCGGAAGTCGAGGTCCGGAACATCGCCCTGGAATTCTGCATAGGGCGTCTCGCCGAAGACGACGATGGCTACGTCCGGGCGTGTCTCAAAGCTGCCGTCCGGGCTCAGGACCGCCTGGCCGCCCATGCCGTCGACAGCCGACTTCAAACCCTCCCAGATCGATTCTGCACCGGGGAAGTCGGCGCGGGTGTTTCCGGTTCCCTGCCAGTTGATGGTCCAACCACCCGCGGCCTGGCCGATGTCGTCGGCGCTGCCGGCGACCAGAATGCGCGCATCTCCACGGATCGGGAGAACCTCGTCGTTCTTCAGAAGCACGAGGGATTTGCGGACGGCCTCGCGCGCAAGATCGCGGTGGGCCGCCGAGCCCAGAAGAGACACCTCGCCCTCGACGGGCCGCAGTGATTCGAACACGCCGGTCTTGACCTTGACGCGCAGGATCCGCTGCACCGCCTCGTCAAGCCGGCGTGGGGAAATCTCGCCAGACCGGACCTGGGCGAGGGTGTTTTCGTACAACGGCCTCCAGCTGTCAGGGGCCATGAACATATCGACACCCGCGTTGAAGGCGGCGGGGCAGGATTCATTGGTGCAGCCGGGTAGCTGGCCGTGGGCGTTCCAGTCGCCAACCACAAAGCCGTCGAACCCGAGCGGGCCACGCAGCACATCCGTCAGCAGGCCTGTATTGCCCGTGTGTTTGACGCCGTTCCAGCTGGAGAAGCTGGCCATGATGGTCAGGACCCCGGCATCGATGGCGGGCGGATAGCCGGCGGCGTGGACCGCGATCAGGGTCTGCTCATCGATGACCGCGTCGCCCTGATCCTTGCCGGCGAAGGTGCCGCCGTCGGCGAGAAAATGCTTGGCGGAGCCGGCGATGTGTCCACCGGCCAGGATCCCCAGGCCCAGTTCGCCCTGCAGGCCGAGCGTCATGGCTCCGGCGTAGGAGGCGACGATGGCCGGGTCTTCCGAATAGCCCTCATAGGCCCGGCCCCAGCGGTCGTCCCGCGGGACGGCAAGGGTAGGGCCGAAGGTCCAGTCGGCCCCGGTCACGGCAACCTCAAGGGCTGTAGCCTGGCCGATCCGGCGAATCAGGTCCGGATCGCGGGCGGCCCCAAGGCCGATGTTGTGAGGAAAGAGCGTCGCCCCGATGACGTTGTTGTGGCCGTGGACGGCGTCGATCCCGAACAGGAGCGGCACCCGGGCCCCCGGTCGGGCGGCCGCGGCGGCGCGGAACTCTCGCGCCAGCTCGACCCAAGCCATGGCAGGCGCGCGTTCGTCTCCGCCGGGTGCCGAATTCCCTCCGGCCAGGATCGAGCCGATCGGATAACGGGCGAGGTCGGCGGGCGTGATTGAGCCGATATCGGCCTGGATCGTCTGCCCGACCTTTTCCTCCAGCGTCATCCGTTCCATCAGCGCCGCGACAAAGGCCTCGGTCCGGGCGTCGCTCATGGCTGCAGGAGAATGACTGACCGGCCAGGCCGCCGTATCAACCTCTCCGGCACGGGCCGGGGTCTGGGCCCATGTGGGGCGGGGGACGGCCGCAAGCGCCGTGGATGCGAGGAGGACCGCTGTTGCGGCCGCGGCGGTCGCCAGCGTCCGCCGGTTGACAGTGACCATGGTCATGACTGAACTCCCAGGCTCGATATCCTGAACGTGTCCGGCATTGACAACGTTGTCAAATGTCGTTTGCCTGAGCCGGGAGATGGAGGCCGAGCCCGGTAGATTCATGACCACAGTTGTGACCCGTTCCCTTGGAGCCGGCCTGGCGGCGCTGTTGATCTGGGGTGGCACCGCCCCGGCCATGGCCCAGGATGGCAGCCTCCCGGGATACCGGCTTGTCTGGAACGACGAGTTCAACATCAATGGCCTCCCGGATCCAACGCGCTGGACCTATGACGTCGAGCGGAACCGTGAGGGCTGGTACAATAACGAGCTCCAGTACTACTCGTCCGGCCGGGCCGAGAATGCGCGGGTCGAGGGCGGGCACCTGATCATCGAGGCCCGACTCGAGACGCTCGACCCGGCCACGACGCCGGACTGGGGCGGGCAGGCCTTCACTTCGGCGCGTCTGGTGACCCGTGAGCGGGCGGGCTGGACCTATGGCTTCTTCGAAGTCAGGGCCAAGGTGCCCTGCGGTCGGGGAACCTGGCCTGCCGCCTGGCTGCTTCCTGTGGCTGACGTCGAATGGCCGAGCGGCGGCGAGATCGACATCCTAGAACACGTCGGCCACGATCCTGGCGTGGTGCACGGCACGGTGCACACAACCCGCTACAACCATACCCGGGGCAGCGAGCGCGGAGGCCGCAAGCGTGTCGCTGATGCATGTGGAGCCTTCCATCGCTACCAGGTCCTGTGGACCCCCGAAGCGATCAATTTCGGGGTCGATGACGTCGGCTTCTACGCGTTCCGCAACGACGGTCGCGGCGACCCGGCGACCTGGCCGTTCGACCAACCCTTCTATGCCATTCTCAATCTCGCCGTGGGCGGTGACTGGGGCGGGGCCGAGGGCATCGACCGCCGGGCGTTCCCGGAGACTCTGGAAGTCGATTACATCAGGGTGTTCCAGAGGACGGCGCCTTGAGCCCCGGGCCGTGGCTAGCGCCCGGAAAACCCGCGAGCGCCGCGAACCCCCATCAAGCCAGTTCCCATAATCAACCGATCGAGAGACCGGTCCAGGAGACGTCGGAATGACCGTGACCCCGCCAGCCAGGCCGAAGGGCACAGGCCTCGCCTTCGCCTATGTGACGACCCTCTTCTTCGCCTGGGGTTTCGTGACCTC
>JAIESL010000001.1 GCA_019746095.1 Caulobacteraceae bacterium
GATCAGGGAGACTGCCTGTTGAAACCGAAACCTCGACCCGACGCCCGCCCCGCCCCCGAACGGGCCCCCGAACAGATCGCCCTCTTCGCCCCGGCCCCCGTCGGCGACCCCGGGGCCGACGATCCCGTCGCCCTGGCGCGGGCGGCGACCCTGGCCTCGGCGCGGGCGATGAAGGGGCAGCGGTGGCATGAGGCGAAGGCTCTGGCCGGGCTGGCCGATCTCTATGCGCGGCTGGGCGAGCGGTCGAAGCAGGCCGAGCTGACGGTCGAGACCATGGATCTGAAACTGCTGTTCGAGGCCATCAACTGCGATCAGGAGGTGCTGCGTCAGCGGTTCTGGGTGAAGGAGGGGGACGACCCCGACCGCGAGGTGAAACGGGCCTTCTGGGAACAGCGCAACCAGCTGATGACCGCCGCCCGCAAGACCCAGACCGATCTGATGCGGCGGGTCTGGAAGGCCGAAGATATCGCGCGCGAAGCCGGCGGGACGATCGAGGTCAGCGAGGCGGGCCGGGCGGCGGAGGCCGAGACCGTGGGCTGGGTCGAGCTGACGGATGAGGAGATCGCCGAGGAGTGCGACGGGGGGAGGACCCGGGCCGCGTCGGGTCGAGACGGCGGAGCCTTCTGACCGCGGCCCAACCCGACGGCTTTATCGCTTACGGAACCGTGACGCCTCGGCCTTGAGGCTGGAGCCCCAGTCGGTGACCGGCTGGTCGGGTTCGGCCTGGAAGGGCAGGGCGCCGGCGACGCCGCGCATCGCCAGGGCCAGGGGCAGGGCCCAGTGGGCCAGCATGCGCAGGGGCTTTCGGCGCGTATCCAGCACGTCCCAGCCCTCGGCGGCGAAGGCCTCGGCCATGTCGGCAGGGTCGAGGCGTTCGATGGCGTCCCAGTCGGCCGGGCGGGCGACGGCGGCGGCCTCGTCCGGGGTCAGGCCGAAGGCGGCGCGGGCGGTCTCGTCGATGGCTTCGGCGATGTCGGGGAATTCATACAGCTCGTCCGGATCGGCGGCGCGCGGCTTCATTAGCGCCTTCAGTTCGAGGGCGTCGATCCCGGGCAGGTCGATCAGGCGGCGCATCGAGGCCGGGTTTTGGGGCGGGGCTTGGGTCATGGCTCAGAACCGTACCACAGTGCGCACGGCGCGGCCGTCGGCCAGATCGTCGAAGGCGGCATTGATGCCGGCCAGGGCGATGGTGCCGCTCAGCAGCCGGTCCACCGGCAGCCGCCCCTGCCGGAACAGGGCGACGTAGCGGGGGATGTCGCGGGCGGGGACGCAGGTGCCGATGTACGAGCCCTTGAGGGTGCGCTCCTCGGCGACCAGCTGGACGATGTTGACCGCCAGCGCCGCCTCCGGCGGGGGCAGGCCTGCCGTAACCGTGGTGCCGCCGCGCCGGGTCATCCGCCAGGCGGCCTCGAGGGCGGCGGCCGAGCCGGCCATTTCGAAGACGAAATCGGCCCCGCCACCGGTCAGGCTGCGCACCTGTTCGACGGCGTCGGGATCGGCGGCATGGACGGTCCGGACCGGGCCGAGGCTGCGGGCCAGGGCCAGCTTGTCCTCGCTGACGTCCACGGCGATCACCGGGCTCGCCCCCGCCGCCAGGGCCCCGAGCACCGAGGACAGGCCGACGCCGCCCAGGCCGACCACGGCCACCGACTGGCCGGCCCGGACCTGTGCCGTGTTCACGACCGCCCCGACCCCGGTCAGCACGGCACAGCCGAACAGGGCGGCGTGTTCGAACGGCAGGTCGCGGTCGACCTTCACCAGCGACCGGCGCGAGACCACGGCATGGGCGGCAAAGGCGGAGCAGCCGAGATGATGATTCAGGTCTCCCGCCGCATCATGGATGCGCCGCCCGCCGGCCAGCAGCTCGCCCCGGCCATTGGCCGCCGCGCCCGGCTCGCAGAGGGCCGGCCGGCCCCCGGCGCAGGGATCGCAGTGGCCGCAGGAGGGCATGAAGACCATGACGACATGGTCGCCGATCTGCAGGTCCGTGACCCCGGGGCCCAGCGCCTCGACCACCCCCGCGGCCTCATGGCCCAGGGCCATGGGCAGGGGCCGGGGCCGGTCGCCGTTGATGACGCTGAGATCCGAATGGCACAGGCCGGCGGCCCTGATGGCGACCCGAACCTCGTCCCGGCCGGGCGGATCCAGGGTCACCGTCTCGAGCGACAGCGGGCGGCTGTCGGCATAGGGGCGGGCGGCACCCGTGGTGCGAAGAACGGCGGCGAGCGTCTGCATGAAGGGCAGGCTAGGCGCTTGACGCCGCCTTCGCCAAGCCCAAGGCTGGGAACAGGCGCGCCAAGACGCGCGGAATCAGAACGCGCTCAGGCAGCGAGCGACCGCGTCGCGAGCGTTAGCGCACCAGGGGAGATTTCATGACCGGCACGATCGAACGGACGAAGCGCAGCGACTATCGCCGCTTCCAGGCCATATCCACGCGCTGGATGGACAATGACGTCTACGGCCATGTGAACAATGTGGTCTATTATTCCTGGTTCGACACGGCGGTGAACCGGCTGCTGGTCGTCAACGGCCTGATCGACATCCACGAGGGCAAAACCATCGGCCTGGTGGTCGAGACGGGCTGCCGCTATTTCTCGCCGACCGCCTTCCCGGACGAGATCGAGGCCGGGGTGCGGGTGGCCCATGTCGGGACCAGCTCGGTCCGCTACGAAATCGGCCTGTTCCGCAACAATGAGCAGGAGGCGGCCGCCGTCGGCTATTTCGTCCATGTCTATGTCGACCGGGACTCCAAGCGGCCGGTACCGGTGGACGACAGGATGCGGGGCTTTCTGGAGAGCCTGAAGGCCTAGTCGTCCAGCCGCCCCATCAGCGCCAGGGCGCCCACGGCGGTCAGCACGCCCAGCGCAAAGGCGCCGATGATGGCGCCGGTGGCGACGGCGGTCGGAACGGTGACGGGACGGGTCTCGTACCATTCCACGATATCGGCCTCATTGAGGTCGTCTTCGGCATAGGCTTCGGCGTGATAGATGGCGTCTTCGGCGATCATGGCGGGGCTCCGTCCTGCGGTTGGGAAAAGCTGTAGCGCAGCAGAAGTTCCTGAACCGTGACACCGCCGCCGCCATCCGCTAGATGCGCGGCTCACCCGCGGCGAGGGCGCTCCAGCAGCGAGCGACCGCGTCGCGAGCGATAGCGCCCAGAACAGAGACACTCATGGCCGGCCATTCCAAATTCAAGAACATCATGCACCGCAAGGGGCGCGCCGATGCGCAGCGGTCCAAACTGTTCTCGAAACTGTCCCGCGACATCACCGTGGCCGCCAAGCTGGGCATGCCCGATCCGGCCATGAACCCGCGCCTGCGTCTGGCCGTCAACAACGCCAAGGCCGAAAGCCTGCCCCGCGACGTGATCCAGCGGGCCATCAACAAGGCCTCCGGCGGTGACGTCGATACGATGGAAGAGGTCCGCTACGAGGGCCGCGGCCCCGGCGGGGTCGGCATCATCGTCGAAGCCCTGACCGACAACCGCAACCGTGCCGCCTCCAACATCGGCGCGGCGTTCAAGAAGAACGGCGGGGCACTGAGCGAGATGAACTCGGTCGCCTTCATGTGGAACCGCGTGGGCCGGATCATCTATCCCGCCGAGGCCGGCAGTGAGGACGCCGTCATGGAAGCCGCCATCGAGGCGGGGGCCCAGGACGTGGAGAGCGACCTGGTCAAGCCCGACATCTATGAGGACGCGCCGGGCCATACCATCTGGACGACCTTTGAGGACCTGAACGACGTGGCAGAGGCCCTGTCGAAAATCCTCGGCGACGCCAAGTCCACCGCCCTGGTCTGGCGCCCGCAGACCGAGGTGGCCGTCACCGGCGAGGCCGTCGGCACGCTGATGAAGCTGCTCGATGCCCTGGATGCCGAGGACGACGTCCAGAATGTCTATTCGAACGAGGACATCTCGGACGAGGACATGGAGAAATACGCGGGCTGATGGATGGGCTTTGAAGAAGGGCGCCAGAAGCGGATCGCGGGCGCGGCCTTTCTCTGGACCCTGGTCGGGGTCGCTTTGGCCACTGTTGTGCTCTGGAGCATTGTCTCGCTGCGGATGGAGGCCCGTGAAATGCGGAGGTCCCCCGCAGATCAAGCGGTTTCGAGTCGTCCCTGAGCGAAGGCCTGCGGTTCGTCCTTGACCCAGACGCAATGGCGCAGGGTCGGCTGTCCCGGACGCTCTAGCGGGATCACGTTGTGCAGGTCGTCGGTCAGGTTGCGGAGTTGATCCGGCGAAAGCTCGGCTCCTGTCCTCATGATCTCGGTTCGAACGGCCGCGAAGTGGCTCGGGTGGAGGCCGCTCCCCGGCAGCCGCAGATCAGTGAATTCGGACATGGCGTCGGTCTCCGGACCGTTCGGGAATGCGCGATAACCGGCTCAGGTTCCGCGACGCCTGATGCGGGCGGCATGCGGCATCACCCCATCCAGGAACTGGCAGACGACCACGGAACAGCTGGACCGCATGACCGTTGCCGTGGCGTGGCGTGGAGCGGATGTCGGCGTTCACGCACGCGACCCGGTCCGGGTCACGGGACACCGACGCCCGGTCCCTTCCAGTGACCTTCCCGAGGATTTCCCCATGCAAGGCTTCATCGACAACATCGAGACCCTGACGACGGAGAACACCGACTTCCGCCGTGTGATCTACACCGGCAAACACCTGCAACTGGTGCTGATGGCCCTGAAGCCCGGCGAGGAGATCGGCGAGGAGGTTCACGCGGACCATGACCAGTTCTTCCGCATCGAAAGCGGCTCGGGCGAAGTGCTGATCGACGGCAGGCGCACCCCGATCAAGGACGACGACGCCATCCTCGTGCCGGCCGGAGCCCGCCATAACGTCTTCAACACCGGCGAAGCGTCACTGACGCTTTACACCCTCTACGGCCCGCCCGAGCACCACGAGGGCGTGGTCCGCGCCACTCGGGCCGAAGCGGAGGCGAAGGAGGAGCATTTCGACGGCACGACCACCGAATAGGCGGCGGCCGCGCCGGTCATTGTTCGTCAACCTCGTTTGAGGCATGAAGGGAACGAATGACGAACGAAGCGACTCGAATCCTGGGGCTGGACCCCGGCCTGCGCCGCACCGGCTGGGGCGTTGTGGCGTCTGAAGGGGCGCGCCTGCGCTGGATCGCCCACGGCGTCATCGCTCCGCCCGAGACCGCCCCGTTCAGCGAGCGACTGCTGTTCCTGCTCGAGGCCGTCGGCGAGGTCTGCGCGGCCCATGACTGCGACGAGGCGGCGATCGAGGAGGTGTTCGTCAATATGAACCCCGTCTCGACCCTGAAACTGGGGCATGCGCGGGCGGCGGTGATGCTGGCCCCGGCACGGCATGGTCTGAGCGTGGCGGAATACGCGCCCAACCTGATCAAGAAGGCGGTGGTTGGGGCCGGCCATGCCGACAAGACCCAGATCGCCTTCATGGTGAAGCGGCTGCTGCCTGCGGCCGGGGATGTGAAGGCCGATGCCGCCGATGCGCTGGCCGTGGCCATCACCCATGCGCAGATGCGCAAGCGGGCCTTGCTCACAGCCTTGAGGGGGGCGGCATGATCGGCCGTTTGCGGGGCGTGCTGGCCGAGGTCGAGGCGGATCACTGCCTGATCGACTGCGCCGGGGTGGGTTATGTGGTGGCGTGCGGGGCGCGGACCCTGGTAAGGCTGCCGGCCCCCGGGGACGAGGCGACCCTGCATATCGAATCGAACTGGAACGCCGAGAGCGGGCCGCGGCTGTACGGCTTTCTGACGCGCGACGAGCGGCGCGCCTTCACCACCCTGACCGCCATCCAGGGCGTGGGCCCGAAGGCGGCGCTGTCAGTGCTGGACGTCCTGCCGCCGGGCGAGCTGGCGGCGGCGGTGGCGCGCGAGGACAAGGCGGCGGTGGCAAGGGCGAACGGGGTGGGGCCGAAACTGGCGCTGCGCATCGTCACCGAGCTGAAGGGCAAGCCGCTGGGGGAGGCGTCGTTCACCCCGTCCGCCCCGGGCGTCCACTCCGAGGTCGCGCCACCGATACCGAGCGTCACCGGCGAGGCTGTTTCGGCCCTGCTGGGTCTGGGCGTGGCCGAGGTCAACGCCCGCCGCGCGGTCGATCAGGCCCTGATCCGGCTGGGCGATGAGGCGGATCTGTCGGCGGTCATCCGCGCGGCCCTGCAGGAGTTGGGGCGTTGAGTGAGGACCGGATCATCTCGGGCCAGTCCGCGCCGGGCGAATCCCACGACCGCGCCCTGCGGCCCCAGACCCTGTCGGAGTTCGTCGGCCAGGAGCAGGCCAAGGGTAATCTGAAGGTCTTCATCGACGCGGCGCGGGGACGGGGGGAGTCCCTCGACCACGTCCTGCTGTTCGGACCGCCCGGTCTGGGCAAGACCACCCTGGCGCAGATCGTGGCGCGTGAGTTGGGCGTCGGCTTCCGCGCCACCTCCGGCCCGATTTTGGCCAAGGCGGGCGACTTGGCGGCCATTCTGACCAATCTCGAACCGCGCGATGTGCTGTTCATCGACGAAATCCACCGGTTGGCTCCGACGGTGGAGGAGATCCTCTATCCCGCCATGGAGGACCATGTGCTGGACCTGATCATCGGTGAGGGGCCGTCGGCGCGGTCAGTGCGGATCGATCTGGCACCGTTCACCCTGGTCGGGGCGACGACGCGTGCGGGGCTGCTGGCCACACCGCTGCGGGACCGGTTCGGCATCCCGCTGCGGCTGGAATTCTACACGCCCGAGGAGCTGGTCCGGGTCATCACCGGGGCGGCGCGCAAGATGGGTGTCGGCATCAATGACGAGGGTGCCCGCGAGATCGCCAGCCGGTCGCGGGGCACGCCCCGGGTGGCCGGGCGGCTGCTGCGCCGGGTGCGGGATTTTGCCGAGGCCGAGAGCTCACCGGTCATCGACCGGCTGGCGGCGGCGCGGGCCCTGGCCCGGCTGGAGGTCGACGAGGCGGGGCTGGACAGTCTGGACCGCCGCTTCCTCAAGGCCCTGATCGAGAACTACGGGGGCGGTCCGGTCGGGATGGACACCCTTGCGGCGGCGATCGCCGAGGCCCGCGATGCCGTCGAGGATGTGATCGAACCCTATCTGCTGCAGCAGGGCTTCATCCAGCGCACACCGCGCGGCCGCATGGCCTGTGCCCGCGCCTATGCCCACCTCGGCCTGACCGAACCGCCTCAGCCGGTGGAGCAAGGCGGCCTCTTCGGCGGCAAGTGAGCCCTTCACCTGCCGCCCGAACCCCGGCATGGTTGTGGCTCAGGGAGGCCGCATGGTGCGCCGGGCGATACGAACCGACAGACTGATCGCCGTGCTGGGCGTGGCGGTGATCGTGCTCGGCGCGTTGGCGATCTGGTTCGTTACCCAGGGATCGGGCGGTGGCTTCACCGAGGAGCCGGCCTCACGCCGCGTGCTGCGGCAGGCCCGCGAGCAGCTGGGCCGGACGGCCGAGGTCCAGTTGATCGAACCGGGCCGGGGTCGGGTGGTCTGCGGCTATATCGCGGCCGAACGCGGTGGCCGGGCTGTCGGCTTCATCTCCCGCCCCAACCGGATGTTGCTGAGCGAAGACCCTCTGAACGGAGAATTCCGCGCCATGATCATGGCGGACTGCCCGGGCTTTCCCGAGCCTCCGGCCGTGCGGGCGATCCCATGACATCGACCGACACCCCCACCGCCGGCCGTTTTGAGGGCCGCGAGCACCGGTTGCCCGTCCGCGTCTACTATGAGGACACCGACTTCACCGGCCTGGTCTATCACGCCAATTATGTCCGCTATTTCGAGCGCGGGCGGTCCGACTGTCTGCGGCTGATGGGGATCGGCCACGCCGAACTGCTGGACGGCGACAGGCCGATGGCCTTCGTGGTCTCGAAGATGGAGCTGCGTTTCCTGAAGCCAGCGCGGATCGACGACCAGCTGGTGGTGCGCACCCACTATGACGCGATCAAGGGACCGCGGCTGCTGATCTCACAGTCAGTCACACGGGGCGACGACATCCTGTGCCGGGCCGAGGTCGAGGTCGTCTGCATTCATATGGACGGACGGCCGCGCCGGCCGACCCCGGCCTTGCAGGAAAAGGTCGGACCATGGCTGGCGCGCGAAGCCTGACCATTTCGCCCGCCTGTCACGTGCAGACAGGTGACGTCGCGGCCACACCTCGCTAGACCCGTCTCAAACCGCCACACAACCGCCACGCCCGTCCGGTGCACAGTGGACGGACAGACGGAAGGACGCCTGAATGACCACCGCCGCCCATGCCATGATCAACCCGGTATCCCTGTTTCTGCAGGCCGATATCGTCGTGCAGTCTATCATGATCGGCCTGACGATTGCCTCGCTGTGGTCCTGGGCCGTGATCATCGACAAGGCCATGCGGTTCAGTTCGCTGAACAGCCAGGCCAATACCTTTGAGGACGCGGTCGGCTCGGGTCGGTCGCTGGAGGATATCGCGGCCCAGGCCGGGCCGAACCCGGTGCATCCGCTGCCGCGCATGCTGGTCATCGCCCTGACCGACTGGCGTGAGGCGCGCACGCGCGGGGCGCTGACCGAGAACCAGGCCAATCTGTTGATGGCCCGGATCGACCGGGCGCTGGACAGCCTGATCGCCCGCGAGGGTCAGCGGGTCGAGAACGGTCTCGGCGTGCTTTCGGTGGTTGCAACGTCCTCGCCCTTCATCGGCCTGTTCGGCACGGTCTGGGGCATCATGAACGCCTTTGGAGCCATCGCCCTGTCAGGCAACACCAATCTGGCGACCGTGGCGCCGGCGATCTCGGAGGCCCTGTTCGCTACAGCCCTGGGTCTGGCCGCTGCCATTCCGGCCTATATCGCCTACAACAAATTCTCGATTGATGCGGGCAAGTTCACCGGGCGGCTGGAAAGCTTCGCCGATGACCTGCAGGCCGCTGTCGCGCGCCGCCTCGGCGGCCCGGCCCCGCAAGCCTCGCGGGAGATCTGAATATGGCCCTCGCAGGAGGTGGCGGTGGCGGACACGTCCGTGGCCGCAGACGGCCACGCAAGCAGCCGCTTAGTGAGATCAACGTGACACCGCTGGTCGATGTCATGCTGGTGCTGCTGATCATCTTCATGGTTTCGGCCCCCTTGCTGAACGTGGCCGTGCCGGTCGAGCTGCCCAAGACCGACGCCAGTGCAGTCGACGCCTCGGATGATCCGGTTGTCATCTCGATCAAGCGCGACGGGGCCATCTATGTCGGCGAGCGCGAGGTCAGCTTCGACCGGCTGGTGCTGACCGTGGCGGAAGAAGGTGGCGTGGACGCCCGCGACAAGGCTGTGTCCGTGCGGGGCGATGGCCGGGCCCCCTATCAGGCTGTGGCCCGCGTCATGGCGCGGCTGTCCTCGGCCGGTTTCACCAAGCTGAACCTGATCACCGATACCGCCGGCGGGGCACCGACGGTCGAGGAGGGCTGACGGCTTGGAGCGGCCCGGGTCCTCACTGCTGGCCTCCATCGCCGTTCATGCGGCGGTGGTTCTGGCCGTGGTCGGCTACGGCCTGCTGGGCCTTACGCGCGCGCCGCTGGATGTCGAAAGCGCCGTGCCGGTGTCGATCATATCCGAGGCCGTCATCGAGGCTGCCGCGCCTGACAATCCCGACGACGAGCTGGTGACGGAAGACGCCGCCACGGCCCCGGTCGCTCCGACCCCGCCCGAGCCGGTGCCGCCGGAACCCGCGCCCCTGCCTGCGCCGACGCCGGTCAAGAAGGCGACGCCACCGCGCCCGACGCCTCCCCGAGCCACGCCGCCGCCTCGCCCCCAGCCGCCGCGCCCGACGCCGCCGCGCGAGCCCACGCTGGATCTGGACTCCCTCGCGGGTCCGCCGCGCCCCGGCCCGCGTCCGGGTCCGCGTCCTCCGACGGTACAGACGGGTGCCGGGGCTGCACCCCAGGCGACCGGCCCGCAGATCACGGCCGTCTTCAACCAGGTCTATCCAAACTGGATTCTGCCGTGCGACATCCCCGGCGCGGATGCCCTTCGGATCCAGATGGATGTGACCCTCGATGAGCAGGGGCGGATCACGGCGGGCCCGACCCTGATCGGGGCCCGTTCGGATCCGGTCTGGCGGGCCGCCGCCGACGGCGCGGTCCGGGCGATCCGGCAGACGGCGCCTTTCGATGTCCCGGCCGGCTTCCCCGGCGGACGCTTCAGGCCCACCTTCGTCACCGAACGGGCCTGTCGGGGTCGTTAGGGCCCGATCTCCGATCCTGACAAAGCGTGACAGGGCCTGAAAGTCGCCCCATTCACGGCCATGCTGGTCTTATGCGCACGCTCTGGCGATAAAGAGCGGCGCGAATAGAAACTTGCGGGAGCCCCTGATGCGTTTGAACCGACTTCTGGCCAGTGTCGCCGTTCTGGCGATGACGGTGAGCACGGCCACCGCCCAGACGCCTCCGGTTCCGCCGCAATCGAGCGATCCGGTCGAGGTCGAGATCGATCAGGGCGTACTTCGGCCGATGCAGATCGCCGTGGTCAATTTCACCGGCCAGAACGGGGCCGATCTGGGCGGGGTGATCCGCGCCAACCTGCGTCGTTCGGGCTATTTCGAACCGCTGGACCCGGCGGGCTTCGTCGAGACCGGTCTGACGCTGGCGAATGCCCCCAATTTTCCGCAGTGGACCTCGATCGGGGCCCAGGCGGTGCTGTACGGCGCGGTGACGCCCCGGCCCGACGGCCGCAACGACTTCGGCTTCCGCCTGTACGACCCCTATCGCCAGTGCCAGCTGGCCTCCTACCAGTTCACCGCCACCCCCGAGCAATGGCGCCGCATCGGCCACAAGATCGCGGACCTCATCTACCAGCGCATGACGGGCGAGAGCGGCCTGTTCGACAGCCGGGTGGTCTTCGTCGCCGAAAGCGGCACCCAGCTGAACCGGCTGTCGCGCCTGGCCATCTCGGATCAGGACGGCTTCAACCCCGTCTATCTGACCCAGGGCGACGAGGTGATCATGTCGCCGCGCTTCTCGCTGCATGATCCCAATGAGATCACCTATGTGGCGCTGGGCCGGGACTACAGCCGCATCTATCTGTTCAACCTGTCGACCGGCCGGCGCGAAAGCCTGGGCGAGTTCGACGGCCAGGTGCTGGCCCCGCGCTTCTCGAACGACGGCTCCAAGATGGCCTTTTCGATCATCCGGGGCGGCAATACCGACGTCTATGTGATGGATCTGGCCAGCCGCAGTCTGCGCCGCCTCACCACCGACCCCGGCATCGACACCTCGCCGTCCTTCAGCCCCGACAACAGCCAGATCGCCTTCACCTCGGACCGGTCGGGCAGTGCCCGTATCTATGTGATGCGCGCCGACGGCTCGGGCCAGCGCGCCATCGCCCGCGGCGGCGGCCTCTACACCGCCCCGAACTGGAGCCCGCGCGGCGACCTGATCGCCTTCACCAAACAGGGCGGCGGCCGGTTCTCGACCGGCGTCATGAACACCGACGGATCGGGCGAGCGCATCCTGTCGTCCAGCTATTTCGAGGAGGGTCCGTCCTGGGCCCCCAATGGCCGCTACATCATGTTTGCGCGCCAGTCGCCGGGCGGGGACACCCGCCTGTGGACCGTGGACCTGTCGGGCCGTGTCGTTTCGCAGGCCGGCTATTCGGGGCGTGGCACCGATCCGGCCTGGTCGCCCCTGCTCGACGAACAGCCTGTCAACCTCGGTGGCGGCGGCCCGGACGGCTGTCCCACCTGATTACCCGTGAGCCGTTCGGCTCAAACCCCCGTTATCGCGACTGGCGAAACCGTTGGCGCGTGAGTAGCAACCCTTTAAAGCCAAGCTGGAGGCTGCGGCCTACCCTCAAGGAGACGACCCGATGATGAAGCCCTCGACCCTCGTCCGTCTGGCCGCTGTCGGCCTGGCCGTGACGGCCATCGCCGCCTGTACGCCGCGCACGCCCGCGGATACGGGTGCCGGCAACACGGTCCCGCCCCCGGCCAATGACCAGTACACCGGCAACGCCGTGGGCCCCGTCTCGGGCGGCAATCTCGGTGCCCCCGCGCCCGGCTCGGAACAGGATTTCGTCGTCAATGTCGGCGACCGGGTCTATTTCGACCTCGACAGCTACGCCATCCGCGCGGAAGCCTATCCGCGCCTGGACGCGCAGGTCGCCTGGCTGCAGCGCTATCCCGGCGTGACCGTCCGTATCGAAGGCAATGCCGACGAGCGCGGCACCCGCGAGTACAACCTGGCCCTCGGTGCCCGTCGTGCTGAATCGGTCCGCAGCTATCTGGTCGAGCGCGGCGTCTCCGCCGGCCGTATCGACACCATCAGCTACGGCAAGGAACGCCCGATCGCGGCCGGTTCGAACGAAGAGGCCTTCGCCCGCAACCGGAACGCCCATACGGCCATCGTCTCGGGTGCCACGCGCTAGACCCGACGCGACCTCGATAACGGAAAGGGCGGCCGGCCTCCGGCCGCCCTTTCTTTTTGACCTGTGTTTCGCCGCATTGCACAATCCCGGGCATCGGAGGCGGGGTGATCATGGACAGTCTGGAAGCGGCCGGCGGTCTGATCACTGGCGGCCTGATCGCGAAGCTGCTGTCGCGGCGGGAAAGCCGCCGCACGGAATCGGCAGAGAAGCATTCCGGAGTCTGCAGTGACTGCGGTGCGCCGGTCACGGGGAAATACTGTTCGGAGTGCGGTCAGCCGACCCATGTGCACCGCTCCCTGCTGCATCTCGGCGAAGAGATGCTGCACGGTGTGCTGCATTTCGACGCGCGGATCTGGCGCACCCTGCCGCTGCTGGCGATCAACCCCGGACGGCTGACCCGCGAATGGGTCCAGGGCAAACGCACCCGCTACGTCTCGCCGCTGGCCATCTTCCTGTTCAGCGTCTTCCTGATGTTTTTCGTGTTCAGCTTGAGCGGAGCCCTGGAGCCGAAAGTTGTCACCCCCCTGCCGGAACGGATCGCCGAAGAGCGCACCGAACTGGCCACGGCCCGCACCGAACTGAGCGAGGCGGAAGCGGCTGCGGCGGTGAGCCCCGGGTCCGAGGCCCTGGCGCTGACCCTGAGCGCAACGCGCCGGGAGGTCGAGGTGCGCGAGCGACGCCTGGCGGCCCTGACGGGAACGAGTGCGGACGCGGCCCGTCCCGACGGTCTCACGCCCGGCAGCTGGCAGGCGGAACTGTCGGACGCCGTTCAGGATGACGGGGTCCAGGTCAAGGGCGACAGCAAATGGGTCGAGAAGGTCAAGCACAAGCTGAGCAACCCCGATCTGCTCCTCTACAAAATCCAGCAGACCGCCTACAAATTCAGCTTCCTGCTGATCCCCCTGTCGATCCCGTTCGTGGCCCTGCTGTTCCTTTGGCGGCGCGGCTTCACCCTGTATGATCACGGCGTCTTCGTGCTGTACTCGCTGACCGCCATGTCGGTCCTGGTCATGACGGCCTCCATTCTCGCACCGATATGGAGCGGCTTCGGCGTACTGAGCGGTCTGGCCTTCGTCTTCGGTGTGCCGGCGCACATGTTTGCCCAGCTGAAGGGGGCCTATCAGCTGTCGTGGTTTTCCGCTGCCTGGAGGACAATGCTGCTGCTGATCTTCTGCGTCTTCGTCCTGTCGGCGTTTGTGGTCAGCATCATCGCACTCGGCCTGGCGGGGTGATGCCTTGCGGGCGCCTCAAATCAGTGGGACGAAAACAACCATGCTGAAGTTTCCCGCCGCCCTCCGTTCGCGCAACGCCCTGGTCTCGGTCCTGGGCATCGTCCTGATTGCGGGCACGACCACGGTCGTGGCCCAGACCGCGCCGCTTGAGCCGGTGCAGTGGGACAAGCGCCGGCTCGAACAGCTGGATCGCAACGTCCGCCGCCTCGAGCGCGCCGTGACCCAGCGCAATGCCGCCGGACAGCCGGTGATCGTCGAGCCCGATCCCGAGGTTATCGCCCTGCAGGGCCGCGTCGGTCTGATGGACCGCCGGCTCGCCGACATGGAGGCGACGGTCCAGCGCGTGAACGGCGATCTCGAGCGCCTGACCTTCCAGCTGGACGAGGCCGGGCGCGACAATACCGCCCTGGCAAACCGCCTCCGTGACACCGAGGGCCGCCTGCGCACCATGGAGGCCGCGGCGGCGCGTGAGGCGGAGCTCAACTCCCCCATCCCGACGACCTCGCCGACCGGCGACGCTGCGCGCGACCTGACCGCCGCCGTCCGACTGGTCGCCACCGATCCGCAGCGCGGCGACCGCGCCCTGCAGACCGTCATCCTCGCCTGGCCGGACACGCCCCAGGCGCGCGAGGCCTCAAGCCGTCTCGGCGACCTGCGCGTCGCGGCCGGCGATCCGGCCGGGGCCGTATCGGCCTATGCGACGGCCCTGCAGGGCTGGCCGACGGCCCCCTGGGCCGCCGCCACGACCCTCGAACTGGCCAATGCCCTGAACGCCACGGATCGCAAGACCCAGGCCTGTACCGCCCTGACCGAGTTCACCCGCCGCTATGCGGAGGCGGCCAGCCCCGCCGTGCGGACCCGCGCGACCGAGGCCCGCACACGGATCGGGTGCGCCGCACCGGCTGCGCCGCCGGCCCGGAGACCGGGCTGACGTCAGACCGCGCCGACTGGACCGGGCCTGCGCGGGCCGCACTGTCCGCGCGGCTGGAAACCGGCATCGACCGCCCGCTCGCCCTGGCCCTGTCCGGCGGCGGCGACTCCATCGCCCTCTTGCGACTGGCCGCAGCCTGGGCGCGCGCCAAAGGTCGCCGCCTGCTGGCCCTGACCGTCGATCATGGGCTGTCACCTTACAGTGCCGACTGGACCGCCTTCGCCGAACGGGCGGCACGCGAGGCCGGGGCCGACTGGCGGGGCCTGGGCTGGTCCGGCCCCAAACCCGCGACCGGTCTGCCTGCTGCGGCCCGCAGGGCGCGCCACCGTCTGATCGCGGATGCGGCGCGTGAGGCAGGGGCGCGGGTCATCCTGCTGGCCCACACCGCCGATGATATCGCCGAGGGCGAGGTCATGCGCGCCGGGGGCTCGACCCTGGGCCGGCTGCGTGACTGGTCGCCGTCCCCGGCCTGGCCCGAGGGGCGTGGCCTGATGCTGCTGCGGCCAATGCTGGGGGCGGGGCGGCGCGAGGTGCGCGACTGGCTGAGCGGGCAGGGGGCGGACTGGATCGACGATCCGGGGAATGAGGATCCGAGATTTGCCCGGAGCCGGGCGCGGAAGGCGCTGAATCCCGTCTCGTTCGGTGAAGCCCCGGCCGACCCGTCACCCCCCATCCTTTCAGGTTCCATGCCCCCTTTCGGGTCGCACCGGGGCGACGGAGTCGCCGTCGAACGCCCCGTCTCCCTCCCGTCGGAAGAGGGATGCTTACGCCTGGACCGGGACACGGCCCCGCGCATCCTTGCGGCCACCCTCGTCTGCGCCGGCGGAGGCGACCGGCTCCCCCGCGGCGAACGGCTGGAGGCCGTCGTCTCCGCGCTCCGGAAGGACGAGGACCTCACCGCCACCCTCTGCGGGGCGCGGATCGAGGCACGCGGCGCGCAAATTCTCGTGACCCGGGAGGCGGGCGAGTTCGCGCGCCGGCCCCGCCCGCCCCTGCCGCTGACGCCCGGCGTCGAAACCGTCTGGGACGGGCGCTGGTTGGTCACGGTCGAAACGCCCGGCTGGTCCGTCGCGCCCGCTGCCGGCCGCATGGCTGCCCTGTCGGACGCCGACCGGGCCGTACTGAAGGGCCTGCCGGCTGTGGCCCGGGGGGGCATGCCTGTACTGATCCGGAACGATGCGACTGCGCCGGTTCTTGCAGGGACGGCGGCGAAGGCGCGATCGCTGGTCGAGGAGAGACTGGCCCTGGCGCTGGACCGAATGACGCACGAACGGGACCTCGGCGGCCTCCTCCATGGCGCAACGCCCCGGAACCACCTATTTTCTACCGCTGAGATCACTGACGACCGGGCGCTCCGGCGCACCCAGGGAATGAGACGAGAATGAACCTGCGCAATCTGGCCATCTGGGGCGTAATCATCCTGGGGGCCATGGCCTTCTATGTCGCTGCCAGCCGACCCGGCGGTCTCGCCGCGCCCGCCGACAAGGCGGCCGCCCGCCCGGTGGTCGAGATGACCTATTCGAGCGTCCTTCAGGTGCGGGACAACAACCAGATCAAGTCGGTCAATGTCCGCGGCTCCAAGATGACCGGTGAGCTGAAGGATGGGACGAAGTTCAAGGCCTTCATTCCCCAGCCCAGCCAGCCGCTGCTGGACAGCATCAATGCGACGGGGGCCCAGGTGGACCTGGAAGACCCCGCCCAGCCGATCTGGATGGGCGTGCTGCTCGGCCTGCTGCCCTTCCTGCTGATCATCGGCCTGTGGATCCTGATCATGCGCCAGATGCAGGGGGGCGCGCGCGGGGCCATGGGCTTCGGCAAGTCCAAGGCCAAGCTCCTGACCGAGCACAAGGGTCGCAAGATGTTCGAGGACGTCGCCGGTGTGGACGAGGCCAAGGAGGAACTTCAGGAGGTCGTCGACTTCCTCAAGGACCCGGGCAAATTCCAGCGTCTGGGCGGAAAGATTCCCAAGGGGGCCCTGCTGGTCGGCCCTCCCGGCACCGGCAAGACCCTGCTGGCCCGCGCCGTCGCGGGTGAGGCGGGCGTGCCCTTCTTCTCCATCTCGGGCTCCGACTTTGTCGAGATGTTCGTCGGCGTCGGTGCCAGCCGCGTGCGTGACATGTTCGAACAGGCCAAGAAGAACGCCCCCTGCATCATCTTCATCGACGAGATCGATGCCGTCGGCCGTCATCGCGGTGCCGGTCTCGGCGGCGGCAATGACGAGCGCGAGCAGACGCTGAACCAGCTGCTGGTCGAGATGGACGGCTTCGAGGCCAATGAGGGCATCATCCTGATCGCCGCCACCAACCGTCCTGACGTGCTGGACCCGGCCCTGCTGCGACCCGGCCGCTTCGACCGTCAGGTCGTGGTGCCCAATCCCGATGTGAACGGCCGTGAGAAGATCCTGCGCGTGCACATGAAGGACGTGCCCCTTGCCGCCGACGTCAACACCAAGACCATCGCCCGCGGCACCCCCGGCTTCTCCGGCGCCGACCTGGCCAATCTGGTCAATGAGGCGGCCCTGATGGCGGCCCGCAAGGACCGTCGCATGGTCACCCACCGCGACTTCGAGGACGCCAAGGACAAGGTCATGATGGGCGCCGAGCGCAAGTCGATGGCCATGAACGAGGAGGAGAAGCGCCTCACCGCCTATCATGAGGGCGGTCACGCCATCGTCGCCATGAACGTCAAGATGGCCGATCCAGTGCACAAGGCCACCATCGTCCCGCGGGGCCAGGCCCTCGGCATGGTGATGCAGCTGCCGGAAGGCGACCGCTACTCCATGAAATACCAGCAGATGGTCGATCGTATCGCCATCATGGCCGGCGGCCGGGTGGCCGAGGAGCTGATCTTCGGCAAGGAGAACATCACCTCGGGTGCCAGCTCCGACATCCAGCAGGCATCGAAACTGGCGCGCCGCATGGTCACCCAGTGGGGCTTCTCGGACGTACTCGGGACTGTGGCCTATGGCGAGAACGAACAGGAGGTCTTCCTCGGCCACTCGGTCGCGCGCAGCCAGAACGTCTCGGAGGACACGGCCCGGATCATCGATGCAGAGGTCAAGCGTCTGGTCACCGAGGGCTGGAACGAGGCCCGCCAGATCCTGACCGACAAGGCCGCGGATCTCGAGACCCTGGCCCAGGCCCTGCTGGAGTATGAGACCCTCTCCGGCCAGGAGATCAGGGACCTGCTTGAGAAGGGCCTCGCCCCGAACCGCGACGAGAGCAATTTCCCCAATGTTGGCCCGTCGGTCTCCGTGCCGATCACCCCGGTGTCCGAGGGAGCCCCGGTCGAGACCCAGACCGTCCACTGACCGGCTGAACCCCAGAACCCGCCCCGGGCCATGCCTGCGGCGGGTTCTTTTTGATGAACCTGTTTGCATTATAAACAAGTCGATGAGATACGGCCTCCATCACGAGGGGAGTCCTTCCATGTCTTCGAACGAAACCGAACCGTCCGGGCGCCTGCACGGCCTCGACGCCCTGCGCGGGACCGCCCTGCTGCTGGGCGTCGTCCTGCATGCCTCCCTGTCCTATTTCCCGGTCACCATCTGGATCGTGCCGGACACCGACAACTCGCCGGTGGCCAGTGTCATCTTCTTCGCCATCCACCTCTTTCGCATGACCACCTTCTTCCTGGTCGCCGGCCTGTTCGCCCATATGATGCTCGGGCGGCGGGGCACCCTCGGCTTCATCCGGGACCGCGCCATGCGTATCGCCGGACCGCTGGCGACCTTCTGGTTCCCGATGCTTGCGGCGATCATCGCCGGGCTGATCTGGATGGCTGCGATCCGCAATGGCGGGACCATTCCCACCGGCGGACCGCCCCCGCCGCCGCTGACGCTCGAGACCTTTCCCCTGACCCATCTGTGGTTCCTGTGGGTGCTGCTGATCCTCTATGTCGCCATGCTGATCCTGCGCGCGCCCTTTGCCATGGCGGACCGGGACGGTGGCTGGGGCCGGTTCGTGGACCGGATCACCGGTGCCCTGATCGGGCCCTGGACACCGGCCCTGATGGCCGCGCCGCTGGCGATCGCCTTCTGGTTCGCGCCCAACTGGATTCCGTTCTTCGGCATACCGACGCCGGACACCGGTCTGGTGCCCAATCCGGTCGCCCTGACCGCCTTCGGCACCGCCTTCGGCCTCGGCTTCCTGCTGGACCGCCGCCGCGATCTGCTGGTCCGGATCGAGCGGCTCTGGCCGGTGTTCACGGTCGTGGCCCTGGGCGTCGGGACGGGTGCTCTCGTCCTGGCCGGTGGACCGGTCCCGGAGTTGATGCCCGTCACCGATCCGGAGCTCAAGGCCCCGCTGGCGGCGGTGATGGCCCTGGCGGTCTTCGCCTCGACCCTGGCGGTCCTGTCCCTGGCCCTGCGCTTCGCCTCAGGCTACAGCGCCGTCCGCCGCTACCTCGCCGACTCCTCCTACTGGGTCTACATCATCCACCTGCCGCTGGTCATGGTCGGCCAGATCCTGGTGGTGAACGAGACCTGGCCCTGGTTCGTGAAGTTCGGTGTGGTCATCGGCGGAACCCTGGCGATCAGCCTGCTGACCTATGAACTGCTGGTCCGCCACAGCTTCGTCGGCGGCTGGCTGAACGGGCGGCGTATCCCCCGGCGGGGCCGGCCGGACCCTGACCTGTCGCCCGCCGAATAACTTGCCAACACACGCCGGCTCGTCCACCCCAGGGGCGAGCCGGCCCCGGAGAATCGTCATGCCTGCCAAGCCCCGCCCGAACTCCCCCGAGGACGACCTCGCCTTCATGCGCTCGATCGTCGAGGGTGGGGGACGCCCGCCCATGACCCTGGCCGTCTGCTATCTGGCCGGCGGTCTCCTGTACGGCCTGCAGTGCCTGTTCCATGTCGGTCAGGCGACCGGCCTCATCGACTGGCCCGATCCCGCCAACCTCGCCTTCGTCGTCGGGATCAGCGTGACCTTCCTGTCGATCCTGACCTGGGCAATCCTTAGGGACCGCAAGACCGGTGGTTCCAATCGCGGCCCGATGGCGACGCGCACCCTGAACGCCGCCTTCAGCGCGACCGGCATGGCCAATTGCGCCGTGATCATCGTCTTCGGCGTCGGCGCCTACCGGGACCAGGATTTCGCCATCTGGCTCTATTACGCGGCCATCGTCTTCGCCCTCCAGGCCGCGGCCTGGTACATGGCCTGGACGCTGAAGCGGAAGGGCTGGATGCTGGCCACGGCCCTGGGCGGCTGGGCCACGGCGGTGGCGCTCGGCGTTCTGGTGCGTGAGCCCATGCTGTATCTCGGCGTCTGTACCGTCGCCCTGTTCGCGCTGTTCGCCCTGCCGGGCTGGATCCTGTTCCGAGACGCCCGCGCCGCCCCGAAGGGGGGCTGAGCGCGCCATGGGTCTGGCCGATCTGGGACGGATCGACGAGGTCATCCACGGCCGCATGCGGCTGGGGATCATGGTCTATCTGTCCGACGCCGACAGCGCCGATTTCACCGAGCTCAAGACGGTGCTCGAGGCGACCCAGGGCAATCTCTCGGTCCATCTGAAGAAGCTGGAAGAGGCGGGTTTCATCGCCATCGCCAAGAGCTTCAAGGACAACAAACCCCTGACCCGGGTGTCGATCACGCCCGCGGGCCGAAAGGCCTTCGGGGCCTATCTGGACGCCATCGGCAGTCTGATCGGCGGCAAGGACTGATGGGCCGGGGCTGGCCCCCGGCCCGGTTCACACCCTAAGCTCCTCGCACCAAGCGTGGAGAGATCGATGAATTTCGGGACGGCTATTGTGGCGCTCACGCTCGCCGTGATCGGGGTGAGTCCGACGCTTGCCCAGGTCTCGAACCCGGCGGGGCTTCAGCTGGCGGTCGAAGGCCTGTCCCGTCCAGCGGCGATCTATGTTGCGGGCCGGGGTACGCCTGAGCCTTGGGGTGCAGCGGCGGGCATTGCTTATCCGGACACCGGCGGGCCGATTACGGTCGATACGCCGCTCCGCATCGCCAGCAATACCAAGACCTTCACCGCCGCCACGGTGCTGAGGCTCTGGGAGACGGGTCGGATTGATCTCGACGCCCCGATCGGACCCCTATTGAGCTCGTCGCTCAACGCCTTGCTGACCGCCGACGGCTATGACACCGCCGCCATCACCGTGCGTCATCTGCTAAGCCACAGCAGCGGTCTCTATGATCATGGCGGTGACCAACGTTTCGTCGAAGCAGTAATGGCCGACCCCGGCCACTACTGGACGCGCGAGGAACTGGTGGGGCTGTCGATGGCCTATGCCGATCCCCAAGGCGATCCCGGTGTGGCCTTTCGCTATTCCGATACCGGCTACATTCTGCTGGGCGACATCGTCGAGCGCATCACGGGTCGGACGCTCGGCGTTGCGGTCCGTGAGGAACTGCGGCTCGATCGGCTGGGATTGAAGTCGACATGGTGGGAAATCATGGAACCCGCGCCGCCCGGCCTCATCCGTGCGCCTCAAAGCCTCGGAAGCATCAACGCTGCGGACTGGCATGCCTCGATGGACCTCTACGGCGGCGGCGGACTGGTCATGTCGACGCGCGACCTGGCGGTGTTTTTCGCTGCCCTGTTCGAGGGCCGGATCTTCGACCGGCCCGAAACCCTGGAGGCCATGCTCTGGCAGGGCGATCACCGCCGCGCCGATCACTATCGTCTGGGCATCTTCGTCAGTGAGGTGAACGGACGGACCTTCTACTGGCACAGCGGATTCTGGGGCACCATTGCCCTCTATGCGCCAGCCACGGGAGTCGCTGTGGCCGGGGTGACCGTCAACCAGGACGGCTTCGTCGTCATGCGCACCCTTGCCGAGTCGATCATCGGCGCCCCGCCGTCGCAGCCGTGATTGAACTCATGTCCCCCACCGTCATGGGCATCGTCAACGTCACCCCGGACAGCTTCTCGGACGGGGGGCGACTCGCTTCGGTCGCGGCCGCCGTTGCCCACGGCCTGCGGCTGGTCGAACAGGGTGCCGACGTCCTCGACATCGGCGGTGAAAGCACCCGGCCCGGGGCCGCACCGGTCGCAGGGGCCGAGGAGATCGCCCGCACCATCCCGGTCATCGAGGGCCTGCGCGCCGCCGGCTGGGCCGGGCCGGTCAGCATCGACACCATGAAGCCTGCCGTAGCCCGCGCCGCCGTCGCCGCCGGGGCGACAATGTGGAACGATGTGACGGCCCTCGGCTACGCGCCTGACAGCCTTGCGACCGCCGCCGAACTGGGCTGCGACGTCGTGCTCATGCATATGCGCGGCGAGCCGCAATCCATGCAGGCCGACCCCCGCTACGACGAGGTCGTCGCCGAGGTCTGCACCGAACTGGCGGCACGGGCCGTGGCGGCCATGGCGGCGGGGGTGGCGCAAGAGCGGATCTGGCTCGATCCCGGCATCGGCTTCGGCAAGACCCTGGCCCACAACCTGGCCCTGACGGGGGAGCTGGACCGGCTCGTCGAGCTCGGCTTCCCGGTCCTCTTCGGTGCCAGCCGCAAGCGGATGATCCTCGGGATTGACCCGACCGCCACCGATCCGGGCGACCGCCTCGGCGGGTCCATCGCCCTGGCCCTGGCTGCCGCCGGTCGCGGGGCCCGCATGATCCGCGTCCATGACGTGCGCGAGACCGTCCAGGCGCTGCGGCTGAAGGCCGCGCTGCTGCCGGAATAACCGCTTGCCCGAAAGCCGGGCCTGCCCCATCTGGACCCGATGAACGGATCGTGGATCAATCCCTGGCTCGCCCTCGTGATTGCGGGTGTGCTGGAGGTCGTATGGGCCTCCGGATTCAAATATGTCGGTGCCCAGCGCCCGCTGATCTCGCTGGGCGTGGCCGCCGCCATGGCCGTGAGCTTCTATTTCCTGTGGCTTGCGACCCAGAAGCTGCCGATCGGAACCGCCTATGCCATCTGGACCGGCATCGGCGCTGTCGGAGCCGCCAGTGTCGGCATCCTGGTCTTCGGTGAGCCGGCGACGGCCCTGCGGATCGTCTGCATCGTCCTGATCGTGGCCGGGATCGTCGGGCTGAAACTTTTTTCGGGCGCGCACTGATGACGGGGCTGTTGCCGGGCCGGGTGCTCATCATCGCCGGCTCGGACTCCGGCGGCGGGGCCGGGATCCAGGCCGACATCAAGGCCGTGACCATGCTTGGCGGATACGCCGCCACGGCCATCACGGCCATCACGGTCCAGAACACCCTCGGCGTCCACGGCGTGCATCCCCTGCCGCTCGATCTGATCGAGGCCCAGGCGCGGGCCGTGCTGGACGACATCGGTGCCGATGCCATCAAGACCGGTATGCTGGGCTCGACCGCCGTGGTCGAGCGGGTGGCGGCCATCCTCGACACATCCGGGGCCCCGGCTGTGATCGATCCGGTCATGATCGCCAAGGGCGGTGCGGCCCTGCTCGCGGACGATGCTGTGGCGGCCGTGCGCGCCCTGATGGTTCCCCGCGCGGCCCTGCTGACCCCCAATGCCCCCGAAGCCGAGGCCCTGACGGGCATCACGGTCGCCGACCTCGACGGCCAGCGCCGCGCCGGCGAGGCCCTGCTGGCCCTGGGCGCGCGGGCTGTGCTGATGAAGGGCGGACATGTGCCGGGGGCGACGGTCATCGACCTGCTGCTGACCCCGTCCGGCGAGACCCTGCTGGAAGGCGAGCGGTTCGACACCCGCAATACCCACGGCACCGGCTGCACCCTGGCCAGCGCCTGCGCGGCGGGGCTGGCGAAGGGCTTGCCGCTGGAGGCCGCCGTGGCCGAGGCCTGGGCCTATGTTGCCGAGGCGATCCGCCGGGCCCCGGGACTGGGCGGTGGCCACGGGCCGCTGGACCATGGCTGGCCGGTGCGGGGCCGTTCATGAGCGATCTGGAGACCCGGCTGGCCGGCATCGTCCGCGCCGATCCCGAGCTGATGCACGTCCTGACCACGGTGCGCGGCCTCGGCCTGAACGACTGGCGGGTCTTTTCAGGTGCGGTCTATCAGAGCGTCTGGAACGCCGTGACCGGCCGTCCGGTCGGCTATGGCCGCAAGGACTATGACCTCGGCTATTTCGATCCGGACACGAGTTGGGACGCCGAGGATGTCGTCATCAAGCGCGTCGCCGCCGCCTTCGAGGAACCGTTCCGGTCCGATGTCGAGGTGCGCAACCAGGCGCGTGTCCACCTCTGGTTCCCGGACCGGTTCGGCGAACCCTATGAGGCCCTGACCGGCACGGACGAGGCCCTGGCCCGGTTCGTCGCCCCGGCCTTTGCGGTCGGTGTGCGGCTGGAGGCCGACGACACCATCAGCATCGCCGCCCCGTTCGGTCTGGAGGATGTCTTCTCCCTGACGCTCCGGCCCAATCCGGACCGGCCGCGGGCGAAGGGCTGGGACCGGGCCCTGGCGAGTGCGAGGGCGCGCTGGCCTGAACTGACCGCCATTGAACCGGAACCGGCCTGATGCGCCAGTGGTCCGTCGACGCCTTCGCCGCCGCCCCGTTCAGGGGCAATCCCGCCTGTGTGGTCGAGCCCTTTGACCAGTGGCCGTCCGACGCCTGGATGCAGGCGTTGGCAAAGGAGAACAACCAGGCGGAGACGGCCTTCCTGCTGAAGACTGCCGATCCCGCCCGGTTCGGCCTGCGCTGGTTCACGCCGGGTATGGAGGTCGATCTGTGCGGCCACGCCACCCTGGCCTCGGCCCATGTCCTGCTGGACGAGCTGGGGCTGGAGGCCGCGGCCCTGACCTTTGACACCCGCTCCGGGCCGCTGATCGTGAGCCGGGCGGGCGCGGGCTATGAGATGGACTTTCCCGCCGATCCACCGCGCCGGACCACGGTGCCGGAGGGGCTGGTCGAGGCGCTGGGCGTCACCCCGGTCGAGGTTCGGGCCGGGCGTTATCTCGTCGCCGTGCTGGTCGATGCGGCCGCGGTCCGGGCGGTCACCCCGAACATCCGCGCGCTGGCCTCAATCCAGGGCGACGCCGGGGAGGTCGGTCAGGTCATCGTCTGTGCCCTCGCCGGGGCCTCCGACGATGTCGATGTCGTCGACCGTTTCTTTGCGCCGGGCTGCGGCGTCGATGAGGATCCGGCGACCGGCTCGGCCCACTGCATCCTCGGGCCCATGTATGCCGACACCCTGGGCCGGGCGACGGTGCGGTTCCGGCAGGTCTTCCCGGGCCGCGGCGGTGATATCGAGACGGAAGCGCGCGGCGACCGGGTGCTGCTGCGCGGCCGGGCCGTCACTGTGATCGAAAGCCGGTTGAGGCTCTGAAAAGGGAAGGGGGCGCGACCCTTGCGGATCGCGCCCCCGGACCTTCGGGGAGGAAGGTCAGGCCCTACCAGCGACGGTCGTCGCGGTCGCGGCGTTCTTCGCGGATCTGGTACGACAGTCGGTCATAGCGACGGTCGAGCTCGGCCCGTTCGCGGAACGAGAGGCCGCCGCGCAGGAAGCTGCGCTCCAGATAGACGAGGTCGTTCAGCTCACGCCGGAGTCGGCTTGCTTCCCGCCGGCTGAGCGACCCGTTTCGTTCCCCGCGATCAATGCGGCGGTCGAGGTTGAATTTGCGCTGGCTGATGTTCTGCCAGCCGCCACCACGGTCATTGTCCCAGCGGCCGCCGCGATCATAGTCATGGCGGCCACCGCGATCATTGTCCCAGCGGCCACCCCGGTCCTGTTCGTAACGACCACCGCGGTCGTCATGGTGGCGCGGGCCGTAGGACTGGGCCATGGCGGGGACCGCGACGGAAGCCGCAGCCAGGGCGAGGGCGGGGATGAGAAACTTTTTCATCATCGGACTTCTCCTTGAGCGTTCCACGCAGACCGGGTGGCCGGCGTTGATGCGAGATCACCATTCCCCGGCTGAGCGCGATCTGAACGGCGCGTGTCAGCTTTCATTCATCAGCCTGAATTCGCCGCCACATCCGGAACGCCTGTCCGGGACGACAAATCCTCGCCGCGCGCGCGAGGGGGGGCGGCGCAAAGGGTGAAATATGTCTACACTTGTCGTTCAGCCGTCGTTCAGAGCCCGGGGCCTAGACCGCTCTTCATGAACCATCCGTCCGCCATCCTGCTTGCACTCCTGATCGCCGCCGCGCCCCTGTCGCAGGCGGCGGCGCAGGATCGTGGCCTTCGTGGCGACCGTGGGGATCGCCAGCAGCAGGATGACCAGCCCCGGGTCAGCGTCGGGGACGCAGTCCAGCGCGCCTCCTCGGGCCGCCCGGGCCGTTTCCTCGGGGCCAGCAACCGCGGCGATACCATCGTCGTTCGCTGGGAGTATCCCGGTGGCCGCGTGGCCGACATCATGGTGGACGCCCGCACCGGCCGGGTCGTGGGAGAACGCTGAATGCGAGTCTTGCTTGTCGAGGACGATGTTGACCTGTCGCGCCAGCTGAAGCTGGCCCTGGGCGACGCCGGCTATGCCGTGGACCATGCTGCGGACGGCGAGGAGGCTCATTTCCTCGGCGATACCGAACCCTATGATGTGGTGGTTCTGGACCTCGGCCTGCCCAAGATCGACGGCGTATCGGTGCTGGAACGCTGGCGCCGGGACGGCAAGACCACGCCGGTGCTGATCCTGACGGCCCGCGGGGCCTGGTCCGACAAGGTGTCGGGCTTTGACGCCGGGGCCGATGACTATCTGACCAAGCCCTTCCACACGGAAGAACTGCTGGCGCGCCTGCGGGCACTGCTGCGGCGCTCGGCCGGCATCGCCTCGGCGACCCTGTCGTGCGGCGGCCTGCGCCTCGATCCCCGCGCGGCCCGCGCCACCGTCAGCGGCGAGCCCCTGCGCCTGACCTCGCTGGAGTACCGGCTGTTGCATTATCTGATGATGCACCAGGGCCGGGTCATCAGCCGCACCGAGCTGGTCGAGCACCTGTACGATCAGGATTTCGACCGCGATTCCAACACGATCGAGGTCTTCGTCGGTCGTCTGCGCAAGAAGATCGGTCCCGACCGCATCGAGACCGTGCGCGGCCTGGGCTATCGCCTGACGCCGCTGCCCGGGGAGTCCGACGGGGCGTGACCGAGGGGGCCGAGGGCGAATCGACGCCGGCCGAAGACAGGTCCTGGGGCCGCTGGTTCGGGCGGCCGGGCCGCAGCCTGACCCGTCGGCTGATCTGGCTGGCCTCCGCCTGGGTCGTGCTGGCGCTTGTGCTCACCGGCTGGGCCCTGACCAGCCAGTACCAGGAATCCGCCCTCCGGCGGCTGGGCAATATGCTGGGCGACACCATCGACGAGGTGGTGATCGCAACCGATGCCGGGCCCGACGGCGTCGTCGTGGCGGAGATCCGGGACAACCAGACGGACCGGGCCCTGTCCGGGAAATACTGGGCGGTGGCCGAGCTGGATGACGAGGGCGGGGTCCGGTTCATCGCCGGCTCTCCCTCCCTGGCCGGGGAACAGCTGGCCGTCCCGCCGGGGCTGCCGGCCCGGCTCAGGGCCGCGACCGGTACGACGATCAGCTTCAATGACCCCGGCTTCCTGCGTCCGCCGCTGCGCCAGCCGCTGCGGGTGGCCGCCAGTCTCAAGTCGCTGCCGGGGCGCGAGGAGCCGCTGGTGTTCATGGCGGCGATCGACCGGACCAGTATCGAGAACGACACCCGTCAGTTCGCCACCTTCACCTGGACCGCCCTGCTGATTCTTGGGGTCGGACTGGTCATCGCCGTCTTCCTGCAGGTGCGGATCGGCCTGCGTCCCCTGTTCAGTCTGCGCAACGAGATCGCCGATGTCCGCAAGGGCAAGGCCGCCCGGATCGCCCACAGCTATCCGATGGAAATCCAGCCGCTGGTGGAGCAGGTCAACCGGCTGCTGGACCACAATCAGGAAACGGTCGAGCGCCAGCGAACCCACGTCGGCAACCTCGCCCATGCGCTGAAGACGCCGCTCTCGGTCATGCTGGCCGAGGCCGGCTCGCAGAAGGGCGACCTGCCCGACATGGTGCGCAAACAGACCGAGGTGATGAAGGCCCAGGTCGACCACCATCTGCGCCGCGCCCGCGCCGCCGCCCGCGCCCAGCTGCTGGGCGAACGCACCCCCATCGCCGAGGTGCTGGACGAGATGGCGGTCATGCTCGAGCGGGTGTTCGAGGAGAAGGGTGTCGAGATCGACTGGCGCGCGCCCGATGAGCTGGGCTTCCGCGGCGAGCGTCAGGACCTGCAGGAAATCCTCGGCAATCTGATGGAAAATGCCTGCAAATGGGCGAAGCGGCGGGTTCGCATCTCCGCCGGTCCGACCGGGCTGGGCCAGATGGTGGTGGTGGTCGAGGATGACGGACCCGGCCTGCCGGCGGACCAGCGGGACGCCGCCCTCGAACGCGGGGCGCGGCTGGATGAGACCACGCCCGGCTCGGGTCTCGGCCTCTCGATCGTGGTCGAACTGACCCGCGCCTATGGCGGCAGGATCACCCTGGCGGACAGCGATATGGGCGGGTTGAAGGTGCTTCTGGAACTGCCCGCGGCCGAGGCCTGAGGCCCGGGCCTTGGAGTGTGATTGTTAACCTTGGCTACCCATAGTGGGGTATGCCGGCGCGAGTCCGGTTCGGGATTCTCGTATGGCCGGGCTCTCTGTCGCCCATCGCGTCGCACTCGCCGCCCTTCTGGCGCGGTGCCCGGAGGCTGCGCTCGCAGCCGTCGCGGCCGCCGTCGCGCCCATGGGGAGCGGGCGGGCAGCCGAACTGCGGATGATGCTGACTGAGGAGACCCGCGACCGGGCTCGCCGGGCCCGGGTCCTGGAACCGCTGGTGCCCATGTTCCGCGGCCGGACCGACGGCATCGCCGCCATGACCTTCCCGTCCCACGTCCTGCCGCGCCTCTGGCGGGCCGCCAGCGAGCGGGAGCCCGAACTGCTGGTCCATCTGGATGAAGAGGACAGTGCCTCGGCCCAGGCCGTGGCCGATCGTCTCTGCCAGTCGGCGGCGGCCGCGGTCCGCGACCATCCTGACCTGGTCTGGCCACCGGAGGGCGACCAGGCACTGCGCCAGACGGGGCTGGCGGATCTCGCGGCCTGCCTCGACCTCGCACACCTCGCCCGCCGGGGCCTGCCCTCGCTCGAGGTCTGGCTCAAACGCCCCGACGGTGACCAGATCGCCGAACTGCGGCTGCTGCTCAAGGACTGCGCCAGTGTGCACGTCGACGGGGCCCAGCGGGTGCTGGAGATGCTGTTCGCCCACCTGGACGACGCCGTCCTGATCCTGCGCATCGTCACCCAGACCTCGCTCGCCGCCGGGCGCGAGGGCTTTCTCAGTGAATCGGAGCTGGCCGGCTTCGTCGACCGGTTGATCGCCGGCGTCGATGTCCGCGCCCGCAAGATCGAGGCCTTCAAGCCCGCGGCCGATCTGGATCGTGTCGACACCGTCATCGCCGACCTGAACTGGTGCGCCGGCGTGCTGGCCGAGCTGGATGTCACCCTGACGCTCAGCCCGCAAAGCGCCTGGGGCCGGTCGGTGCGTGAGGCGCGGGTGGCCATCGCCCGCCGGCTGTCGGGCCTGTTGCGCGCGGCGGACAAGGCCGTGGAAGAGGCCCTGCCGCTTGAGCGGGTCCAGATCGCCGGCCGCATGACCCGAAAATCCCCGCGGCTGTCGGCCCCGGTGACCGGCCCGACGGTCGATGCCGCCCTGAGCCTGCTGCGCCTGGTCGGATCGTCGCGGGGACCGGCCTCGACCTTCGGCTGCGAGGCCGACCGCAAGGTGCTCGTCCAGACCCTGATCGACCGCCTCTCTGACTATGCCGATGAGGCGCTGCGCCTGATCAATGACGGCGAGGTCGCCGATGAGTTCCATGCCCTGACGCTCGTCGAAGTGTCGGCGTGTTGCCTGGATCTGATCGATGCCGAGGACGCCGCGCGCACGGTGCGTCGTCGGGCCGCGGTCGCCGGAACCCCTCCGAAGGCGGTCGAGGCCTCGTCGCAGGCGGCGTGATCGGCTACATCCACCCGGATGACGACATTCTGGATCATGGCGGCGCTGCTGACGGCCCTCGCGGGCCTGTCTGTGCTGGCCGGTGCCCGCCGCGGTGTTGACGCCGATGAGTCCGTCCCGGCTGCGCCTGAACTGGCCGAGCTGGATCGGCTGAAGGCGCGTGGATTGCTGGACGAGGCCGCCTGGACCGCGGCCCGTGCCGAGGCCGGGCGCCGCATCCTCGTCTCCGACCGTGAGGCCGCCCCGGTCCGGGCCGGGTCGAGGGACCGGTTCTGGGTGCTGGCCGGACTGGCAGCGACGGCAATCGGCACCCTCGGCGTCTATGCCGGCTTCGGTGCACCGGGCCTGCCGGATCAGGCCTATGAGCGCCGCGTGAATCAGTGGGCGACCGAACTGGAAACCCTGCAGCCCCCGCAGCTGGCCGCCGTGGCCGCCCGGGTGGTCCGGGAACGGCCCGGCGATCACCAGGCGCTGAGCATGCTCGGCGCGGCCCGGTTCGAGGCCGGCGATCCAATCGGCGCGGCCTCGGCCTTCCGCCGGGCGGTGGCCCTGCAACCCGGCGACGCCCAGGGCTGGTCGCGGCTGGGCGAGAGTCTGGTCCGCGCCAACAGCGGCGAGATCGACGCCGAGTCCGAGGCCGCTTTCGCCCGGGCCCTTCGCCTGGATCCGGACCAGCTGGGCGCCCGCTATTTCCTCGGTGAGGCTGCGCTGACCCGCGGCGAGGCGGCCAGGGTCCGTACCCTTTGGGGGCCGCTGATCGCCGTCCTTGATCCGGCGGACCCGCGCCGGGCAGACCTGCAACGGCGGATGCCGGGAGGAACCGAATGAGCTGGCTACCCAAGTCGCCCAAGGCGCGTCGTCGCCTCTGGGTCGTCGTCGTCGTGGCGCCGGTGCTGGCGGTCGCGGTCGGCCTGTCGCTCTATGCCATGCGCGACAATGTCACCTTCTTCTTCTCGCCGTCCGAGGCGAATGCGGAGACCGCACCGGCCGGCCGGGTCATCCGGCTGGGCGGACTGGTCGAGAACGGCAGTGTGGTCCGCGGCACCAACGGCGAGGTGGCCTTTGCGATCACGGACAATGCCGCCACCACCCGCATCGTCTACCAGGGCGACCTGCCCGACCTGTTCCGCGAGGGCCAGGGGGTGGTGACCCAGGGGGCCTTCCTGCCCGACCGCAGCTTCCGCGCCACCCAGGTCCTGGCCAAGCATGACGAGAACTATATGCCGCGCGAGGTCGCGGACCGGCTCAAGGCCAAGGGCGAATGGCGGCCCGAGGGCGGGGCACCGGCCGCCGGTGGGCCCGCTGCCGCAGCCCCCTACGCCGGAGCGCCTGCCGCGTGATCATTGAACTGGGGGCCTTTGCCCTGATCCTCGCCCTTGTGCTGGCTGTGCTGCAGACCGGCATGGCGACGGCCGGGCGCCTGCGCCGCAGTCCGGTGCTGGCCGGAGCGGCCGAGGGCGCGGCGCTCGCCTGTGCGGTTGCGGTCGCCGTGGCCTTCGCCGTCCTGATCCTGGCCTTTGCGGCCTCGGACTTCTCGGTGAGCAATGTCGCGGCCAACAGCCACACCGACAAGCCGATGCTCTACAAGGTCTCCGCCGCCTGGGGCAGCCATGAGGGCTCTCTGGTGTTGTGGTGCCTCGTGCTGACCGTTTTTGGTGCGGTGCTGACGCGCGCCCGCGGCCTGCCGTTCGGGCTCAAGACCTCGGCGACGGCGGTGCAGGGTCTGCTGGGCGTGATGTTCCTCGCCTTCGCCGTCTTCACCTCCAACCCGTTCGAGCGGCTGGACCCGGCCCCGTTCCAGGGCAATTCTCTGAACCCGCTGCTGCAGGACCCGGCGCTCGCCTTCCACCCGCCCTTCCTCTACGCGGGCTACGTCGGCTATTCGGTCTGTTTCTCACTCGCGGTCGCGGCCCTGATCGAGGGCCGGGCCAATTCCAGCTTCTGGCCCGCCTGGGGCCGTTGGGTCCGGCCATGGGCCCTGGCCAGCTGGGCCTTCCTGACCGTCGGCATCACCCTCGGTGCCTTCTGGGCCTATTATGAACTCGGCTGGGGCGGCTGGTGGTTCTGGGACCCGGTCGAGAACGCCAGCTTCCTGCCCTGGCTGGCCGGGGCGGCCCTGCTGCACTCCGCCGTGGTCACCGAACGTCGCGGGGCGCTGGCGGGCTGGACCACCTTCCTCGCCCTGCTGGCCTTCACCTTCTCCATGCTGGGGGCCTTCCTCGTCCGTTCCGGCGTCCTGACCAGTGTCCACGCCTTCGCCGTCGATCCCGAGCGCGGCCTGATGCTGCTGGCCATTCTCGCCGCCTCGTCCGGTGTGGCCTTCGCCCTGTTCGCCTGGCGTGCGCCCCAGCTGAAAGGCGGCGGCATGTTCGCCCCGGTCAGCCGCGAGGGGGCCCTGGTGCTGAACAACGTCTTCCTGACCGCGGCCAGTGCCACCGTCCTGCTCGGCACCCTCTATCCGCTGATCCTCGAGGCGGCCAACGGCGCGACGATCTCGGTCGGCCCGCCCTATTTCGCCCTGACCTTCAATCCCCTGATGATCGCAGCCTGTCTGATCGTGCCCGCCGGGCCGCTCCTGGCGTGGAAGCGCAGCGACCTGAAGGGCGTGGGCCAGCGGCTGGCGCTGGCGGCGGGCCTCTCCATCCTGATCGGACTGGCCGGCTGGATGGCCTTCGAGCCGAAGAAGGCCCTGTCCGCCGCCGGTATCGGTCTCGGTGGCTGGCTGATTCTCGGCACCCTCGCCGAGGTGGCCGAACGGCTGCGCCTGTTCCGTGCCCCCCTGGCGGAGATCTGGCGCCGCGCCCGGGCCCTGCCGCTCGGCGCCTGGGGTACGACCCTGGCCCACGCCGGACTGGGCGTCTTCGTCCTCGGGGCGGTGGTCGAGACCGGATATCGCGTCGAGGCGGCGCGGACCCTGGCCCCGGGCCAGACCATCGAGGCCGGAAAATGGGCGGTGCGACTGGACTCGGTGAGCGTGGTCGAGGGGCCGAACTATCTGGCCGAGCAGGGCCGGCTGACCGTGACCCTGCGCGACGGCAGCCTGCCGAAGCCCGTCACGGCCGAGCGTCGCTTCTTCCCGACCGGCGGCGAGACCACCACCGAGGTGGGGCTCGATTTCCGCGGACTGGACGACGTCTATGTCGTCATGGGCGAGCGCAGCCGGACCGAGGCCGGGACTCCCGGCTGGACCGTGCGTGTCTGGTGGAATCCCTGGGCCCGGCTGATCTTCCTCGGGCCGGCGATCATGGCCCTGGGCGGCCTGCTGTCGCTGCTGGACCGTCGACTGAGGCTGGGTGTGAACCGGAAGGCCGCGGCATGAGACGCCTGCTGCCGATCGTCGCCGCCCTGGCGCTGGCCGTCGCACCGGCTGCGGCCCAGGAGCCCCCGCCGACGCCCGACCGGCCGCTGGCGGATGCGGCGCAGGAGGCGCGCGCCCAGGCCCTGTTCAACGACATCCGCTGTGTCGTCTGCCAGCATGAGGCCATCGCCGACAGCCCCGCCGGCCTCGCGGCCGATGTGAGGGGCCTGGTGCGCGAACAGATCGCCGCCGGGCGCAGCGATCAACAGGTCCGCGATGATCTGGTGCGCCGCTACGGCGACTTTGTCCTGTTCACCCCGCCGCTGCGGTGGGGAACCTGGCTGTTGTGGTTCGGGCCGCTCGCCGCCCTGCTGGCGGCGGCGGCGGGCCTGCTGGTCCTGGCGCGCCGTCGCCCGACCGAGGCCCCGGCGCTGTCGGCTGCCGAGGAGGCCGATCTGGCGCGGATTCTCGCCGAACAGGCGGTTCGCCCCGATGCTGACGCAAAGCCGTCTGACCACTAGGGCCTGCGGACCCTTCATCGCGTCACCGCGTTGGTGAAACGGCCCGCAGCCCTATATGACAAGGCCGAACGGGCGTTCGCCGCCCGACCAGAGGATTGCAAGACACGCCTATGATGAAGCGCAAGGAATTCATGCTGGGGGCCATCGCTGGCCTGACCTTCGCCGCCGCGGCGACCGCCGGCGGCGTGATCGACTGGCCCTCGGCCAATGCGGGTCCGGTGGCGGGCTTCACCGGCCGTCTCGCGCCCACCGCCGGCGCTTCCGGCCTCGCCTTCGCCCCGCCGCAGGGCGCGCCCCTCAGCTTCGCCGACATCTTCGCCCAGGTCGCGCCGGCGGTGGTGCAGATCGATGTGAAGACCCGGGTCGCCGGTGGCAGCCAGCGGTTCATCCAGATCCCCGGCCTCGGTGCCGTTCCCGTTCCGGGAGCGGAAGGCGAGCCGGGCGAGGGTGCCGAGGATGAGGGCACGACGGCGCTCGGCGCCGGCTCAGGCTTCTTCATCGCCGCCAACGGCTACATCGTCACCAATAACCACGTCGTCGCCGACGCCACGGAGATCACGGTCAAACTGGCCGACGGGCGCGAGATGGAGGCCCGACTGGTCGGCCGCGACGAGGACACCGATCTGGCGGTGATCAAGGTCGACGGGACGGATTTCCCGTTCGTCAGCTTCGAGGAAACCGCCCAGCCCCGCGTGGGTGACTGGGTCATCGCCGTGGGCAACCCCTTCGGTCTTGGCGGCACCGCCACGGCGGGGATCGTCTCGGCCCAGGGCCGGGGCGAGGTCGACAACAACACCCCCTACACCGACTATCTGCAGATCGATGCCGCCATCAACCGCGGCAATTCGGGTGGGCCGACCTTTGACATCTATGGCCGTGTCATCGGCGTGAACTCCGCCATCTATTCGCCGACGGGCGGTTCCGTCGGCATCGGCTTTGCCATCCCGGCCTCGGTCGCCAAGCCGATCACCGACCGGCTGATGCGCGGCGAGACCATCGAGCGCGGCTATCTCGGTGTCGAAATCGGCAACCTGGATCCGTTCCGCGAGGCCATGGGACTGCCCCCCGGCACGCGCGGTGCCCTGATCAACAGTGTCACGCCCGGCGGACCGGCGGAGCGGGGCGGCCTGCGTTATGGCGACGTCGTCGTGGCCCTGAACGGTCAGCCGGTCACGACGTCGAGCGAACTGACCCGCCGCGTGGGGCAGGCCCGCGCCGGTGATACGCTGCGGCTCGAAATCCTCCGCGACGGACGTCGTCAGACGGTCAATGTTCGCTCGGGCACCCGTCCGTCGCAGGCCGAGTTGCAGGCGGGCAGGGGCACCGGGGACGGGCCGGACGCGCCGGCTCCGGCACCGGTCGGCAAGGTTGTCGCCGGCCTCACCGTGGCTCCGATCACTCCGGCCCTGCGCCAACGTTACGAGATCCCGGCGGGCGTGGAGGGTGTGGTCGTCACCCAGGCCGGCCGCGGCAACGCCCAGGGCTTCCAGCCCGGCTATGTCATCATGCAGGCCCGGACGAGGTCGATCACGTCGATTGCCGATCTCGAGGCGGCCGTGCAGGCGGCCCGCAGCGGCGGCGGTGATTCCCTCTTCCTTCTGGTCTGGACGCCGCGGGGCAATGTGCCCCTGGCCTATGAGCTTCCCGATCCTGAATAAGCCGTAACTGCCCCCATCGCCGCCGATGCGCTAGCATCGGTGGCGATTCACGTTTGAGGGGCTGATTCCATGCGCATTCTGGTGGTCGAGGACGACGCCGAGGCCGCGACGGCCATGGTCCGGGGACTGACCGAGGCCGGGCACGAGCCGACCCACGCCGTCGACGGCGCCTTCGGCCTGCTGGAGGCGCAGAAGGGCGGCTATGACGTCTATGTCGTCGACCGGATGATGCCGCGCCTCGACGGCATCGGCATGGTCGAGACCCTGCGCAAGGACGGCGACCAGACCCCTGTCCTGTTCCTGTCCGCCCTCGGCGAGGTCGAGGACCGGGTCACCGGGCTGAATGCCGGGGCCGATGACTATCTGGTCAAACCCTATGCCTTCTCCGAGCTGATCGCCCGGGTCGAGGCCCTGTCGCGCCGTCGCGAGAGCGGCAGCGTCGCCACCATGCTCAAGGTCGGCGACCTCGAGATGAACCTGATCGCCCGCACCGTGCACCGTACCGGCCAGGAGATCGACCTCCAGCCGCGCGAGTTCCAGCTGCTGGAGTTCCTGATGCGCCACGCCGGCCAGTCGGTGACCCGCACCATGCTGCTGGAGAAGGTCTGGGAATATCATTTCGACCCCCAGACCAATGTCATCGACGTCCACATCAGCCGCCTGCGCGCCAAGATCGACAAGGGCTTCGACCACGCCATGCTGCAGACAGTGCGCGGGGCGGGGTACCGGCTGGAGCCTTAGCGGCAGCCGGTGAAACTCCCCTCCCTCCTCAGGCGCACGCCCTTCCGGCTGACGCTGCTGTTCCTCGCCCTGTTCGCGGCGGCGGCCAGCGCCATCCTGGCCTGGGTCTATTTCGCCTCGGCCTCCGAGGCCCGGACCAAGGCCGAGCGGGACGTGCGCGGCGAGATGCAGGTGCTGACCGGCATCTACAGGGAACGCGGCTTCGACGCCCTGAACCGCGCCCTGATCGACCGCACCCTGCGCGACAACTCCTTCCTCTATCTGCTCAAGAACCCTGACGGCAGCCAGGTCACCGGCAGTCTGACGGACTTCCCGATCGCGGAGATGGAGGGCAGCCAGGAGTGGACGACCTTTTCCTTCACCGACACGGATGTGGAGGGACGGGTGACCCGGCCCCGGGCGCGTGGCGTGCAGGTCCGTCTGGCGGGCGGTGAGATGCTGCTGGTCGGTGCCTCACTCAGCGACACCGAGGCCTATCTGGCGCGGCTGACCCAGGCCCTGTGGACGGCGATGGGCATCGTCCTGCTGCTCGGTCTGGCGGGCGGGGTCCTGGTCAGTCGCAACCTAGAACACGCCATGGGCCGGCTCGGCAAGGTCGTCACGGCGGTGCAGGAGGGCGACCTCAAGGCCCGGGCCGAGGTCCGCAACTCGGGCGACGAGCTGGACGAACTGGGGGCCGGGCTCAACACCATGCTGGACCGGCTGGAGGGGTCGATGTCCTCGATCCGTCACGCCGGCGACGCCATCGCCCACGACCTGCGCTCGCCCCTGACCCGGATGCGGGCCAAGCTGGAGGTGGCGCTGATGGACGCCGAGGCCGGGCGGATCGACGGGGTCGACGCGGTGCAACTGGCGCTCGACGAGGCCGACAATCTGCTGAAGACCTTCAACACCGTCCTGGCCATCGCCCGGCTGCAGGCCGCGGCGGGCCGCACCCCCGATCCCAAGGTGTTCGACGCCGCTGACCTGGCCGCCGACATGGCCGAGCTCTATGAGCCCGCGTCAGAGGAAAAGGGGCTGGAATTCTCGGCCGAGATCGAACGCGGGCTGATGATCTCGGGCAATCAGCCCTTCCTCGCCCAGGCCCTGGCCAACATCATCGACAATGCGATCAAATATACGCCGACCGGCGGTGCCGTGATGCTGCGCGCGCGCCGGCGGTCCTCGGGCGAGATCGAATACTCCGTCACCGACACCGGCCCCGGTGTACCCGAGGGGGACCGTGAGCGGGTCATCGAACGCTTCGTGCGCCTCGACAACAGCCGCACCGAGGCCGGCTCGGGTCTCGGCCTGTCTCTCGTGGGCGCGGTGATGGAGGCCCACGGCGGCCGCATCCTGCTGGATGAGGGCCCCGGCGAATACGGCGGCTTCGGCCCCGGCCTGCGTGTCGCCCTGGTCCTGCCGGCCGCCGAATGAGCGGCGCGCTGGGCCCCCGGCTCGACCCCTGCGGCCCGGTCGTCGATCCGGTGGCCGCCGAACGTACCCTTGAACGCCTGTCCGAGGCGGCGCGCGAGGACGGCTGGTCCGAAGCACTGCAGGCCGCCTGGCCCGCCCTGGCCCCCGCCTTTGCGGCCTCGCCCTATCTGGCCGGGCTGGCGCGGCGCTGGCCCGAGCGGCTTCGACAGACGATAGAGGCCTCGCCGGAAGACCGGCTGGCGGCCATCCTGTCGGCGACCGATGGCCTGACCGGGGGTGCCGATGAGGCCCGTGCCCCGCTGCGCCGGCTCAAGGCCGAGCTGCACCTGCTGACGGCCCTGTGCGATCTGGGCGGTGTCTGGGACCTGGACGCCGTCACCGGGGCCCTCAGCCGCTTCGCCGACGCCTCGGCCCGGTCCGCCCTGCGGGCCGTGGCCCATGACCAGCGCGAGTGCGGCAAGCTGATATCGGCCGCCGATGATCCGCGCGGCCCCATCCCCGGCCTGTTCGGCCTGGCCATGGGCAAGCACGGGGCCTTTGAGCTCAACTATTCCTCGGACATCGATATCAGCCTGTTCTGGGAGCCCGAAGCCCTGGAGGGCGCGCTCGCGGACGGGGTCGAGCCGCAGAAATTCGCCGACCGCGCGGCCCATGCCCTGGCGGTGCTGATGCAGGAGCGGACCGGCGACGGCTATGTCTTCCGCGTCGACCTGCGGCTGAGGCCCGATCCGTCCTCGACCCCGCCCGTGGTCGCCGCCCCCATGGCCCTGGCCTATTACGAAAGCGTGGGCCAGAACTGGGAGCGGGCTGCCTTTATCAAGGCCCGGCCGGTGATCGGCGACCTCGCCGCCGGGGCCGGATTCGTCACGGCCTTGAGGCCCTTCATCTGGCGCCGCAGCCTCGACTATCCGGCCATCCTCGATATCCAGTCGATCAAGCGCCAGATCCACGTCCACAAGACCGGCGAGGGTATGGAGGCCGCGGGGGCCAATCTGAAACTGGGCCGGGGCGGCATCCGCGAGATCGAATTCTTCGCCCAGACCCAGCAACTGATCCTCGGTGGCCGCGACCCCGGCCTGCGCAGCCCCCGCACCGTCGACGCCCTCGCCGCCCTGCGGGACGCCGGCCATGTCACGCCGGAGACCTGCGCGGATCTGACCGCAGCCTATGCGACCCTGCGCGGGCTCGAGCACCGGGTGCAGATGCTCGACGACGAACAGACCCACATCCTTCCGGCCGAACCGGCACGACGCGCAGCGGTGGCGGCCCTGGCGGGCGAGGGCGATCTGGCCGCCTTCGACCATGGGGTCGAAACCCTGCTGGTCGGGGTCAACCGCACCTATGGCGAACTGTTCGAGGGTGAGGAGGCCCTGTCCTCGCCCTATGGCTCCCTCGTTTTCACCGGCGTCGAGAACGATCCCGAGACCCTGGCGACCCTGGAGCGGATGGGGTTCGCCGAGCCGTCGGGCGTGGCGGACACGATCCGCAGCTGGCATCACGGCCGCATCCCGGCCACCCGGTCGGCGCGTGGGCGTGAACTGTTCACCCGCCTCGCCCCGCGGCTGCTGACGGCCTTGGCCGATACCGGCGCGGCCGATGCCGCCTTCCGCCGTTTCGCCGTCTTCTTCGCCGGCCTCAACAGCGGTGTTCAGGTCCAGGCCCTGTTCCTGGCCCAGCCGAAGCTGTTCGACCTCGTCGTTGGGGTGATGGCCTTCGCCCCCCGGCTGGCGCGCACCCTGGGCCGCTATCCGGCTGCGCTGGACAGTGTGCTGGACGCGCGCTTCCATACCCAGCTGGGCGTCAACACCGGCCTGTTCGAACAGATGGCGGAAGAGGCCGCGGCCGCCCCCGATTTCGAGGGAGCCATGAACGCCGTGCGCCGCCTGCACCGCGACCAGATGTTCCGCATCGGCATCCAGACCCTGACCGGCCGCATCGGCCCGGAGCCGGCCGGTCGCGCCTATACGGCCCTCGCCGACGCCGTGATGGACGCCCTGGCCCCCGCCGCCATGGCCGAGGCGGTGCGTCAGGGCGGGGCCCTGCCCGGCGGCGCTGTTGCGGTGGTCGCGCTGGGCAAGGCCGGGTCCGGCGAGATGACCGCAGGCTCGGACCTCGACCTGATGACCGTCTATGACGCGCCTCCGGAGGTCGTGTCCGGGAGCAAGGGCTGGGCCGCCGGCGTCTTCTATTCGCGCTTCACCCAGCGACTGATTGCGGCCCTGTCGGCCCATACGGCGGAGGGCGGCCTGTATGAGGTCGACATGCGGCTGCGGCCCGGCGCGGCCAAGGGGCCGGTGTCGCTGCGGCTGTCGGCGGTCGAGGACTATTATGCGACCGAGGCCGACACCTGGGAGTTCATGGCCCTGACCCGCGCCCGCGTGATCTGGGCCGACGATCCGGCCTTCGGTGCCCGGGCAGCGGCCGCGCTGGAGGCCATCCTGCGGCGACCCCGACCCGGGGTGGATGTCGCCGCCGATGCGCGGCGGATGCGGGATCTGATGGCGCGAGAACGCCCGGGGCAGGGGGGCTGGGACCTCAAACTGGCCCCCGGGGGTCAGGTCGATGCCGAGTTCGTAGCCCAGGTGCGCCAGCTGGCCGCCGCCGCCGCCGGCACGCCCCTGACCGTCTCGACCCTGCAGGCCCTGGCCGCCGACCCGGCCCTGGCCGAGGCCTGGCGTCTGCAGCAGGCTCTGGGCCAGGTCTTCGGCGCGGCCTTTGACGACCGGCCGGACCCCGATCAGGAGCCCGAGGGCTTCCGTCGTCGCCTCGCCGAGGCGGCCGACCTGGCGGATTTTGACACGCTGAAGGCCCGGCTGGCCGAGGTGCGAACCGCCGCCCGCGCGGCCTTTGAAGCGGCCCTGCCGCCACCCCGCGACGGAGACTGACGCGATCTTCGTTAGACTTCCCGGACTGGGGACTGACACCGCCCTTGGCGGCATGGAGATCATCAAGATGAAAAAGACCCTTCTGGCCGGTGGCCTCGCCGCCCTGACGCTCGCCGCCGCGGCCGGTGCCGCCTTCGCCCAGCAGCCTCCGGCCCGCGGCATGCGCGCGGACGCGGACGGCGATCGCCGGCTCAGCCAGGCCGAGTTCGTCGGCCAGCGCGTGCAGCGCCTGACGACCGCAGACACCAATGGCGACGGCTCGGTCACCGCCGATGAGCGCCGCGCCGCAATACAGGCCCGCATGGCCGGTCGGGCCGATGCCCGCTTCGACCGTCTGGACGCCAATGACGACGGTTCCGTCAGCCGGGCCGAGTTCGACGCGGCCCGCGCAGCCGGCCGTGAGGCACGTGCGGAGCGCGGCCCGCGTCCCACGGGTGCCCGTCGCGGACCCGCCCGCGGCCAGCGGGGCATGGGCCGGATGGAGGCGCGCGGACCGGTGGTGATCGCTGACGTCCAGGCCCGCGCCGAACAGGCCTTCACCCGTCTCGATGCCGATCAGGACGGCTTCGTCACCGTCGAGGAGGGGCGCGCCGCCCGCCAGGGCATGCGCCAGAACCGCCGTGAGCGGATGGTGGAACGCCGCGCTGCACACCGTGGGCAACGGCAGGCGTCGCCTCAGGGCCCCGCTTCGGAGTAAGGATGATGTCAGGGACGGCGGTCATCAGCCGGGCGACCCTTTCGCTGTTCACGCATGAGGGCCGGATTGGCGCTGATCGCCGACCCCGACGAGGAACTGGTGCGCCGCGTGGGTCAGGGCGACCCGGCGGCGATCCAGGCCATGGTGGCGCGCAAACTGCCGCGTATGCTGGCGCTCGCCCAACGGATGCTGGGCGATGCGGCCGAGGCCGAGGACGTGGCCCAGGACGCCATGCTCAGGGCCTGGAAACAGGCTCCGCGCTGGACACCGGGTCTGGCCAAATTCGACACCTGGCTGCACCGGGTCGGTTTG
>JAIESL010000008.1 GCA_019746095.1 Caulobacteraceae bacterium
GTGGTCGTAGAAGATGATCTCCTCGATCGCCGAGGGCGACGGCGCGCGATACTCCGCCGTCTTGATCAGGGCCTTGGCCAGGCCGTCCGGCTCATTGGCATGGACCAGGGAAAACTGGTCGGCGTCCTGCTCTATCACCCGGATCATGGTGTTGGTCACCGGCGTCAGCAGCAGGCCGATCACCGCCGCGATCGCCGCCAGCACCGGCAGGCCCGCCGGATCGGAGATATCCCCCACCCGGTTCGCCCCCAGCAGCCGCTTCGCCACCGGGAACAACCGGTCGATCAACCAGAAGACCAGCCCCGCCAGCAGGATCAGGATGCCGGTCATCCACAGCGAATGCATGTGGACATAGTGGCCCATCTCATGGCCCACGACCCCGCGCACCTCGGCCAGGTCAGCGCCCTTGGCGAACATCACATCGCTCATCGCCACCCGGGCCGAGCCGAACAGCCCCGAGACATTGGCCGTATAGCGGTCCGACTGTTTCGAGCCGTCATAGATGAAGATCTTGTCGTCCGGCGTGCCGGTCTGTTGCGCCAGCTCCACCACCGAATCCCGCATCGGCCCGTTCGGGGCCGGGGTGTAGTCGTTGAACAGGGGCTCGATCAGGATCGGCGAGACGATCAGCATGAAGACCACGGCCAGGGCCGTCAGCCCCGCGCCCCAGGCCCACCAAAGCCGCCGCGCATGCCGGATGATGAAATACAGGCCGACGATCAGCAGGCCGGTGAAGACGGTCGAAATCCCCGTATTCATCAGGGCCTCGGTCAGCCATCCGGCCAGCGGCTGACTGGTCAGGCCGTACTGGGTCTCGCGCCACCAGCTTTCATAGATCGCCCAGGGCAGGGTCAGCACGAAACTGAGCAGCAGATAGACGACGCCCACGGCCAGCGAGACCAGCTTCGGCCGCCTGTGCCGCCGCTCCAGCCGCTCGCGGATGCCGCTGAGAATGCCCGTACGGATGATCAGCCAGGCGACGACGATCGAGATGATCGCCCCCCACAGCAGCAGCCAGTGGCCGCCGCGCGTATAGGCCACGGCCCGTTCCAGATCCTCGGGCGAAATGGTCGCCAGCCAGCGCGCGGTCTCGGCCGCAGGATCGATGCTCATAGTGGTGTCCTCCCTCTCGCGCGGAGTTGACGCCCGGAAGGAACCGCTGTCAGCTTAAATCGCGGTCATGTGGCCCCGACCGCGTCCCGTCAGGAACACGGCCGGAACCGGAAACCGGCGAAGGGCTCTGGCGTCAGAACTGGAACGTCAGGGAACCGACCACGCGGCTGTCCGCCAGGGTGTCATCCTCGAGATCCGTGTCGTGATAGCGGACGTCGATCGAGACGGTGTCGGTCAGCGCATAGGCCGCGCCGAGGTTCCAGGTGGTGTAGTCACCAAAGACGTCCAGGGCCTGGTGGCCGACCGCCCCGGACACCGTCCAGTCGGCGCTGGCGGCCAAGGAGGCATTGGCCTCGACATAGGTCGCCGTATCGTCCTCGCCGAAATAGTTGGGTGACCAGAAGACGGCGGCTCCCAGGGTGACCGGCCCGAAGGCGCGCGACGCGGCGGCCTTCAGTTCCACAAAGTCATAGTCGGCATTGTCCGGCTGGGAGGGGTAGAAATAGGCGGCCACACCCAGGTCGACCTCGAAGCCCTGAACCTCGCTCCGATAGCCCCCATAGAGGTCGATCTCCCCGTCGGTGCTGTCCGAGAAATCCACGTTCGAGGCCCAGACCCCGGCGTAGAAGTCACCGGCCGTGACGTCGACACTTCCGAAAACCTGACCGCCTTCATCCGTCTGACTGTAGCCGCGGAAGACATAGTCGCTGGCCACACCGACCGTCCAACTGACCTCGGGCTGGCTCTGGGCCCAGCCGGGCGTGCTGACCGCAAGCCCCAGAAGCGCAACCGCGCCGACCATCCATGATTTCATCGTGTCCTCCCCCAATAAAGCTTCCCGACCGGCCACGCCTTCAAAACGAAACCCGGCCAGGACCACAGCATCATCAGCAGAGCGGCACGGGCGGCGCGACGATTCGCCGTCCTCGCGGACAGGAAATCACGCGCCGGATAATCCCTGCGCCCCCTGCGGCACCCGCGCCTGCTTGGGACTCATCATCATGCGACCGAAAATACTTGGGGAGCCTATCCGGGGTTCAGTCGTGCGCAAGGGATTGTTCAGGCCAGAAGGACAAATCCGGTACCAAATCCTGAACCGACCCGCGCGTGACCGGGTCCCCGGCAAAGGCGACCGCGACTGAAGTGCCCCTGTCCCGGCGTCGGCTCGCCGGCATGACGGGAACGACCGCTCCCGACCCAAGGCGGACCTTTCCGTCGAACGGCTCAAACGACAACTTCTGACTCATTGGCGACTTTCAGAGTGTCAGCTTTCTGGCAGTGTGCCAACGTGCCCTTGTGGCGCATCGCCGAACTTGTCGTGTGACCGATGGAAAGCAAGACTTATGGTTTAGTCACGGTCACCTTCAGAAAGATGGCAGGTATGTCGGTCACGTCGGTGCCGCCGCGATTGCTCGTCTCGAAGACCGACAGCAGCTCGGCCTTCTGTTCGGGCAGCACGCCTATGATCTGCGCCTCGGTGAACCTGCTCTTCTTCATGTCCGTCTCCTTGAGGTTGACGGACTCTTACTCAAACCGAGGCATCAGGAAGGGGGCAGGTCAAAAGTTCATCCATCGGCGCGCATCGGGCTGATCCGCCCGGTCATCGTCAGCTCGGCAATCTCACGCCCGGCGTCATCCTGCAGCCTGACGCGGATGGGCAGATACGCGTCGGCCCCGTCCACCCCGGGGATCCGCTCCCCCGCGGATTGTCCGCCGAAGCTCGCCGTCGCGTAGAGCTCGGCCTTAGACGATGTGATGAAGCGGATGACCGCGTCCATCACCACGGCTCGCCCGCCGTTCGACAGGCTGATCAAGGACAGGAGCGCCGCGCCGGCCGTCTCGCCAGCGGTGAAGATGGCCCCCGCGTGGTGTCCGCCCAGATGATTGCAGAGGTCGTCGCGCCAGGGCAGGCGCACCGTCGCGCTGGTGGGCGAGAGCCTGGTGACCGTCAGGCCCAGCAGGCCCGCGAACGGCAGGTGAGCGATAAGCCGGGCTTGGACGGCCGCGATGAGGTCGGGCTCAGGCGCCATGACCGCCTTCCCCAAGCCGGATTTCGGCTTCGCGCGGCTGGCCGTGAGGCCCAGCATCGGAACGGACGGCCTCTCGACCGTGCAGCATTTTTCCAACACTCATGTTCAGCAGGCCGGATCCGGCCAGATTCTGCCCGCCGTCGCAGACCAGTTGGCTTCCCGTGATGTAGGAGGCCAGGGGAGAGGCGAGGAAGGCGACCGCCCGGCCCACGTCCTCGACGCCGCCGAGGCGACCGAGCGGGATGCTCTTGACGAAAAAATCCAGCTGTTCGGGGTTGGCCAGTCGCGCGAGGCCTTCGGTGCCTTCGATGGGACCGGGGACGACGGAGTTGACGCGTATTCCGTATGCTCCCCATTCCAGAGCGAGGTTCTTCATCATCTGTTCCACGCCCGCCTTCGCCTCGCCGGCGTGAACCTGAAAGGCGTAGGGCATGTAGGCCTGGCCCGCCGAGATATAGGTCACCGAGCCCTGGGTCCGCTTGAGCTGGTCGAAGGCCGCGAGGGTCGCGTTGAACGAGCCGATCAGATCGATATCCACCACCGTCCTGAACCCGTTGGGGCTGAGCCGCTCGGCGGGCGACAGGAAGTTTCCGGCCGCCCCGCAGACCAGGGTCGACACCGGCCCAAGGGCGGCCTCAACGCCGGTGAAGAAGGCCGTTTGGGCGTCGGGGTCGCGGACGTCGGCGACCTCCACGTGAACCCGTCCGCCGTAGGTCCGAAGCTCGTCGGCCGCCTGATCGAGACGCGCCTGGGTGCGCCCGCAGAGCGCCACGTCGGCACCGAGCTTCGCAAGCACGCGGGCCACGCCGAGGTTGATCCCGCTGCCGCCGCCCGTGACCGCGGCCACGGTCCCGGCGAACAGGTCGGGCGGCAAAAGGTTTGTCAGGTCGCGGGTCATGGAAGCTCCGGTTGGGGGGCGGCGGCCGCCCAGTCGATAGTGACGGGCGTGCGGATCGCGGCGGACGTCTGGGTGATGCGCTCGGCCAGACCCGCCCGCGCGTCCTCGGCCACGCCGCCGAGACGGATGCGCGCGGGATTGGTCGGATCACCGGGCTTGATCCGGATCGTGCCGCCCAGCGCGGCGACCATGGGTGAAAGCTCCGCGTCCAGAACTCGGGCCCCCGCCATCGCCCGGAGGGCCGGCTTGAAAATCTTGCCCAAAGCGGTGACCGGCATCGCGTCCAGGATGACCACCTCGACGGGTGCCGCCGGCCGCTCCGAGACTGCCTCGCGAGCGAAGCCGCGCAGATCCGCCTCGCTCGCGCTCGTCCCGTCCTTGAGGGTGACGAAAGCCATGGGCACTTCTCCGGCATAGGCGTCCGGTCGGCCGACGGCGGCGGCGAGCGCGACGTCGGGATGGGCATAGAGGGCTTCTTCGATGAGGCGCGGATCGATGTTGTGACCGGAGCGGATGATGAGGTCTTTGATGCGACCGTCCAGGAACAGCCGACCGGAGGGGTCGAACCAGCCCAGATCGCCCGTGTCGAACCACCCTTCCGCATCGGCGATCGGCGATTCGCCGACGTAACCGGCCACGACCGCCGGTCCGCGAATCTGGAGTTCTCCCCGTCCGGCGGCGTCTGGGTCTTTGATCCGACCTTCGACATAGGGCGCGAGCAGGCCGACCGACCCTGTGGCCCGTTCGCCGGCTCTGGGATTGCTGGCCACAAAGGTGGTAGCCTCGGTCATGCCATAGGACTCGATGACGGCTGCGCCGGTCTTGGCCTCGAAGGCGGCGATCAGAGGTGCCGGCATCGGCGCGGCGCCGCACGCGACGGATTTCAGGCAGGCGAGATCGGCATCGAGCGGAACCGTCATCAAGGCCGTCAGGATGGTGGGGACGGCCGAAAAGCTGCTGACCCTGTGCGCCTCGACGATCTTCCAGAAATCCTGGAGCAGATAGGGATTGCGGAAGCCATAGAGGCCGGGAATCAGCATCTCCACGCCACACGCCAGCGTCGCCAGGCCGGTGGCGATCCCGGCGATGACGTGGTTGTTGGGCAGAGCGCTCAACAGGACGTCGCCCTCGGCGAGGTCGCTGCCGGAGACGGTCTGGATGGCGCAGACCAGCTGGTTGAACTGGGTATGGGCCACGAGCTTTGGGCGCGCGGTCGTCCCGCCGGTATGGAAGATGCTGGCGACGTCGGTCAGGATCGGCGGGGGGAACGTCAGCCGATCGTCCGGGCCGTCCTGTCGCGCCGCCTCCACGTCTACGGCCCCGCCGGACGTCCCGCCCGCGACGGTCGCCAACGGCAGTCCGAGCGCGGCGGCGGCGGCGGCGCAGCCTTCGAACAGCTCGGCGTTTATCTCCGGCCCCACCGTGACGATGAGCCGGACGCTGGCGGCTCGCATGATCTCGACGATGTGGTTCGGCGACAGGAGGGGATTGATCGGGCAGGCGACCCCGGCCGTGCTGGCGGCCCAGAGGGCGACATAGGCCTCGGGCATATTCGGCAGCAGAAGCGCGACCCCGTCTCCGCGGCCGACGCCCAGCCGGGCGAAGAGATTGGAGACCTGGGTCACCCGGAGCGCCACCTCGGCGAAGCGCAGCGCGCTGGGTCTGTCGCTGGCCAGGCCTCTAGGCAGGAAGGTCAGCGCGCGTGCGTCCGGCCAGCGCGATCCGGCATCGCGCACGAGATCATAGGTCGAGGTCACCCGGATGCGGGCCTCGACCGGCGTGGCGTTGATGCGAACCACGTCCTCGCGTGAGCCGACGGGTGCCGGGTCGAACAGCAAGGGAGATGACAGCGCGCTCATGCCGGCGTGTTCCAGTCTTCGAAACCCCGCATCTCGGTCGTGACCGAGAGCGGTTCACGGGCCATCTCCAAAGCGTTGATGGTCGCGTCCGGATCCGCATATCCGAGCGAGACGCCGCAGAAGATCAGCTCGGTCTCGGGAATGTCGAGCACGGCGTGGACCGTCTTGTTCATGCCGGCCCAGGCGGCTTGGGCGCAGGTCGCCAGACCGCGTTCTTGGGCCAGCAGCATGACGTGGGCGAGATAGAGGCCGAGGTCCGCGAACTGGCCTCGCTCCATCGACCGGTCCATCGCCAGGATCAGGCCGACAGGCGCGCCGTAGAAGTCGAAATTCCGCGCGAAATGCATCAATCGCCCCAGCTTGTTCTCCCGCGCCACGCCTAGAATGCCATAGAGTTCTTCGGCGCAGGCGATGCGACGGGCATTGAAGGGGTCCTTCAGCGCGGGGGCGTAGATCGGATACTCCGGAGTCTCGCCGCGCGGGTTGTCGATCGCGCTTTCGCGGACGCGCTGCTTGAGGGTCGCAAGCGTCTCCCCCGCCAAGGCGTAGACCCGCCACGGCTGCATGTTGCTGCTCGAAGGCGCGCGCGCCGCTAGCGCTAGGATGTCTTGGACGACGGCCGCCGGGACCTGCCGGTCTGTGAATGCGCGTATCGATCTCCGGGCCCTGATTGCATCCGTCACAGTCGTCATGATCAGCCTTTGTCCACGCCTTTGATTGATCCATAAGCTTGCAGGTGAGAGGCAAGGAGGGCTAAGAGTTATGCATAGAGCGCATGAGTGACTCCCGGCTGCCCGAGATCGACGCTTTTCTCTGCGTCGCCCGCTACGGGGGCTTCGGGGTAGCGGCGCGAGAGCTGGGCCTGAGCCAGTCCACGGTCAGCCGGCGGATTGCCCAGCTCGAGGCGCGTCTGGGCACCCAGCTGGTCGCTCGGACGACCCGCGATGTGTCGTTGACGCCCGCCGGCGCGCAGTTTTTTCAGCGCGCGCGGGACGCCGTCGCCCTTTTGAACGACGCTGAAGCGTCGGCCGCAAAGGGCACCGGGCAGGGCGCGGTGACGGGTCTGGTGCGCATGACCGGACCCACGGCCTTCGGCCGCAAGGTCCTGGCTCCGGCCGTGGGTCGTCTTCTCGACGCCCATCCGGCTTTACGGATCGAGCTTGAGCTGTCCGACCGATACGCAGATCTCAGAACGGAGCCGATTGATCTGGCGGTCCGGTTTTCAAAAGAAGCGCCCTCGGGCTGGGCGTGCCTCCCCTTGGGACGGATCGCTCTGCGCGTGTGCGCTTCCCCCGCCTACCTAGCCCGGCACGGCGCGCCGACGGTGCCCGACGACCTGGTTCAGCATCGGCTGGTCACGGCCCGGACCTACGCGGCGCGCACCGACTGGCCGTTGCGCTGGGACGGGCAGGTCAAGCGGGTGGTGATCGAGCCGGCGTGCGTAGTGTCCGACTTTTCGGCGCTCGCCGAGGTGGTGAAGGCGAACGGCGGTATCGCGCCTCTGCCGGCCTATCTAGCCGACGAGGCGCTCGCGGATGGGAGCCTCGTGGAGCTGGAAGGAATGCAAGCGGCGGCCACGGTCGAGGCCGTGATCTTCATCCCGGCTCATCTTCGGGGCGTGCGTCGAATCGACGTCGTGCTGGAAGCCCTACAGGCCCAGGTCTCAGAGACCATTCCGTGACTTCAGGGGGCGGGATGCGGCTGGACAATCCTACGGCGCAGTGCTGTTTTCCCGGCAACCGTCTGCAGCGCCCACGACGAGGTCTCGTGGACCGCGTTCGAACGGCTGGCGAAGGCTCACGCTTGGAGCACGATGTAGGTCCGCCAAGGGTCAGATTCAGTCTGAACCAAACTGCCGGAAAGCGGACGTCTCTGCAGCGGGAACGTGGCTGAGTGTCGTGTTTCCGGTGCTCAGTGCATGGCCGGTTCTGGCGCGTAGGAGAGCCGGGTATTGCACAATGGGCATGTCAGCTATCCACCCATAGCGGACCTTCGGACCGTCCGCTTTCGGCACGCTCCTTACAGCGGCTGAGCCCTGCCCCTGTCAGGCTGCCGCCACGGCCTCGATCTCGACCAGCCAGGCCGCCTCGAAAAGGCCGGTGACGATCACCGTCAGGGCCGGCTGGCGCCCGGCCAGACGGCGGATGCGGACCTCGCGGTTCTCCAGCGCATGGGCCCGGTCGGACAGGAAGGTCGTGACCTTGACCAGGTTGTCCAGGGTCATATCCGCCGCGACCAGCTGGGTCTCGATGTTCGACCAGACCTGTTCGCACTGGCCGGTGAAATCCGCCGCCAGGGTGCCGTCGGGCGCGACCGGGATCTGGCCCGACAGATACAGCCAGCGGGTCGGCCCGGTCACCTCGACCGCCTGCGGATAGGAGCCCTGGACCGGCGGCGAGCCGTCGCCGGTCAGGGGGCGGATACAGACCGTCACGGTCGCCCCCGTTACTGACGCGCCGCGTCCGACCGGGCGCGGACCACGGCGAACTCCGACGTCGGCTTCCAGGCCGGCCAGTCGCGGCTGTTGGCGAGGTCCAGCCCCAGCCGATAGAGCAGGGTCAGGTTCTCGACCGCCGAAGAGAAGTCCAGCTCGGCCGACCACTCGTCCGAGGCCTTGTGATAGTCGGCCGAGAATTTGGCCCGGTAGGCGGGCAGGCCGACGGCGGTGCCACCCTCGTCCAGATCGACCCCGTGCCAGGGCATGATGGCCGGCACGCCTGCGCGGGCGAAGGGGAAATGGTCGGACCGGTAATAGTAGTTCTGCTCCGGCTCGCGGTCGTCGGTGACCACCCGGCCCTCGGCGGCGGCCAGCAACTGCAGCCGGTCTTCCAGATCATTCTGGCCCTTGCCGAAGATCGGCAGGTCGCGGGTCGGTGCCGAAAGGGGCAGCATGTCGATATTGATGTCGGCGACCGTGGTCTCCAGCGGCCAGACCGGATTGGCCGTATAGCCATAGGCTCCCAGAAGCCCCATCTCCTCGGCCGCCATATGGGCGAAGACGATCGAGCGTTTCGGCCGCGGGGCGGCGCTCAGCTGGCGCGCCATCTCGACCACGCCGACGGTGCCCGAGGCATTGTCCCAGGCCCCGTTCCAGATCTGGTCGCCGACCACGCCCGGATGCTGGGCCGCGCCGCCGACATGGTCCCAGTGGGCCGAATAGACGATGGTCTCGTTGGGGCGCTCGGTCCCCGGAATCCGGGCCAGCAGATTGTGGGTGACCAGGGTGTCGATGGTCTCGGACGCCTCGACCGACAGGGTCACGCCCGGCAGCTCGACCGCCCTGAAGGTACCGTCGCCGACATTCGGCAGCCGGGCGAAATCCAGGCCGGCAGCGGCGGCCCAGACGGCGGCGATGTCATGGTTGATGCCGCCCGAAACCTCCAGATCGGCAGCGCCCGGCGCCAGGGTGCGGGTCCGGCCGCCGCCGCGCACCGAGCCCTGCCACATGGGCGAGGCGGCGTCGCCGGGCACCAGGGTCAGGACGCCGATCGCGCCACGCCGGAAGGCCTCGTCGGCCTTGGCCGCGGCCGAGGCATAGGCGGTCTGATAGGCCCCGTTGAAGCGCGCATCCTCCGGCTCGCCCGGCACGACGATCACGATCTTGCCGCGCACATCGGCGGATCCGTAGTCGTCCCACTGACGCTCGGGCGCATGGATGCCGTGGCCGGCGAAGACCAGGCCGGCGTTGCGGATCAGGGCCCGGCCGTCGTTGGTCGCGGCCCGCAGGACGATGTCGGTGCCCGGCGTCAGGGCATGGACGGCACCGTCCGGCCCGGTCCAGCCGGCGGTCGCGCCGGCGACCGGCGTATAGCGTTTCAGCTCGACCGGCTGCAGCCACTGGCCGTCCGGCCCGCCCGGCTCCAGCCCCATGGCCTCATACTGGCCCTGCAGCCAGGCCAGGGTCATCCGCTCGCCCTCGGTCCCGGGATAGCGGCCCTGGTATTCGTCGGCGCTGATGGTGCGGATGCCGTCACTCAGCCGCGCGGCGGAGAAGTCCTGGGCCGAGGCCATGCCCGCGGCCAGCAGCACGGCGGCGACGGCGACGCCGCCCATCATCTTGCGAAACATTCGGAAGGCTCCAACCCCGGATTGATGCCCCGCACCTTAAGGGGCGGCCCGGACCGCGCCCATTAAGTTTTGGTCATGTGAGCCAGACCCGGAGCGGCTCTCCCTCCCCCCTGAAGGGGAGGGAGAAGACCGTCGCGCCCTACCGCCGCTGGCTGGCGCTCGGGGCGCGGGCCGGACCGAACTCCGAGCCCGGCATCCATTCCGGCCAGTCACGGCTGTTGGCCAGATCGCGGCCGATGTTGAAGATCAGTTCCAGATCCTCGACCTGACCGCGCAGGTCCCAGTCGGCCGACCATTCGTCATCGGCCTGGTGGTAGCGGCGGGAGGTGTATTCATCCCGCGCCGCATTGCGCGCCGCGATCGGCGCGTCGCGGAACTCGCCGCCGCCGTCGACATAGGCCATCGGCACGCCGCGCTTGGCGAGCGGGAAATGGTCCGACCGGAAATAGCTCCCCGAGGCCGGGTTGGCGTCCGGCCTGGCGGTACGGCCCTGGCTCATGGCCTCGGCGGTGACCAGGGCGTCGAGGTCCGACTGGCCCGAGCCGATGATGTCGACATCGGCCACCCGGCCATAGACGTTCATGGCGTCGATGTTGAAGCCCGCCACCGTGGTGGCCAGCGGATAGACCGGATTGGCGGCATAGAATTCCGAGCCCAGCAGGCCGCTCTCCTCCGCCGTGAAGCTGATCATCACGATCGACCGCTGCGGACGCGGACCGGCGGCCCAGGCGCGGGCCAGTTCCAGCAGGCCGGCGGTGCCGGTCGCATTGTCGACCGCCCCGTTGAAGATGGCGTCACCATTGGCATCCGGCGCGCCGATGCCGATGTGATCCCAGTGGGCGGTGTAGAGGATGGTCTCGTCCGGATGGGTCGTGCCCGGCAGGCGGGCGAGGACGTTGCGGGTCGTGACCTGGCTGGTGCCCACATCGAACATGCCGCTGAAGCTGGCGCCGGTCAGGGCGACGGGGCGGAAATCCCGGCTGCGCGCGGCGACCTTCAGGGCCTCGAAATCGAGACCCGAGCGCCGGAACAGGTCCACGGCGACGTCGCGCTGCATCCAGGCCTCCATGGCCACACGCTCGGCAGCCGCATTGGCGCGGACGATGTCGAACTGGGGCTGCGACCAGCTGTTCTGCACCGTGGCCCAGCCGTAGGAGGCCGGCGCCGTCTCGTGCACGACGATCACGCCCGCCGCACCCTGCCGGGCCGCCTCCTCATATTTGTAGGTCCAGCGGCCGTAATAGGTCATGGCCCGGCCGTTGAAGGTGTTCAGCTCGGGCTGTTCGAAATCGGGGTCATTGACCAGCACGACGATGATCTTGCCGCGGACGTCGACGTCCTTGAAGTCGTCCCAGTTCCGCTCGGGCGCATCGATGCCGTAGCCGACGAAGACCAGCGGCGTGTCGCTCAGCATCACATGGTTGCCCGGCAGGCGGGTCGAGATGGTGATCTGCTGGCCCTGGGTCAGCGGGATCGTCTCGCCGCCGGCGCGCAGCTGCAGGCCGCGGAAATTGGAGGCGCTGAAGCGGTTCAGCACCACGTCCTGGGTCCAGGAGCCGTTGGCCCCGCCCGGCTGGAAGCCGGCTGCCGCATATTGTTCGCTCAGATAGCGGACCGTCATGTCCTCGGCCGGGGTGGCGATACCCCGTCCCTGGAAGCTGTCGTCGGCCAGGATCCGCACATGTTCGGACAGGCGGGCGGCGTCGAAGGTGGCTGTCGGTGCAGGGGCCGCCGTAACCGTGGGGATGGACGCGCCCTCCCCCAGGCTGGCGCAGGCGGACAACAGGGCACCGGCAGCAAGCACGGCGGCGGTCGGAAACAGTCGCATGGACGAAAAACACCCTCAACCAGTCACAGGATGACCGGACCCTAGGGCGCCGTCCGGCGGGTGTCGATGCGCGCGACCCGCCCACGAAAAACCCGCCGGCGCGAGGCACCGGCGGGTCGGTTCGATAGCGGTGCGGAAAGCCCTAGTGGGCGATGCCGTTCCAGATCCGGCGGTAGCTCATGTAGGTGATGCCGGCGAAGAGGAAGAGGAAGATCAGCACACCCACGCCCGACTGTTTGCGCTGGATCTGACGCGGGTCAGACGCCCAGGCGATAAAGGCGGACACGTCCTTGGCCATCTGGTCGACCGAGGCGGTGGTGCCGTCGTCATAGGTGACCTGACCGTCGTTCAGCGGGTTCGGCATGGCGATGAAGCCACCCGGCGGCACATGCGCACCCTCGGGCATGAAGGGCGTCAGGTCGCCGGACATATAGGCGTTGTAGTGCTGGCCCGGCATGATCCTCAGGCCCTGCGGCACGGCCGCATAGCCGGTCAGCAGGGAGTAGATGTAGTCGGCCCCGCCCTTGCGCGCCTTGGCCATGACCGAGAGGTCGGGCGGGAAGGCACCACCGTTGGCCGCAGACGCGGCCGTGGGGTTCGGATAGGGGTTGGGGAAGCGGTCCGCGGCCGTGCCTTCACGAATCAGCGGCTCGCCGGTCTCGGTGTCGATGTCCGCGATCTGCACGCCCTTGGCCAGGGCCTTGACGAAGCGGTTCTCGGCCGGGCTGGCCTGGCCGGAATCGTAGAACGGCCCGCCCGGCTCGGCCAGGGTCCGGAAATGCATCAGGTTCATGCCGTGGCACGAGGCGCAGACCTCACGGTACACCTTGTAGCCACGCTGGAGCTGGTTCCGGTCGAAGCTGCCGAACGGCCCTTCGAAGCTGAAACCGCCGCTGCGCAGGGGCTTGGATTCACCCCCGGCCGCGAGCGCGGGTTGGGCCGCGAGCGTCAGGCCGGCGGCGACGGCGATCAGAACCAGGGTCTTCTTCATGGCGCGGATATTCATCTGGAGGGTCATGGTCCCGCTCAGCCCTTCTCGGCTTCGCTGCCGGACAGGACCGGCTCCGAGATCGTTGCCGGTATCGGCAGCGGTGTCTCACGCAGTCCCACCAGGGGCATGATGATCAGGAAGAAGGCGAAATAGTAGGCCGTCGCGAACCGGGTCAGCCACAGATAGCTGTTCAGGTCCCCGTCGATCAGGATGAAGGTCTTGAAGGTCCCGATCACCGGCGCGTCAGGCAGCTGCGCACCGCACCAGCCGAGGACCATGCTCACGATCACGAAGATGATGAAGAAGGTCCGCATCGTCGGGCGGTAGCGCATCGAGCGCACCTTGGACGTATCCAGCCAGGGCAGGATGAACAGCACGCCGATGGCGGCGAACATGGCCAGCACCCCGCCGAACTTGTCCGGGATGGCCCGCAGGATCGCGTAGAACGGCAGCATGTACCATTCGGGCACGATGTGCGCCGGGGTCACCAGCGGATTGGCCGGGATATAGTTGTCGGCATGGCCCAGGGCGGTGGGCATGAAGAAGACGAACGTGGCGAACAGGATCAGGAACAGGATGATGGCGAACCCGTCCTTGACCGTGAAATACGGGTGGAAGGGCAGGGTGTCCTTCTTCTGACGCTCCTTCGGGATCAGGATGCCGACCGGGTTGTTCTGGCCCGCCGTGTGCAGCGCCCAGAGGTGCAGCACCACGCAGCCGGCGATGACGAACGGCAGCAGATAGTGCAGCGAGAAGAAGCGGTTCAGCGTGGCGTTGTCGATGGCCGGGCCACCGCGCAGCCAGATCAGGACCGGCTCGCCGATGACCGGGATGGCCCCGATCAGATTGGTGATCACCTCGGCGCCCCAGTAGGACATCTGGCCCCACGGCAGGACATAGCCCAGGAAGGCGGTGGCGATCATCAGGAAGAAGATCAGGCAGCCGACGATCCAGATCATCTCGCGCGGTGCCTTGTACGAGCCGTAGTACAGCCCGCGCAGCATGTGCAGATAGACCGCGATGAAGAACATCGAGGCCCCGTTGGCGTGGGTGTAGCGGATCAGGTCACCGCCGTTGACGTCGCGCATGATGCGCTCGACCGAGTCGAAGGCCATGGCGGTGTTGGGCACATAGTGCATGGCCAGGATCACGCCGGTGGCGATCTGGACGACCAGGCAGAGGGCCAGGATGCCGCCGAAGGTGTACCAGTAGTTCAGGTTCCTCGGGGTCGGCAGCGACATATAGTCAGCGCCGAAGCGGACGATCGGCAGACGGGTGTCGAGCCATTTCTCGATGCCGGTCTTGGGGACGTAGGTGGATTCGTGGTCGCTCATCGGTCTCGCCCTCAGCCGATCTTGATGCGGGTGTCGGAGAGGTAGGCATACTCCGGCACGACGAGGTTCTTGGGTGCAGGGCCCTTACGAATACGGCCCGAGGTGTCGTAGTGCGACCCGTGGCAGGGGCAGAACCAGCCGCCGTAGTCGCCGGTCCCGAAGGTCGGGATGCAGCCCAGGTGGGTGCAGTTGCCGATCACCACCAGATATTTCGAATGGCCTTCCTTGACGCGATCGGCGTCGGCCTGCGGATCCTTGAGCGCCGACAGCGGGGTGGCCACGGCCTCCTGCAGCTCGCGCGGGGTGCGATAGCGCACAAACACCGGCTTGCCCTGCCACTTGATGACGATCTGCTGGCCTTCCTGGACCTTCGTCATGTCGAACTCGATCGACGCCAGCGCCAGGGTGTCGGCGGCGGGGTTCATCGAATTGATCAAAGGCCAGGCCAGCATGGCCCCGGCGCCCACGGCGGCAGCGCCCGCCGCGATATGGATGAAGTCCCGACGGGTAGCGTCGCCGCCTTCACCGTTTTCTGTCCCGACCGATTCGGCCACGTCCTACTCCTCGTACGCCGCTCTTCCGGACCCGTCGGGGCCGGTCAATCGCGGCATGGATGCTCTAGCCACTTCCCGCAAACCATGCCCGGCCCGGATTTGCGGCCCATCGCCGCAAGTCACGCCGCTTCCTGAGAAACAGTCGCATTTCGAGCCGCGACAAGCCCCCGGGCCGCGCGTATGAGGGCCTTAGAATGCGTCTCGCCCTTTTTCAACCGGCCATTCCCCAGAACGTCGGCGCCTGCATCCGATTGAGCGCCTGTTTCGGGGTGGAATTGCACATTATCGAGCCCACCGGTTTCCGTTTCGACGACCGGGCGATGAAGCGCGCCGCACTGGATTACGGCCCGCTGGGCCATATGACACGGCATCCGCACTGGGACGCCTTCCAGCGCGCCCGACTCGAACAGGATGGGGGTCCGGGTCGGCTGGTTCTGTTCACGACCAAGGGCGCGACGCCCCTGAACGAATTCATCTTCCGGCCCGACGATGTCCTGCTGTTCGGCAGCGAACCCTCGGGCGCCCCGGACTACGTCCACGCCGCCGCCGACGCGCGCGTCGTAATTCCCATCCAGCCCGAGGCCCGGTCGCTGAACCTCTCGGTCAGCGCGGGGATCGCGTTGTGGGAGGGTTTACGCAGCGCCCCCCTTCTCCCCTCAAGGGATCAGTAGATCTACTCCGGTGCCCCCGCCGCCGGCAGTTGGGCCAGGGTCGGCCGCTCCCCGCGCTTGCTCGCGGCCGTCGCCTCGACCGCCCGCATGACCCGCAGCACATTCTCGCCCGCCAGCTTGCGGATGTCCGCCTCGGTCCAGCCCCTGGCCATCAGGGCGGCCAGCAGGCGGGGATAGGCGTCCACTCCCTCCAGCCCGACCGGCAGGGCATCCACGCCGTCGAAATCGCCTCCGATGCCGACATGGTCGATCCCCGCCACATCCCGCACATGCTGGAGATGGGCCACCACATCGGCGATCGTCGCCACCGGGACCGGATTCGCCGCCATCCAGGCCGCCAGACCGGCCGTCACCGCCGCCGGGTCACCGGGGTTCAGCGACTTGAGCCGTGCATCCTCGGCCGACCGGGCGCTGTTCCAGCTCCGCACCGTCTCGGAGACAAAGCCGGGTACGAAGGTGACCATCACCACCCCGCCGTCCTGCGGCATCAGCCGCAGCACGCTGTCGGGCACATTGCGCGCATGCCCGGTTACGGCCCGGGCCGAGGAATGGGAAAAGATCACCGGTGCGTCCGACACCCGCATGGCGTCCAGCATGGTCTCCTCCGAGACATGGCTCAGATCGACCATCATCCCCAGGCGGTTCATCTCGCGCACCACCTCCTCGCCGAACGGCGACAGCCCGCCCCATTTCGGCGCGTCCGTGGCGCTGTCGGCCCAGGTCGTGGTCTTCGAGTGGGTCAGGGTGATGTAGCGGGCCCCGGAATCGTAGAACTCCCGCAGCAGGCCGAGGGAATCGTCGATCGAATAGCCGCCCTCCATGCCGATCAGGCTGGCGATCCGGCCACGACGGTGGATGCGCTGGATGTCGTCGGCGGTCGTGGCCAGTTCGAAGGTCTCGGGGTGGGCGGCGACCAGCCGCTTGACCGTGTCGATCTGCTCGAAGGTCGCCACCGCCGCATCGGGCGGGCTCAGGGTGGCCGGCACATAGACCGACCAGAATTGGCCGCCCATGCCGCCGGCGCGCAGGCGCGGAATATCGGTGTGCAGGTCGGTCGAGGCCTCCAGATTGGTCGTCAGGTCGACCGCATGAGGGTCATTGCCGTGTTCCTGCCGCAGCGCCCAGGGCAGGTCATTGTGCCCGTCGATCAGCGGCGTCCGCTCCAGGATCCGCCGCACCTGCGCCTCACCCGCCGCATCTGCACTCTGCGCGAGAGCCGGACCGGCCATCAGGGCGACGGCGGCGGTGGTCAGAAGAAAAGTGCGGATCATGGCGGTCTCCCGGAAGGCAAGGGCGGACAGTGGCAGAGGGGCCGGCGAAGGCAAGCCCGGCGGCGCAGCCGTCTCCTCCCCGCTCCGCGGGGAGGGGGACCGTCCGAAGCCTCGCAGAGGCGAAGGAGGGTGGAGGGGCACCAGCCGCCCGTCTCCTCCCCGCTTCGCGGGGAGGGGGACCACGCGTAGCGTGGTGGAGGGGCGCCGGCCGCACTGCCCTTCTAACCCCTCCACCATCCTTCGGATGGTCCCCCTCCCCATTCGCTGCGCGAACAGGGAGGAAACACACGCTGCTGACAATCCGCCGATTGCCAGCATATCCCGCGCCGCCAACCCACTGATCCCGCTTATCTTTCAAAAATTGCAGCGTCACGAACCATCCGCGCCGGGACCCGTGTCAGACTCCTGCCCATCCCGTCGGTGGGGAGGGCGTCGGATCCAGCGCCCCGATGTCGGCGGGCTGTGGTCGAGCGATGAAGCCCGGGGGAAGGATACTTCGGGGGTCCTCATGGAGGTCGATGGATGGCCTCCGTTTGCTCGCCGCGCGCCAATGGAGCGGACCGCTGGCTGTGCCATGTCCCTCCCGCGTCCCGGGCAGCAATGTCCGCGACGGATGATCCGGTAAGGCCCGAAGCAAGGGCCGCCAGCCGGAGGGCGCGTGGAAAACGGCTGCGCGGGGCAGGTCTGCTTCGTCGAAACGGTAACTCTAAAACAGCACCGGGCGAGGCCCGGCCGCCCCGCACCCTCCCCACACCGCCCGGAAACAGGCGGCGAAGAGTCGTGCGCCAAAGGCCTCTCCCTCCCCCGAAGTGGGGAGGGACGATCGCGTAGCGATCCGGGTGGGGAAGTCCGAAGCCGGACACCGCCGGTGCAGGACTGGCGTTCCCCACCCGGGCTCCGCTGCGCTTCGCCGTCCCTCCCCATGAAGGGGAGGGAGAACACCCCGCCTTCACCCTCGCGCTCCGAAAGGCTATCCCCGCCCCATGACCCCCAACGACGACCTGACCCTCGATCAAAAGAAGTCCGAAGCCCGCGCCTGGTTCGAGACCCTGCGCGATCGCATCCATGCCGGATTCGAGGCGCTGGAGGACGCGGCCCCGGCCGACCTCTTCCCCGGTGAACCGGGCCGGTTCGTCCGCACGCCGTGGGACCGGCCCGAGGGCGGCGGCGGGGTCATGGGGATGATGCACGGCCGGCTGTTTGAAAAGGTCGGGGTCCATGTCTCGACCGTGCACGGCACCTTCCCCGCCGACTATGCGAAGACCGTCCCGGGCGCCGCCGAGGACCCCCGCTTCTTTGCCACCGGCATCAGCCTGATCTGCCACCCGGTCAGCCCGCGCGTGCCGGCGGTGCATATGAACACCCGCTTCATCGCCACGACAAAGAGCTGGTTCGGCGGCGGCGGCGATCTGACTCCGGTGCTGGACGTCGACCGGCGGCAGGACCACCCCGACACCCTCGCCTTCCATGCCGCCATGAAGGCCGCCTGCGACGCCCACGACCCGGCCTGGCACGCCAGGTTCAAGGCCTGGTGCGACGACTATTTTTACCTGCCCCACCGCAAGGAGCCGCGCGGCACCGGCGGCATCTTCTATGACCACCATGACAGCGGCGACCATGCGAAGGACTTCGCCTTCACCCGCGATGTCGGCACTCATTTCCTCGACGCCTATTCGGCCATCGTGCGCGGCCGTATGGGCGAGCCCTGGACGACGGAAGAACGCGAGGAGCAGCTGGTCCGCCGCGGCCGTTATGTCGAGTTCAACCTGCTCTACGACCGCGGCACCATGTTCGGCCTCAAGACCGGCGGCAATGTCGAGTCGATCCTCAGCTCGATGCCGCCTGTGGTGAAGTGGCCCTGACAAAGCCCCTGATCCAGGCCCCGACCACACCCCGGTCATCTTCCGCCTTCAGACTGTCCACCGCTCGTGCCACCAGCGCCGGATCGATCCGGTCGTGCCGCCCCGCCGTCAGTTCGGTCGCAAAGGCCGGGGTGAACTCGGGATGGGGCTGGAAGCTGATCGCATCCTGCCCCCAGGCCAGCCCCGCGAACGGGGTGAAGTCGCTGCGCAACAGCACACGCGCGTCGCCCGGCTTTTCCACCACCTGATCCTGATGCGAGGCAGGAATGGCGACCGCCGAGGCGGCCGGCGTCATCCATGGTTCGGCGGATGCAACCTGATAGCGATGCAGGCCCACGCCCCAGCCCTTGCCCGACTTCTCGACCCGGCCGCCCAGCGCCTGGGCCATGGCCTGATGGCCGAAACAGACGCCGACCAGTTTCGTCTGACCCTTCGCCAAACGGATCCAGTCCAGCAGCTCCGCGATCCATACGTCGCCCTCATAAACCCCGGCCGCCGATCCCGTGATGATCGCCGCGTCAAACGCTCCCGCGTCCGGCCACTGCCCGGCCTGAATGTCAAAGGTCTCGAACTCCAAACCCTCGCCCAGCAGCTCCCGGAACATGGCCGGATAGTCGCCATGCCGGGCGGCCAGGGCCGGCGGCGGCGCACCGGTCTCCAGAATCGCGATGCGGGTCATTCAGGCCTCCTCGGTCGACCCGATATGGGCGATCGCGCAAGACGGCGGAAGGGCGATCCGCTATGGGCGCGCCATGACCCAAGCCGCTGCCGATCCTGTCGTCCTGATCAATGTCTACAGCTGCCCGCCGGACCGGCTGGACCAACTGATGGACCTGCTCACCGTCCTGGTCCGGGCCCAGCGCGAGATCGACGGCTTCGTCAGCGCCACCCTGCACCGCGGCCTCGACGGCAAGGTCGCCGCCGTCCACGCGGTCTGGGAATCGCGCCAGCACTGGAAATCCATGGCCCGCGACCCGGCGATCAATGCGGCCATGGAGCCGATCATGGCCATCGCCACCTTCGCGCCGCACCTCTACGAAGCCGGCGAAGTCTTCGAATAACCGGTCAGCCGGTCAGCCGGTCATCCAGACCTCGGACCGGGCCCCGTCGCCGCCCAGGGTCGCGGCGACCCAGCCGCAGACCTCCTGCGCCGCCGCCTCGGCCCCCGGCGGCGGATTGAGCACCACCAGGGCGCAGCCGTTCATCTTCATCGGATCGGTCAGCGGCCGCAGCCGCGCCTCGGCCACCAGCATCCGCTTGATCCCCGCCTGGTCCAACCGGCGCAGGAAGCCGTCGAAGGTCTCCATGTCCTTGAGCGGCGTCCAGACCACCACCGTGGCCCGTGGATCGGCCCGGGCGATGGCCGAGGCCGTGTCGGCGGCACGATGATAGTCATCCGGCTGTTCGAAAGGCGGATCTATCAGGACGAAGGCCCCCGTCGCCTCCGCCGCCCAGGTCCGCGCCTGGTCAAAACCATCCCCGCCCTGGGCCATGGCCTGCGGATACGGCTCGAGAGCCTCGGTCAGCAGGTCCAGCACCGGCGGATTCAGCTCGAACCCGACATAGCGGTCCTCCTCGCCCAGCCGCCCCGCGACCAGCAGCGGCGAGCCCGGATAGAGCCGCGCCCCTCCCTCCGGATTCAGTCGCACCACCTCCGCTGCCAGCATCTCGATCAGCGGCGGCCGGTCGCCGGCGGCCATCAGCCGGGCGATCCCGGCCTCCGCCTCCCTCGACCGCACCGCATCGCCGCTCAGGTCGTAGAGGCCGGCCCCGGCATGGGTGTCGATCACACTGACCGGCCCCTGCGCCTGCCGCCGCTCCAGCAGCCAGAGCAGCAGGGCGTGTTTGACGATGTCGGCGAAATTTCCGGCATGGAAGCTGTGGCGATAGTTCATCGCCCTGCCCTCTCGCGCGCCGGCCTCCCGGTCAAGGGGCACCGGGCCGGGCGGACTCGCGAACCTTCCCCCTCAGGCGGTCGCCCAGTAGCCCCGACTGAGGGCGCTGATCGGGGCCCGCGTCGCCTCGACCCGCGCCAGGATGGCCGCCCGGAAGGCATCGGCCTCCTCATCACCCCGCAGCAGGCGCAGGGACCGGATGATCCGCGTGATCCGCCGGTGGTTGTGATCGTTGGGCATCAGCCAGTCATGGGTCGACCGGTAGAAGGCGTCCATCCGGTCGGTCGCTGCCGCAAGGGCGCATTGCGCCATGCTGGACGCACGGATCGCATCGACGTCCTCCGCGCCCAGCACCGGCGACCCGGGGACGGCGTCGGACGGTTCGGTCAGCGGAAACAGCCACTGGACAAAGTCGTGGGTGGTCTCGAGCCGCAGGTCATCGAAGCCCAGGATCGCGAACAGACTCCGCCCGGAGCCGTCCAACCCCTCACCCTCGAGGAAGGCGACAATCCGGCCGGTGTCCGCCATGCCGTGCCTTCAGGCCGCCTTGTCCCAGTTCAGCACCACCTTGCCGGACTGGCCCGACCGCATGGCCTCGAAGCCCTCTTCAAAGCGCTCATAGCTCATCTGGTGGGTGATCAGCGGGGTCAGGTCGAGGCCGGCCTTGAGCAGGCCCAGCATCTTGCGCCAGGTGGTGAACATCTCGCGGCCGTAGACGCCCTTGATGGTCAGGGCCTTCAGGATGATCGCTCCCCAGTCGGTCTCCATCGGCTTCGACGGAATGCCCAGCATGGCCATGCCGCCGCCCATGATCAGGGTGTCGACACATTGCTTGAAGGCGATCGGCGAGCCCGACATCTCCAGCGCCACATCGAAGCCGACCTTCAGGCCGAGCTCGTGCATGACGTCCTTCAGGTCCTCGCGGGTCGTGTTCACCGTGCGAACGCCCGGCGCGACCTTCTGGGCCAGCTCGAGACGGAAGTCGTTGATGTCGGTCAGGACGACGGTGCGGGCACCGGCATGGCGGGCGACCGCGGCGGCCATCATGCCGATCGGACCGGCACCGGTGACCAGAACATCCTCACCCAGCAGGTCGAACTGCTGCGCCGTGTGCACGGCGTTTCCGAACGGGTCGAGGATCGAACCGATCTCCCACGGCACATCGTCAGGCAGTTCGATCACATTGAAGGCCGGGGCCACGACGAACTCGGCGAAGGCACCCTGGCGGTTGACGCCGATGCCGCGCGTGTCGGGATCGAGATGGAAATGGCCGGCGCGGGCCGCCTCCGAATTCAGGTCGATGACATGGCCCTCGGCCGAGACGCGCTGGCCGACCTTGAGTCGGCGGTCGACATCCTTGCCGATGGCGACGATCTCGCCCGAGAACTCATGACCGGTGATCATCGGCACCGGAACATTCTTCTGGCTCCACTCGTCCCAGTTCCAGATGTGGATGTCGGTGCCGCAGACGGCGGTGCGTTTGACGCGGATCAGCACATCCTCGTCACCGGCGACGGGGACGGGCGCATCGATCAGTTCAAGGCCGATGCCCGGCCGGGTCTTGGCCAGGGCCTTCATAGTGTCGGTCATTCAGATAACTCCCAATTCTCGACCGGCCGTCGTGAACGCCGCGACCGTCTGATCAATCTGTTCGAAACTATGCGCCGCCGACATCTGGGTACGGATGCGGGCCTGTCCGCGCGGCACCACCGGGAAGCTGAAGCCGATGACATAGACACCCAGCTCGAGGGCGCGGGCAGCAAAATCCTGGGCCAGTTTCGCATCGCCCAGCATGACCGGAATGATCGGATGTTCGCCTGGCAGCAGGGTAAAGCCGGCCTCGGTCATGGCGGCGCGATAGCGGGCGGCGTTGGCGAACAGCTGCCGGCGCAGGGCATCGCCCTCCACCCCGCCCGCGATCCGGATGGCCTCGAGGCTGGAGCCGCAGATGGCCGGCGCCAGGGCATTGGAAAACAGATAGGGCCGGGCGCGCTGCTTGAGCAGAGACACCACCTCGGCGGTCGCACAGATGAAGCCGCCCATGGCCCCGCCCAGCGCCTTGCCGAAGGTACCGGTCAGGAAGTCGATCTCGACGCCGTGATAGGCATAGGAGCCGCGCCCCTGCGGACCGAGGAAGCCGGTGGCGTGGCAGTCATCAACCATGATCAGGGCATTGTATTTGTCGGCCAGCGCCCGGATGTCCTTCAGCTTCGCAATATAGCCGTCCATCGAGAAAACGCCGTCGGTGGCGATGACGATCTCGCGCGCGCCGTCGGCCCGGGCCTGTTTCAGCTGGGTCTCGAGGTCATCCATGTCGGAGTTGGCAAAGCGATAGCGTTTGGCCTTGCACAGCCGCACGCCGTCGATGATCGAGGCATGGTTCAGACTGTCCGAGACGATCGCGTCCTCGGCCCCGAACAGCGGCTCGAAGATGCCGCCGTTGGCGTCGAAGGCGGCGGCGAACAGGATCGAATCCTCAAAGCCGAGATAGTCGGCGACGGCGCGCTCCAGTTCCTTGTGAATCTCCAGCGTGCCGCAGATGAAGCGGACGGAGGCCGTGCCCGCCCCCCATTTCTGCTGCGCCGCGATCCCTGCCTGGCTCACCCGCTCGTCACCGGCGAGGCCGAGGTAGTTGTTGGCGCAGAAATTGAGAACGTCGCGGCCACCGACCTTGATCACCGGTCCCTGGCGGGAGGCGATGATGCGTTCGGGCTTGGTCAGGCCCTGGGCGTCGATATCGGCGAGCTCCGCGCGGACGCGGTCGTGGAAACTGGCTGTCATGCGCGCTCCGCTACGCCGTTTCCGCCCGGGTTTGAACCCCCCCGATGCTAAGTCGTGGCAGCCGGTGCCGGTACCGGGGCCGGCTCGGCCACCGGGCGGAACGGACTCACGCGGATGCGTCCGCCGCATAGTGTGATGGCCTGGGCCAGGGTTACAGGCGAGGTGTCGCCGGGGGCCATCATCCGAATGCGGGTTGCGGACGGGCAGGCGGTCTCGCCGTTTCCTTCATTCGGCACCACATTCCAGGCGATGTCGAAGAAGGCCTTGGCCCGGGGTGCCAGTTCGACCGGCGTCGGGGCCAGACCCTGACGGAAATAGCTGCCCGGGGTCTGGTCAATGCGGATGGCCGTCAGCTCGCGGCCCTGCCGGTCCTGAAGCACCACCGTCGGGTAGCCGGTCAGGCTGCACGCCCGAGTGCCGACGTTCTCGACCCCGAGGATCGAGACGCGGTTGCCGGCCCCGGCATCGCCGCCGTCGGCGGACAACTTCAGCTGCGGACCCCGGCAAGGTGCCGAAGCGGGCAGCACCCCGCCCGGCGCAGGCTGCGGGCCGGGTGCCGGGCCAGGCGCAACGGGGCCCGACGACGGCCGACTGCAGCGTTCCAGCACCGCCACACCGATATCCTCATTGGGGCCGAGCCGGCTGAGCGTGGCGCTCTCAGAGCCGTCACGCGTGGCGCTCCACCATTCAAGGCCCGATCCGGCGTAACGGGCTCCCGAGGCGGACTGGACCGTCCGCAGGGTGTAGCTCTGCGCCCTGTAGGTCAGCAGGGCCGTCGAGGTGTCGGGATACGCAACGGTGACCGCCTGTCCGCTTTCACAGGCATAGCTCACCGGCGGTGCCGTGGCTCCGGCCGGGGCCGGCGATGGGGTCACCGGAGTCGGGGGCGTCCCGGCTTCCGGGCTGCATCCCACCACCAGCAGGGCGACGACCGGAACGACAGCGAAGGCAGGGCGGGTGCGGCGCATGGAAATGTCCTGTGGTGAACAACTTCAACGCCAGCGAACGGCAAAGGCTCCGCTGGCGCAAGCCCGTCCGGATCAGGCCGTCAGGACCCGGGGCAGTTTGAAGGTCACGGTCTCGCGCTCGCCCGCATCCTCGACCAGCTCGACGTCGAACCGGGCCCTCACGGCCTCGACCAGTTCCTCGATCAGCCGCTCGGGTGCCGACGCTCCGGCCGTGATCCCAAGCGTCGAGACGCCCTCCATCCACGACCAGTCGACCTGCGATGCGTCATCGACCAGCCGCGCGTCTCGAGCCCCGGCACGCAAGGCCACCTCGACCAGTCGTACAGAGTTGGACGAGTTCTTGGACCCGACCACCAGCACCAGTTCGCAGCCCTGGCCGAGCCGTTTGACCGCCTCCTGGCGATTGGTCGTGGCGTAGCAGATGTCTTCCTTGTGGGGGTCCGGCAACTCCGGAAACCGCCGCTTCAGGGTGGCGAGGACTTCAGCCGTGTCGTCCACCGACAGGGTGGTCTGGGTGGCATAGGCCAGGGGCGTGTCGCCCGGACGCTGGAAATTCTCGGCGTCCGCGACCGTCTCGATCAGGCTGATCGCTCCGGCCGGCAGCTGGCCCATGGTGCCGACGACCTCGGGGTGGCCGGCGTGTCCGATCAGGACGATATGGCGGCCGGCGGCGTGATGGCGTTCCGCCTCGACGTGAACCTTGGAGACCAGCGGGCAGGTCGCATCGAGAAAAAGCATCTCGCGGGCACGGGCGGTCGCGGGAACGGACTTCGGGACACCATGGGCGGAAAAGACCACCGGCCGGTCGTCCGGGCAGTCGTCCAGTTCCTTGACGAAGATCGCCCCCATGGCCTTCAGCCGTTCGACGACATGGCGGTTGTGGACGATCTCATGCCGAACGTAGACGGGCGCGCCATATTTCTCGATGGCCCGTTCGACGATCTGGATCGCCCGATCAACCCCGGCGCAGAAACCCCGCGGGGTGGCGAGACGAACGGTCAGGGAGGGCTTGGCGGGCTGCCGGACAGGCGCAGGGACGGTCATGGAGGGAACCTAGTCCTTCGGGCCCATCCTCGCCACCGTGCTTTAAGCTCGCGCGGGTTTGCCGCGCCTCGGTTTAGCCGCTATCAGCAACCAGCGTGCGCCCCGCGTCGGGCTGTCGCCGCACCTCCTCGTTCCCGGAAGAATATTCGATGCGTCGCGTCCTCAAGGTTTCCCTGGCCTCGGCCATCGCCGCCGCTGCCGTTGCCGCCATGGTCGTTCCGACCACGGCCAGTGCCCAGTATCCGCAGGGCCAGCAGGGCCGTCCCGGCCAGAGCCCGGGCCAGCGTGGACAGGAAGCCGGGGAACAGAGTGACCGCCCCCGCCCGCCCCGTATCGCGCCTCTCCGCCGCAGCGCTGCGGCCGGCCCCTGCCCCTATGTGAAGGTGCTGTACGACGCCGCCCGTTATGTCGAAGTGGTCGGCGAACGCGTCACCATGGCCAACATCGGCTATACCGGCGAGATCGAGGGCCTGGTTTCGGACTGCTCCTACCAGTCGGATCAGCCGATCACCGTGGAGACCCGCGTCCAATTCAACCTGGGCCGCGGGCCGCAGGCCCAGGGGGACACCCGCACCTACCGGTACTGGATCGCTGTGACCGAACGGAACCGCGCGGTTCTGGCCAAGGAGTATTTCGACCTGCCGGTGGATTTCGACGGTGCACAGAGCACCACGGTCATTCAGGACCAGACCATCGTCATTCCGCGCGCCGAAGCGACCACCAGCGGCGAGCATTTCGAGGTCCTGATCGGCTTTGATGTCACCCCGGCGATGGCCGAGTTCAACCGCAACGGCAACCGGTTCCGCGTCAACGCCGGCGCCGCCGCCGTCCAGCCGCCGGCGCGGTAAATGACCGACCTCAGAACTGTTCTGGGCGAAGCGGTCGGGGCCGCCTTCGCCGCCGAAGGCGTGGACGCCGGCCTGGCGAAGGTCACCCCGTCCGACCGGCCCGATCTGGCGGACTTCCAGTCCAATGGCGCCCTCGCCGCCGCCAAGGCACTGAAGGCCAATCCACGCGAGCTGGCGGCCCGTGTCGCCGCGCGGCTGGCCGGCGACGCCCGCTTTTCCTCGATCGAGGTGGCCGGGCCCGGGTTCATCAACCTGAAACTGGCCGACGCCCTCCTGTCCGTTCGGGCAGCGGAGGTGGCCGCTGACCACAGGCACGCCGGGGCCTCGCTCGTCAGCGCGCCCCGCAAGGTCGTGATCGACTTCGCCGGACCAAACGTGGCCAAGCCGATGCATGTCGGCCACCTGCGCTCGTCGATCATCGGTGAAAGCCTGAAACGGCTGTTCCGGTTCCGGGGCGACACCGTCTGGGGCGACGCCCATTTCGGCGACTGGGGTTTCCAGATGGGCCTGCTGATCGTCGCCGTCGGTGACGAGGGCAAGGCTGACGGCTTCCTCGCGGAAGGCAATGGTCCCTTCCCGGCCGAGAGCCCGGTCTCGCTTGAGGACCTCGAACGCCTCTATCCCGCCGCTGCCGCCATGGCCAAGGAAGACACCGGCTTCCGCGATCGTGCCCGCAAGGCCACCGCTGAGCTGCAGGGCGGACGCCCGGGGTACCGCGCCCTCTGGGCCCATTTCGTCGCCGTCAGCCGCACGGCGCTGGAACGCGAGTTCGGTGCCCTCGGCGTGACCTTCGACCTTTGGAACGGCGAGAGCGACGCCGATCCGGTCATGGCAGAAATGATCGCCCACCTTGAGGCGACCGGCCTGCTGGTCGAGGACGACGGTGCCCGGGTGGTCCACGTCGCCCGTCCCGGCGAGACCCGGAAGAAGAAGCTGGCTGACGGATCGGTGATCGAGGCCCCCAGCCCGCCGCCCCTGCTGGTCATATCGTCGGAAGGCTCGGCCATGTACGGCACGACCGACCTCGCCACGATCCTTGACCGCCGCAAGGCCATCGATCCGGACCTGATCCTCTACGTGGTCGACGAACGTCAGGCCGAGCATTTCGAACAGGTGTTCCGCGCGGCCTGTCTGGCCGGTTACGCCACCGAGGGCTCGCTGGACCACCTCGGCTTTGGCACCATGAACGGGCCGGATGGCAAGCCCTTCAAGACCCGCGCCGGCGGGGTGCTGAAACTGCACGACCTGATCACCATGGCAGTCGACAAGGCCCGCGAACGACTGCGCGAAGCCCATCTGGGCGAGGACCTGACCGAGGCCGAGTTCGAGGCCATTGCCCACAAGGTAGCGGTCGCCGCCCTCAAATTCGCCGACCTTTCGAACAGCCGGACCACCAGCTACGTCTTCGATCTCGACCGTTTCATGAGCTTCGAAGGCAAGACCGGGCCCTATCTGCTCTACCAGGCGGTCCGCATCAAATCCCTGCTGCGCAAGGGCACCGATCAGGGCGCGACGCCCGGCCCCATCGCCATTGCCGAGCCGGCCGAACGCGACCTGGCCCTGACCCTGGACGCCTTCTCCCAGGCCGTGACCGAGGCCTATGACAAGCGGATGCCGCACGTCATCGCCGAGCACGCCTACCGGCTGGCGCAGGCCTTTTCCAAATTCTACGCCGCCTGCCCGGTGCTGATCGCCCCGGACGCTGCGACCAAGGGCTCGCGTCTGACCCTGTCGAAGGCCGCGCTGGATCAGCTCGAAACAGCCCTGACCCTGCTGGGAATCGACACGCCGGAGCGGATGTAGGCTAGACTGGCCGCTCGTTTCCGGAGCCCCTCCATGTCGCTCGACACCTATATCGTCGGCCTGCCCAAGGCGGAGCTTCATCTGCATATCGAGGGCAGTCTGGAGCCCGAGCTGATGTTCGAACTGGCCCAGCGCAACGGCGTCGCCATTCCGTTCGACAGCGTCGAGGCCGTGCGCGCCGCCTATGACTTTTCCAACCTGCAGGACTTTCTCGACATCTATTACGCCGGAGCCAATGTCCTGCTGACGCGCCGCGACTTCGAGGACCTGGCCTTCGCCTATTTCCAGCGTGCCGCGGCGGATAATGTGCGCCACGCCGAGATCTTCTTCGACCCGCAGACCCATACGGATCGCGGTGTGCCCTTTGGCGTGGTGGTCGAGGGGCTGGTCGCCGGCATGGAGCGAGCCCGAACGGAGCTGGGCGTCACCTCGGGCCTGATCCTCAGCTTCCTGCGCCATCTGACGGAAGAGGAGGCCTTTGCCACCCTGGAGGCGGCCAGGCCCTGGCTGCAACATTTCATCGGGGTCGGGCTGGATTCGTCGGAGGTCGGCCACCCGCCGTCGAAATTCGAACGGGTCTTCGCCGCCGCCCGGGATCTGGGCCTGAAACTCTGCGCCCATGCCGGCGAGGAGGGCCCGCCGGCCTATGTGCGCGAGGCGCTGGACCTGCTGCATATCGACCGGATGGACCACGGCAATCGGTCCATGGAAGACGAGGATCTGATCCAGAGACTGGCCGCATCGCAGATGACCCTGACCGTCTGCCCTCTGTCCAACCTCAAGCTCTGCGTGGTGACGGACCTGAAGGACCATCCCGTGCCCGAGATGCTGCGACGCGGCCTGCATGTGACCCTGAACTCGGACGACCCGGCCTATTTCGGCGGCTATGTGAACGAGAACTACCGCCAGCTGGCCCAGGCCGTCGGCCTGACCCGGGAGCAGGTCACACTGCTGGCCCGGAACAGTTTCGAGGGATCGTTCCTGGACGAGGCTGACAAGGCCGCGCGGATGGCCGAAGTCGAGGCATACGCCGCCCGTTCCGCTTGACTCACGGCCAGAGTCGGGGCCTAGGTCCGATCGCTCTCGCGGGAGAGATCGGAGCCCTTTCGGGGGGTCCGGAGCCGAAGGCGCAACCGCCCCGGAAACGCTCAGGCAAACGGACCGCGAGGACATACGGACGCTGGAAAGTCGCTCCCCTTTTTCGGGATTCATGAGCGCGCCGACGGAGCAAGCGGGCAACCGCGGAATCTCTCAGGCTTCAGGACAGCGGGGGCGCGAGGACGGCGGAGCTTTCCGCCCCAGTACGCGACTCTGAAGGCCGACATGACCGACGAAACTCTCAAGACCACCCCCCTCAACGCGGCGCATCGCGCGCTCGGTGCCCGCATGGTCGGCTTCGGCGGCTATGACATGCCGGTGCAGTATGAAGGCGTGCTGGCCGAACACCGCTGGACCCGCGAACACGCCGGCCTGTTTGACGTCTCGCACATGGGCCAGTGCCGGATCACCGGCGAGGACGCCACGGCGCAGTTCGAGCGCTTCGTCCCGGGTGACTATGCGATCCTGAAGGCCGGGCGGCAGAAATACAGCCTGCTGCTGAACGCCGAGGGCGGGATCATGGACGACCTGATGGCCGGCCGCCCCGACCATGACGGCCTCTATGTCGTGGTCAACGCCGGCAACAAGGACGCCGACTTCGCCTTCCTCGAAGCCAACCTGTCCGGCGACGCCAGGCTGACGGTGCTGGCCGACCGGGCCCTGATCGCCATCCAGGGGCCCGAGGCCGCCGAGGTCATGGCCGCCCATGAGCCGCTGCTGTCCGAGATGGGCTTCATGGACTGCGCCCGCCTGATGCTGTTCGGCTGCGACTGCTTCATCTCGCGCTCGGGCTACACCGGCGAGGACGGCTATGAGATCTCCGTGCCCGCCGACCAGGCCGAGCGCGTCTGGACCACGATCCTGAAGGATGCCCGCGTCAAGCCGATCGGCCTTGGGGCCCGCGACAGCCTGCGGCTCGAGGCCGGCCTGCCCCTGCACGGCCACGACATCAACCCTTCGACCAGCCCGGTCGAAGGTGCCCTGACCTTCGCCCTGTCCAAGTCGCGCAAGGAGCGCGCCGACTTCAACGGCGCCGCCCGCATCCTGAAGGAACTGGCCGATGGCCCCTCGCGGGTCCGCGTCGGCCTGAGCGTCAAGGAAGGCGCCCCGGCCCGTGAAGGCGCCGAGATCGCCGACATGGACGGAAACGTCATCGGCAATGTTACCTCGGGCGGCCCGTCGCCGACCCTGGGGCGCAACATCGCCATGGGCTATGTCCCGCCGGAATTCGCCGAACTGGGCACGGAACTGAAGGTCATCGTGCGCGGCAAGCCCGCCGCTGCCGAGGTCGTCGCCATGCCCTTCGTCGCCCAACGCTACTATCGCAAACCGAAAGCCTGAGGATCGGACCGATGCATTTCTCCAAGGATCACGAGTGGGTTCGCTTCGACGGTGACGTCGCCACCGTCGGCATCACCCAATACGCTGCGGACGCCCTCGGCGACGTGGTGTTTGTCGAAACCCCTGATGTCGGCAAGGCCGTCACCAAGGGTGACGGATTCGCCGTCGTCGAGAGCGTCAAGGCGGCCTCGGACGTCTATGCCCCGGTCTCGGGGGAAGTGATCGAGGGCAACGCCGCCCTCGCCTCTGCTCCGGAAACCGTCAACGCTGATCCCGAAGGCGAAGGCTGGTTCGCCAAGATCAAGGTGGCCGACACCTCGACCGACGGCCTGATGGACCGCGCCGCCTACGACGCCTTCCTCGCTTCCCTCTAAGCCCTTTCACGCACGGATCTCCCCGCCATGCGCTACCTCCCGCTGACGCCCGACGACCGCTCCGCCATGCTGGCGGCCATCGGGGCCAAATCCATCGATGATCTGTTCGTGGACGTGCCGAATGCGGCGCGGCGCGACGGCTTCGTCGACCTGCCTCGCGTGGCGGGCGAACTGGAGGTCGAGCGGGCGCTGGGGGCCATGGCGGCGAAGAACGCGTCGGCCGGTTCCGTGCCTTTCTTCTGCGGTGCCGGTGCCTACAAACACCATGTGCCGGCGACGGTGGACCATGTGATCCAGCGGTCGGAGTTCCTGACCAGCTACACGCCCTACCAGCCGGAAATCGCCCAGGGCACCCTGCAGTACCTGTACGAGTTCCAGACCCAGGTCGCGAACCTGACCGGCATGCCGGTGGCCAACGCCAGCCTCTATGACGGCTCGACCGCCATGGCCGAGGGCGTGCTGATGGCCACCCGCGTGACCCGCCGCAACAAGGCGGTGATCTCGGGCGGGGTGCACCCGCACTACGTCCGGGCGACCGAGACCGTGGTTCATGCCGTCGGCGTCGAGACCCAGGTCCTGCCCGCCGCCGTCGACGCGGAGGCCGATGTCATGGCGCAGATCGGACCCGACACGGCCTGTGTCGTCGTCCAGACGCCGAACGTCTTCGGCACTGCGACCGATGTGACCAGGATCGCCGAGGCAGCCCATGCCGCCGGGGCCCTGCTGATCGTGGTGGTCACCGAGGCCGTGTCGATGGGCCTGCTGAAGTCGCCGGGCGAGATGGGTGCCGACATCGTCGCCGCCGAAGGCCAGTCGATCGGCAACGCCCTGAATTTCGGCGGCCCCTACGTCGGCCTGTTTGCCACGCGCGACAAACTGGTGCGCCAGATGCCGGGCCGCCTGTGCGGTGAAACGGTGGACGCCGACGGCACGCGCGGCTTCGTCCTGACCCTGTCGACCCGCGAGCAGCACATCCGCCGCGACAAGGCGACGTCGAACATCTGCACCAACTCGGGCCTGTGCACCCTGGCCTTCACCATCCACATGAGCCTGCTGGGCGAGACGGGGCTTCGCAAGATGGCCCTGCTGAACCACGAGAAGGCGCTGGCGACCCGCGATGCGCTGGCCGCCATCCCCGGCGTCGAGGTGCTGACCCCGCGCTTCTTCAACGAGTTCGCCGTGAAGCTGCCGAAGCCTGCAGCCGGGGTGGTCGAGCAACTGGCCGAGCACCGCATCCTCGGCGGCGTGCCCTTCAGCCGCCTCGCTCCCGAGGCCGGCATGGATGACGTCCTGCTGGTCGCGGCGACCGAGATGACGACCGATGCCGACATCAAAATCCTGGCGAGCGCACTCGCCAAGGCCTGCGCTTAAGGAGCCCGGATCATGAGCACCATGAACACCGTCGGCCGCCCGACCACACCGAACCGCGTCGAGAGCAAGCCCGCCACCCTGACCGGCGGTCGTGGCCTGCTGCAGAACGAGCATCTGATCTTCGAGGGCGACGGCTGGGGCAAGACCGGCGTGGACCTGCCGGAACCGAAGACGGACGGCTCTGACCTCGGCGATCTGGTGCGTCGCGATCCGATCGGCCTGCCGGGCCTCTCCGAGCCCGAGACGATGCGCCACTATGTGCGCCTGTCGCAGAAGAACCATGCCATCGACCTGGCCATCTATCCGCTGGGCTCGTGCACGATGAAGCACAACCCGCGCCTCAACGAGAAGATGGCGCGCCTGCCCGGCTTCTCGGACATCCACCCGCTGCAGCCGACCTCGACGGTCCAGGGCGCGCTGGAGTTGATGGACACCCTGGCGCACTGGCTCAAGACCCTGACGGGCATGCCCGCCGTGGCCCTGTCGCCCAAGGCCGGAGCCCATGGCGAACTCTGCGGCCTGATGGCCATCCGCGCCGCCCACGAGGCCTCGGGCCAGCATGAGCAGCGCCGCAAGGTGCTGGTGCCGACCTCGGCCCATGGCACCAATCCGGCCACCGCCGCCTTCGTCGGCTATACCGTGGTCGAAGTGGCCCAGACCGACGACGGCCGCGTGGATGTGGCCGATCTGGCGTCGAAGCTGGGACCGGACGTCGCCGCCATCATGGTGACCAATCCGAACACCTGCGGCCTGTTCGAGCGCGACATTCTGGAGATCAGCCGTCTGACCCATGAGGCAGGGGCCTATTTCTACTGCGACGGCGCGAACTTCAACGCCATCGTCGGCCGGGTCCGTCCGGGCGATCTGGGCGTGGATGCCATGCACATCAACCTGCACAAGACCTTCTCGACGCCGCACGGCGGCGGTGGTCCGGGCGCGGGTCCGGTGGTGCTGTCGGAAGCCCTCGCCCCCTTCGCCCCGGCCCCCTGGGTCGTGCACGACGCGGATGGCTATCGCCTGATCGAACGCGAGGAAGACGAAGCGGCCCAGGCCTTCGGCCGGCTCTGCGCCTTCCAGGGCCAGATGGGCATGTACACCCGGGCCCTCAGCTACATGATGAGCCACGGCTCGGACGGCCTGCGTCAGGTTGCTGAGGATGCCGTGCTCAATGCCAACTACATCAAGGCCCGTTTGTCCGACGTTATGAGCGCCGCCTTCCCGGAAGGCCCCTGCATGCACGAGGCCCTGTTCGACGACGAATGGCTGAAGGGCACGGACATCACCACGCTCGACTTCGCCAAGGCGATGATCGACGAGGGCTTCCATCCGATGACGATGTATTTCCCCCTGGTCGTCCACGGGGCCATGCTGATCGAGCCGACCGAGACGGAGTCCAAGCAGGAGCTGGATCGCTTCATCCACGCCATGCGGGCGCTGGCTGAAGCGGCCAAGGCCGGCGATGTCGACCGGTTCAAGGGTGCGCCCTTCCATGCGCCGATGAAGCGTCTGGACGAGACCCGCGCGGCCCGGACGCCGGTGCTGCGCTGGACCGCGCCCGAGGGGTCGAATATCGCCGCGGAATAGGCGGGGCATCTTGCGCCGAACAGGCGCGACGCCAACCTGTCCGGCATGACCTCCTTCACGCCCAGCGACATCCCCGACCAGACCGGCAAACTGGCCATTGTGACCGGAGCCAACAGCGGCACCGGTTTCGAGACCGCCCGGGCGCTGGCCGCCCGGGGGGCCGAGGTCATCCTCGCTACACGCAGCGCCGACCGCGCCGAGGCGGCGATCGGCGCGATCCGGCGCGCCCAGCCGCAGGCCCGGCTGCGGTTTGAACCGCTCGACCTGGCGTCGCAGGCCTCGGTGGCCGCCTTCGCAGATCGGCTGCTGGCCGAAGGCCGCCCCATCGACATTCTGGTCAACAACGCCGGCGTGATGGCCCTGCCGCAGCGGACCGTCACCGCGGACGGGTTCGAGACCCAGCTGGCGACCAACTATCTCGGCCATTTCGCCCTGACCGCGCGATTGCTGCCCCTGCTGAGGCGGGGTCGGGCAAGGGTGGTCCAGCTGTCCAGCATCGTGCACCGGCACGGTCGGATCCAGCTCGACGACCTGCAGTTCGAGGCGGCCTACAGGCCCTGGCCCGCCTATGCCCAGTCGAAGCTGGCCATGCTGATGTTCGGACTGGAGCTGGACCGTCGGAACCGCGCGAACAGCTGGGGTCTGACCAGTGTGGCGGCCCATCCGGGCTATGCGCGAACCGGCCTGATCGCCAGTGGGCCGATGAGCCGGTCCGCCGTCGCGAGGATGGTTCTGCGGTTCCTGTACCGGCCGCTCCTTGAGCCGCTCTTCAGCCACTCCGCCGCTGCCGGTGCCTTGCCGATCCTGATGGCGGCGACGGCTCCCGACGTGGCCGGGGGGACCTATTTCGGGCCGCGAGACATGCGCGAAATGAAGGGCCCGGCCGGCGTGGGCAAGATCGCGAACCGGGCACTCGACACGGAGGTCGCGTCCGGCCTGTGGGAGGCGTCGGAGACGCTGACCGGGGTCCGGTTCGACGCCTGACCGCGCGCGGGCGGAAGGCCGGACCTAGTTCAGCCGGGTGCTGATCTGGGCGATGGCGGCGTCGAGAAGGGGGTCAGACTTCTGACCGGCCAGGCGGGCGACGAGGATCTGTTCGGCGGCGCGGGCGGCAAGGTCGGCGGCGGCGGTCTTGACCTCGGCGACAGCCTGGACCTCGGCCTGGGCGATGCGGCGCTCGGCGAGGGCCTGGCGGCGGGCCAGGGTTTCTTCGAGCTTGGCCTTGGCCTCGACTTCCATCAGGCGGGCATCGGCTTCGGCGGCGGCAAGCATTTCAGCGGCCTGGGCCTCGGCCTCGGCCTTTTCGGTCCGGATCTGGGCCAGCAGGGCCTCGGCCTCGGCGCGCAGACGGGCGGCCTCATCGAGCTCGGACTGGATCTTGGCGGCGACGCCGTCCAGCTGCGCGGCGATGGCGGCGGGCACCTTCACCAGCACCAGGATGCCGAAGAAGACGACCAGACCGGCACCGACCCAGAACTGGGCGTTGGCGAGGTCCCAGAAGGCGCCGGTGAGAAAGGCGGGCATCAGGCGGCTCCCTTGACGGCGGCGTCGGCTTCGGCGGCCGTGGCGGCCTTGCCGGTCAGCTTCTCGACAATGGCGCGGGCCGTGTCGGAGGCGATGGTGGAGACATTGGTCATGGCAGCGTCACGCGTCTTGCCGATGGCGGTTTCAGCCTCGGCAATGCGGGCATTGACGACGGCTTCTTCCGCTGCGGCACGGGCGTTGGCCGCCTCGGTCACGCGCGCCTTGGCGGCAGTGGCGGTGGCGCGCGAGGCGGCACGGGCCTGTTCGACCTCGGCCTTGGCGGCCTCGGCCTGGCCGGCGGCCTCGGCCTGGACCTGACGGGCAGCGTCGACGGCGGTGGAAATGGTGGCGGAGCGCTCATCCTTCACCCGGCGCAGGCGCGGCAGGAAGATCCGCGACAGCAGGAGGTAGAGGACGGCAAAAATGATCAGCGTCCAGAAGATTTGGCCGGCCCACCACTGGAACTCGAACTGCGGCAGACCACCGCCGGACTCATGTCCTGCTTCGGTACCGGCCGCATAGGCGTCCGTATGGGCTCCCGCCGGCGCTGCGGCGGAGGCATCATGGGGCGGAGGGGCGTCGCTGGAAGCCATGATCAGTCCGGTTCAGAAAGAGCGACGGGCGGCAGCGGTCCGCTGGGACCGACCGCCGCCCGGAAGGGTCGTCAGGCTTAGCTGAAGAGGATCAGCAGGCCGAGCACGAAGGCCAGAATGCCGAGTGCTTCGGTCAGGGCGAAGCCCAGAACCAGGTTGGTGAATTGGCCCGAAGCGGCCGACGGGTTCCGCAGGGCACCCTGCAGGAAGCCCGAGAAGATGGTGCCAACGCCGATGCCGGCGCCGATCATGCCCAGGGTGGCGAGGCCAGCACCGATGTATTTTGCGGCTTCAGCTTCCATGATTTTCGTCCTTTGAATGAAGCGATTGAAGGGTGGGTGGAAAGGTCAGTGGTCACCGGCGTGAACGGCGTCGTTCAGATAGACGCAGGTCAGGACCGCGAACACGAAGGCTTGCAGGAAGGCGACCAGAAACTCCAGCGCCGTCAGGGCCAGCACGCCGCCGAAGGCGAGCACCGCCGCCGCATAGGCGAGGTAGGCGACGCCGCCGGCCGAGGCCACGGCGCTGAGCGAGACGATGAAGCCGGCGAACACCTTCATGGCGACGTGGCCGCCAAGCATGTTGCCGAACAGACGGAGCGACAGGGTCACCGGGCGCAGCAGGAAGGAGATGACCTCGATCGGCACCACCAGCCACCACAGATACCAGGGCACGCCCGACGGCAGGAACAGCTTGAAGAAGCCCAGGCCGTTGCGGACGAGACCGACGACCACGACGAGGAGGAAGCTCATCAGGGCGAAGGTCAGGGCGACGGCCAGTTGGGCCGTTGCGGTGAAGACCGTGAACATGCCCAGCATGTTCATCGCCAGCAGGAAGATGAAGAGGGTGAAGACGAAGGGGAAGAAGGCCCTGCCCTGCGAACCGATGATGCCGGTCGCAAGATCGTCAATGAAACTGAACATGCCCTCGCCGACCACCTGGAGGCGTCCGGGGACGACCTTGGGCGAGGCGGTGACCACAGAGAAGAACAGGATGATGATCGTCGCGGCCACGAACATGGCCACGGTCGAATTGGTGATCGATAGGTCAACCAGCCCGAGGCCAGGCACGTCCACCGGGGCGATCTGCACCACCGGCTTAACCTCGAACTGATACATCGGGTCGGCCATGCCGCCGGGTCTCCCAAATCAAAAACGCCGAATCGCCACAAGGCGGTTCGGTCAGCGGTCCTGTACGTCCTCGTCCGCGTCGTCCGGAAGGTCCCTCGGGGGACCGAACTCCTTCAGCGCGCGGGCGCTCAGCTTTTTGGCGGAATGCACCGCCAACCAGATCGACACACCGAAACCCAGAAGGGTTCCGGCGATGATTCCCCAGGGCATGGACCCGACCACGAGGTCGAATCCCCAGCCCAGTCCCAGCCCCACAAACACCCCACCGAGCATCTCGGCCATGATGCGGTAGCCATAGCCGACCGCCGCTCCGCCATACGGGGGCGGCTCCGGCGTGGCCCGCGCCTTGAGCGAGTCGGCCTGGGCGGTGAGACGTTTGATCGTCTCTTCGCGGGATTCCTCGATCGGGGGCATGGCCTGCTCAGCGCCTCTCCGCTGACGTCGGAAGACGGGCGTCGAGGAGGGTCTGAATTCGGCGCGGAACCTATAGGCGCGACCTTCGCAGGTCAAGGCGGTGCGAACGTGCGTCAGATCGTTGATTTTCCCCATGTTTGTTTCGCGAATTGGGGGACGTGGCGAACGGTCGCTGGCGGCGGCCCGGATTTCGGGCATGGGTCATCGCCTCCCCGGCCGGGTGGCCGCAAAGTGGGGGAAGAACCTGCGGAGCGCCGGGCGCGAAGCCCGGAGACCTTTGGGAAGTCTGTGTCTCGGCTTAGCGTCGTCGCTCCGCACGGGATGTCCGGCCGGGCGCTGTCGGCCTGAACGTCTTCAGGACCAGCGGCGCGCGTGACGCCTTGCCGACGCAGATGGGGAGGAGATGCTAGGCCCGGACGGCGCGGGTCGCCTCGACGCCCAGGGCCTGGAGGGCCGCGGCGGCGATGTGTTCGGCGTTGAGGCCGGCGGTGGCGTACATGGCGGCCGGGTTGTCCTGGTCCTGGAAGACATCGGGCAGGCACAGGGTGCGGATCTTGAGGCCCGCGTCGAGCGCGCCCTTGTCCGACAGCAGCTGGAGCACAAAGGCGCCGAAGCCGCCCATGGCTCCCTCCTCCACCGTGATCAGGCATTCGTGCTCGCGGGCGAGGCGCAGGATCATGTCGGCGTCGAGCGGCTTGGCGAACCGGGCGTCGGCGACGGTGGCCGAGACGCCGCGTGCGGCCAGGGCCTCGGCGGCCTTGAGCGATTCCTGCAGCCGGGTGCCGAGCGACAGGATGGCGACCGTGGTGCCCTCGCGGACGATACGGCCCTTGCCGATCTCGAGCGGGGCGGCGAGTTCGGGAATCTCGACCCCGATACCGTCGCCGCGCGGATAGCGGAAGGCCGAGGGGCGGTCGTCGATCTCGAGCGAGGTGGCGATCATGGCGGCGAGGTCGGCCTCGTCGGCCGCGGCCATCAGCACCATGCCCGGCAGGGCCCCCATGAAGCCGATGTCGAAGGAACCGGCATGGGTGCAGCCATCCGCCCCGACCAGACCGGCGCGATCCATGGCGAAGCGCACCGGCAGGGACTGGATGGCGACGTCGTGGACGACCTGGTCGTAACCGCGCTGGAGGAAGGTCGAATAGATGGCGCAGACCGGCTTCATCCCGTCGGCGGCGAGGCCGGCGGCGAAGGTGACGGCGTGCTGTTCGGCGATGCCGACATCATAGGTGCGGGTCGGGAAGGCCTGGCCGAACAGGTCCAGGCCGGTGCCCGAGGGCATGGCGGCGGTGATGGCCACGATGGTCGGGTCCAGCTGCGCGCGCTTGATCAGCTCGGTCCCGAAGACCTTGGTGTAGCTGGGCGCATTCGAGACGGATTTGGACTGCTGTCCCGAGACCACGTCGAATTTGGCGACGGCGTGCAGCTTGTCGGCGCTCGACTCGGCCGGGGCGTAACCCTTGCCCTTCTGGGTCACGACGTGGACGACCACCGGGCGATCGGTGATGGCCGCGGCGTTCTTCAGGATGGGGACCAGATTGTCCATGTCGTGGCCGTCGACCGGCCCGACATAGTAGAAGCCCAGCTCCTCGAAGAAGGTGCCGCCGACGATCATGCCGCGGGCGTATTCCTCGGCCTTGCGGGCGGCGTTGCGGAACGGGCGCGGCAGGTGTTCGGCAACCGACTTTCCGAAACGGCGGAAATTGCGATAGGCGCCGCCCGAGACCTGTTTGGCCAGATAGGCGCTCATGCCGCCGACCGGTGGAGCGATCGACATGTCGTTGTCGTTGAGGATGACCATCAGCTGGCCATTGGTCGTCTCGGCCGCGTTGTTCATGGCCTCATAGGCCATGCCGGCGGACATGGAGCCGTCACCGATCACGGCCACGACGCGGTTCTTTTCGCCCTTCTGGTCGCGGGCGGCAGCGAAGCCGAGGGCGGCGCTGATCGAGGTCGAGGCGTGGGCCGCGCCGAAGGGGTCGTATTCGCTCTCGGAGCGTTTGGTGAAGCCGGACAGCCCCCCCGGCTGGCGCAGGGTGCGGATACGGTCGCGGCGCCCCGTCAGGATCTTGTGCGGATAGCACTGGTGGCCGACGTCCCAGATCAGGATGTCCTTCGGCGTCTCGAACACATGGTGCAGGGCGACCGTCAGCTCGACCACGCCGAGGCCGGCCCCGAGGTGGCCGCCGGTGACCGAAACGGCGTCGATGGTCTCGGCCCGGAGCTCGTCGGCCAGTTGCCGCAGCTGGGAAATGTCGAAGCCCCGCGTGTCGGCGGGAAACTGGACCTGGTCGAGCAGCGGGGTGTCGGGCATGAAAACTCTAAGTCGGGTGCGGTATCAGTGGTTCACCATTACCGCTTCATTACAAGCACGCGAAGCGTTCAGGACCTGCGCTTTAGCACGAAGTCCACGCTGGCCTTGAGGATTTCAGCATCGGGGCCGAAGACATCGAGGTGGGCCCGGGCCTGGTCGGCGAGATGGGCGACACGATGCCGCGCCGCCTCGACCCCGAGCAGGGTGACGAAGTTGGTCTTGCCGCGTGCGGCGTCCTTGTTGGCCGCCTTGCCGAGGAGATCCTCATCACCTTCGACATCGAGCAGGTCATCGACGATCTGATAGGCCAGACCGATATCGTGGGCGAAGCTGGTCAGGGCCTGACGATGCACCTCGCGGGCACCGGCGATGATCAGGGGAATCTCGAAGGCATAGGTGAACAGGGCCCCGGTCTTGAGCCGCTGCATGCGGGCGACGCCGCCGAGGTCATCGCGGACGCCCAGCAGGTCGATCATCTGGCCGCCGGCCATGCCGCGGGCCCCGGACGCCAGGGACAGCCGGGCCGCCAGTTCGCAGCGGATGGCCGGGTCGTCGTGGGTATCCTCATGCAGCAGGATGTCGAAGGCGGCGGTCTGCAGGGCGTCCCCGGCGAGGACGGCGGTGGCCTCGTCATAGGCCCGGTGCACGGTGGGCCGGCCGCGGCGGACGTCGTCGTCGTCCATACAGGGCAGGTCGTCATGGACCAGGCTGTAGGCATGGACACATTCGAGGGCGCAGGCGGCCCGCAGAACCGGTCGTTCCTCGATGTCGAACAGGCTGGCGGCCTCGAGCGCGAAGAAGGGCCGCAGCCGTTTGCCGGGGCCTAGAGCCGCATAGCGCATGGCCTCGGTCAGGCGCGATTCGGGGCCGTCCGCGCGCGGCAGCAGTTCGTCGAGGGCGACCGTGACCAGATCGGCGATCTCGGCGACGCGGTCGATGACGCCCTGTTCCGGCGAATTGGCGGCGAGAAGCTGGGTCAAAAGAGCCTCCCGCCGAGAGGGATTTCGCGGTCGACGCCGATCAGGACGACCTCGCCGGCCGCGTCGGGGAAGCCGAGGGTCAGGACCTCGGACATGAAGGGGCCGATCTGGCGCGGCGGGAAATTGACCACGGCGGCGACCTTGCGGCCGAGCAGCTGGTCGCGACTGTAGTGGACGGTGATCTGGGCAGAGGACTTCTTCACCCCGATGTCGGGGCCGAAATCGATGGTCAGCTTCCAGGCCGGTTTGCGGGCCTCGGGGAAGGGGTCGACGGCCAGCACCTGACCCACGCGGACATCGACCTTCATGAAGTCATCGAAGGTGATCTGTCCGGCGGGGGCCGGCATCAGTTGAACCCGGCCGCTTCGACGCCCTTCGCCTGGCCGTCGGGGCCGACCACGATCTTCTCGACGCGAAGCTGGGCCGCCTTGAGCCGGCTTTCGCAATGAGCCTTGAGGCGCGCGCCCTCCTCGTAGAGGGCGATGGATTCCTCCAGCGGAGCTTGGCCGGATTCGAGCTTGGAAACGATGGCCTCGAGACGCTGAAGGGCGTCCTCGAAGCTGAGGTCGGCGGAGATGGGGGCTGCTTCGGTCATCGCGGGCGACCCTAGAGGGGGCGGAGGCGGGTCTCAAGCGGAGACCGGGGTCGGGGGGTCATTTGCCGGGGCCGGAGGCGCGTCAGATCTGGGAGCAGGCGCGTCTGCTCAGGGAACGGGCACTCTGCGGGCGGAGACGATGCGGACGCGGGGGTCAAGCATCTGGCCGCGCATGAAGCCCTCGCCCTCGGTCGGGGATTTGGGGGCGGCGAGGATGGCGCGGACCACGTCCATGCCCTCGATCACCCGGCCAAAGACGGCAAAGCCGGGATCGCCCGGCGCGGCCCGGCCGGCGTCGAAACCGGGCAGATTGCCGACGATGATGAAGAAGTCGCCGTCGGCCGTGCCGGGATCGAACCGCGCCATGGACAGGGCTCCGTCGACATGGCGCAGGCCGGTCTGGCTGGTCGGCTCATGGACGATCGGCGGCAGGATGCGGTCGGGGGCGTTGGCGGTTCCGCCCTGGACCACGCCGGTCCCGGCCCCCAGTTCCATGCTGCGGTAGAAGTCGGTGCCGTCGAACCGGCCCTCGTCCACATACCTCAGGAAGTTGGCGGCGGTGATCGGAGCGCGGGGATCGGTCTCGACAAGGATGGTGCCGGCGGAGGTGTCTAGGATCACGCGGACAGCGACCGCAGGGGCCGGCGGGGCATCCTGGGCGAAGGCCGGAGCCGACAGGGCGGCGGCGAGGCAGAGGGCGAGCAGGGACCGTCGGATCATCGCCCTCTCCCGCCCGTCAGCGCTTCTCGTAGCGACGCTGGGACCAGTATCTGAAGCCCTGGTTGTGGACCAGGGCCCAGCCGTCGGCGCGCAGGCGGCGGCCGACCATATGGTTGAAATAGCCGTGGGCGAGGACCAGCACGTCCTGACCGCTCTCGGCGCGGGCGATCAGGGCCTGGGCGGCCTTTTCCGCGCGGCACTCGGCCTCGCGCCGGGTTTCCTGGCCCTCATGGTGATTGAAGGCGTGCCACCAGAACCGGGCCACCGCCCCCCAGTATTTGGGCGGAAGTTTGAACCAGGCGGGGAAGTGCGGCGGCGGCAGGGGCGCCTCGATGAACAGGGCATCCGACATGACCTCGCGGCCCGCAGCGATGGCGGCGGCGGTTTCCTGGGCGCGGGGTCTGGTCGAGGCATAGATGGCGCCGGCACCCTCGGCTGTGGCCAGGAGTTCGGGGGGCGGGGTCTGGCCGGCCCGAAGGCCGCCGACCTCATATCTGGCCCACCAGTCGCGGTACTGGTCGGAGGTCAGATAGCATTTGCGCGACAGGGCCGGCTCACCGTGGCGGGCCAGGACGATGGCACCCGGACGCACCGAGACGAGGGCGGCGCGGGCCGACGCAGCTTCTGCCTTCGACGGCGCAGACGGGTCGGCCATCAGTGAGTCTCTGGCGGGGGCGGGCATGATGTGCGGCGGTAAGCGATTGGCGAACCGTCCTTATTCCTCCCCCAAGGCCTGAACGTGGGCAACCGCGGAACGGCCCAGCCCCTCTAGGTCGTAACCGCCCTCGAGCGAGGACACAACCTTGCCCCCACAGCACGATCGCGCGATCTCGAGCACGGCGCGGGTGGCCCAGGCGAAATCCTCCGCCTCCAGCGACTGATGCGCCAGCGGATCGCGGCGGTGGGCGTCGAAGCCGGCGGAGATCAGGATCAGGTCGGGACGGAAGACCTCCAGCGCCGGCATCAGGCCGCCGGAGAAGGCCCCGCGCCAGGCCTCGCGGGCAGCATGGGGCGGCACCGGGACGTTGACGATGTTGCCGACCCCGGTCTCGGACGCCGCTCCCGTCCCCGGATAGAGGGGTGACTGGTGGATGGAGCCGAGGAACAGGCTGTCATCGGCCTCGAAGGCGGCCTGGGTGCCGTTGCCGTGGTGGACGTCGAAATCGATCACGGCGACGCGGGCCATGCCTTCGGCCTGGGCCACACGGGCGGCGACGGCGACGTTGGAGAACAGGCAGAAGCCCATCGAGGTGTCCGGCTCGGCATGATGGCCGGGCGGGCGGACGGCAGCGAAGGCGCGGGTGGTCTCGCCGCGGGCCAGGGCGCGGACAGCATCGATCACGGCCCCGGCGGCGAGGCGGGCGGCGCGGACACTGCCCGGCGACAGGACGGTGTCGGCATCGAGCTGGCGCAGGCCGCTGTCGGGCGAGGCGGCGAGGATGCGGGCGACATGGTCAGCGGGGTGCAGGCGCTCGAGATCGGCGACGGTGGCCTCGGTCGCGGCATGGCGGTCGAGGCCGAGGGCAGCGGCATCGAGGGCGTCCAGCACGGCCTGCAGCCGCCCGGGGCTTTCGGGATGGCCGACGCCGGGGCGGTGGGCCAGCATGTCGGGGTGGGTGAAGAGGGCGACGCTCATCGGGCGGAGAATAGAAGTGGGCGGCGGACTTGTCGCGTCCTGATCAAGGTCCTAAGCGCGCAGAATGACCGATGCCATCATCCGCCCCGCCGTAGACGCCGACGCCGCCGCCCTGGGCTTGCTGGGACGACAGACCTTCCTCGACACCTTTGTGGAGGGGTTTGGTATCCCCTATCCGGCCGAGGATCTGGCGCGCTTCCTCGCCGCCAGTTTCAGCCCCGAGGCGATCCGGGCGAAGCTGCAGGAGCCCGGCGCGGCCTGGTGGGTGGCGGAGCGGGACGGAGACCTGCTGGCCTTCGCCAATACCGGGCCCAACACCCTGCCCCATCCCGAGGGTCGGTCCAGCCACGCCGAACTGCGGCGTCTGTATGTGTCGAAGGCGGCCCAGGGACTGGGGCTGGGCACGAAGCTGCTGACGGTGGCGCTGGAGTGGATGGAGGCGAACACCGACGGCCCCCTTTGGATCGGGGTCTGGAGCGGCAATGCGAAGGCTCAGAAGCTGTATGCGGCCTACGGCTTCGAGGTGGCGGGCGAATATCAGTATCCGGTGGGTGCCTGGATGGATGACGAGTTCATTCTTCGGCGGGGATAGACGGCGGTCTGCAACCGTGGCTTGCTCGTCCCCTGTTCCGGGGGGTTTCATGCTGGCACGACTGACCTTCATCGCGGCGCTTGTGTGCGCGCCACTGGCCCTGGCGCAGGACGGCGGGGAGGCGACGGGCAACCTGCCTGAATTCCCCCTCCGGCCCGCGCATCACGCCGCCGGCGACCGCGAGTCGGCTGAGGCCATCATCGCCGGCTCGGGTCACCCGTCCTTGTTCCAGAATGTGAGCGATGAGCTCGGTCCGGCGGTTCGGCATCGCGCCAGCGGTCTGGTGTGCCGCTTCTGGCCGGGGATGAGCGAGAATGGCATTCGCGTCTACAATCCGGCCGCGGGTGCCGAGGACATCAGCTGTCAGACCGGTGTGGAGGGGGCCTCACTGAGCCACTACGCCTATCAGTATACGCCGACCCCTTCGGCGGAGGACGAGACCCGCAGCGCAATCGCCGCCATACGCAACCGATGGCCCGACCTGCGGGACTATGACGGGGAAGTCGCCCGCACCGAGGTTACCGGGCCGAACTTTCCCCGGCGCTACATATCGCGCGGTGTCGTCACCCAGGGTGACGGCAACGACTATATGACCAAGGCCAGCGTCGCCAAGGTGGGCGTGTGGATCGTCAAACAGCGGATGACCGTGCGGCTCGACAAGGCCCTGCGGGGCGACATGTGGTCCGAGTCCATGATGATCCTTTCGGTGATCGACGTGCTCGGCGGCGGGGAAGCGGCGGGCGGCGGCACCGCAGCCCGATAAGTTCGGTTGGGCTGTGCACGACAGGCTGGTAGGTTCCCCCCATGCTCCTCCCTTTTTTCACCGCCCTGCGCGACGCCAAGGTTCCCGTGTCGATGAAGGAATGGCTCCATCTGATGGAGGCCATGGACCGCGATATGGCGGGTCGTCGGGTGGATGACTTCTACCATCTGTCGCGCGCGGTGCTGGTCAAGGACGAGAAACACTACGACCGGTTCGACCAGGTGTTCGGCAAGGTGTTCGCCGGGATCGAGAGCGTCGGTGCCGGCGAGGAGCCGTCGCTGGACGTGCCCGAGGACTGGCTGAAACTGCTCAACGAGAAATATCTGACCGACGAGGAGAAGGCGCAGATCGAGGCCCTGGGCGGGTTCGACAAGCTGATGGAAACGCTGAAGCAGCGGCTTGAGGAGCAGAAGGGCCGGCACGAGGGCGGCAACAAATGGGTCGGCACCGGCGGCACCAGCCCGTTCGGCCATGGCGGCTATAATCCCGAGGGCGTGCGCATCGGCGGACCGGGCAAGCACGGCCGGGCGGTCAAGGTCTGGGAGAAGCGCGAATACAGGAACCTGGACGACCAGGTCGAACTGGGCACCCGCAACATCAAGGTGGCCCTGCGCCGCCTGCGCCGGTTCGCCCGGCAGGGGGCGCTGGACGAGTTGGACATGGACGCCACCATCGACGGCACGGCGCGTCAGGGCTGGCTGGACATCCATATGCGGGCCGAGCGGCGCAACACGATCAAGGTGCTGTTGTTCCTCGACATCGGCGGCTCGATGGATGCCCATGTGAAGATGTGCGAGGAGCTGTTCTCGGCCGCGAAGACCGAGTTCAAACACCTCGAATTCTTCTACTTCCACAACTGCCTCTACGAGGGGGTCTGGAAGGACAACCGGCGGCGGCACAGCGAGAAGATCCCGACCTGGGACGTGCTGAACAAATACCCCGCCGACTGGCGCGCCATCTTCGTCGGCGACGCGACCATGAGCCCCTATGAGGTGACCATGCCCGGCGGCTCGGTCGAGCACTGGAACGAGGAAGCCGGGGCCGTCTGGATGAAGCGGGCGACGCAGCAATGGGACAAGGTGGCCTGGCTGAACCCCTCACCCGAGCGCTACTGGAACTATTCCGCCTCGGTCGGGATGGTGCGCGAACTGGTCGATGAGCGGATGTATCCGCTGACGCTGGACGGGCTGGAGAAGGCGATGCGGGCCCTGGCCAAATAGGCTAGGGTTCGGGGGTCGTCCGAGGAGTTCCCCCATGCTCGCCGTCGTCTTCGCCGTCTTGCTGCAACAGGCCGCCCCCCTCCCCGCCGCAA
>JAIESL010000090.1 GCA_019746095.1 Caulobacteraceae bacterium
CCTCCGCCGCCACCTCCGCCGCCGCCACCGCCACCGCCGGAGGACCCGCCGCCGCCGCAACCCGCCAGGGCCAGCCCCGCCAGGGCCGCCAGAACCAGTCCCCGGGCGCGCGGGCTCATCGGGCGCGCCTCACGGCGTTCGCGACGCCACCCATTGCGCGGCGGAACTCCTGCGGCCGATAGCGGTTGGGATCACGGACGGCGGCATAGGCCCGATCGATATCGGGGCGCATCGCCCGCACGGCACCGGCCTCGATCTGGCCCTGGGCAACGAGGGCGTTCAGCAAGGTGTCGACCGCCATCACCGCCTGGGCACCGCCGGAATAGTCGGTGTAGCGCGGGGCCAGCGCCTCCCCCAGCACATCCTCGAGGATGGCGAAGGTGTCGGCGCGGCTGAAGGGGCTGGATGCGAAACTGGCCGACAGCTGGCCCGCAGTCCCGGCCAGGCGGCGGGCGGCCTCGAGCGCGCCCGCACGGTCGGCTCCCAAGGCCTGGTGGAAGGCGCGGGAGTCCGCGTGAAAACGCTGGGCCAGCGCCGGCGGCGCGGTGCGGGCCGCCGCCGCCAGCATGATCATGTTCTCGTCGTTGAAGGGCGGCGTCCCGAACGGAATGGGCCGCCCCGGATTGGTTTCGACCAGCAGGGGCGCGTCCGGCTCGTCAGAAATCGGCCGATGACAGCTGTGGCAGTCGAAGAAATAGAGTTCCGGGAAGACGCCAGTCCCGGTCCGTGCCCCATCGCCATAGACAGTCAGGATGCGCTGCAGGGCCACGGCTTGTCCCACGGCCCACACGCGGGCGGAATCCATCGTCGCCTTGCGCTGCACATAGTCGGCATCGACGTCGTGGTGCTGCTGGAAGGCCGTGAACAGCTCCAGCTCGAAGGACAGGCGCGGATGGCCCGCGCTCATCATCTCGTGGGTGACGAACTGGTTTGGCTTGTCGCTGCCCCAGTGGCAGTCGAGGCAGACATTGGCCCGCACGACCGGATCTTCCAGCCGGGTCATGCCCTGGGCGACATTGGCGGCGTGGCTGGCCCCGACGGTGTAGTGGCTGGCGATCCAGCCGCCCGACGGCCCGTGACAGCTCTCGCAGCCGACGCCGTCAGAAATCTGGAACCGGGGCCCGCGCGCGGCGGCAGGCTCTGCGTGGCAACCCAGACAGGCCGGGGCATTCTGGGCCGGGCCCAGACCGAGCCGGCGCGTGATGGCCTGGGCACGGGGATAGGTCAGGGTCCGCCAGGCCCGGCTGTGCGAGCCGCCCGGCCCCGTCGGATCCTGCCAGCTGACCAGTTCGTTCTGGCGCACGACCGCCCCGTCGGCGGCCTGACGGCCATGGCAGGTCGATCCGGCGCAGGAGGCAACACCTTCGTGGACGCCGGGTGACGGCAGCTGGCTGGCGGAGGCCTTGGACGGCAGCACACCGCCGATCCCGACGCAGAGCGCCAGGAACAGGGCCGCGCTCGCCCAGACCGCAACCGGGCGGTAACGACCCACGTTGATCGTCGACGTGCTCACAATGTCCCCGCTTCCCCCGTTGGGCCCCTTTCGGAGACCCGACCGAACGACGTTAGCACCATTTCCGGCGGCCTGTCAGCCGGTTCGCCCAAAGCCAGAAGTCCCGGGTCAGGGCCTATTCCTCCGGGGTCCAGCGGCGGATCACGGTTCGCGGCTCGCTGCCCGGCCGCGCCTCGATCAGGGCGGTGCGCACCGCATGGGTGCCACCGTGATCGACATCGATACGGAGGTCGAAATAGTCCGTTCTTACAGTGACCTGATCACGTGCCAGCGGCCTGATCGCAAGCCCCGCGAGCGCCGACTGGCTCCAGAATTCCGTCGACCCCGTCCAGCCCGCGGCCGGTCGAGCCGCGATCATGGCGCGCGCGGCCGGCAGGCCCAGGGCCCCGTCGGTCAACATCACCAGAAGCGGCGCATCTTCGGGCGCGAGCGTATTGACGTTGATCGGCGAGCGGTCGCTCGGCAGGGCGCACAGGTGCGGCCGCAGCCGGGCATAGGTCCGCGCATCAACCCCGCGCATGACCCTCAGCTCCGATACCTCGGCCAGTGGAACGCCGCCGGTCCGGTAAGGTTCAGCCAGACCGGCATAGGCACTGTCCTCGGCCCCCAGCGGGCGCGCCGTCGTATCCGTGTCGATCCAGTCGATCAAACTGTCGGTTATGGTACGCATCCGGGTCGGTTCGACGCCGACGGCGTCTCCCAGGCTCAGCAGCTGGGCCGCCGCCGAGGGCTGCCCGGCCCACCGGTCCCCCGTCCATTCGACCACGCTGTTCAGGTTGAAACAGGCCTGGCCATCCCGGACGATCGCGGTCAGGCTGCCGCCGTCGATCGGCAGGGTGACCACCCGGCCGTTCCACGCCGGTGTCAGCGGCGTACGGTTCGTGCCCGCCCCCTCGGCGACGAGCCGGGCGATTTGACCCCTCACCAAGGTTTCGGCCCCGTCAGCATACCACTGGGCCTGGGCTCCGGCCTCGGCATTGGCCGTCCGGCGCACCGAGAACCGCACATCATCCAGCACGGCCACCGCCACCACCGCCATGACCGCCACCAGCAGCAGGACGGTCAGCAGTGCCATCCCCGCCCGTTCCCGCATCGCCCCCTTCATCGCCCGCCCCCGACCAGGAACAGTTGGGTCATCGTGCCATAGCCCTCGAGGGTCAGGGTCAGGCGCACGGCATCGGGCGGGCGGCCTGCGGGGTCAGGCACTGGTGCCTCCGTTTCGCGGCCGTCCCGAATGAAGCCGACGGTCAGCTCCGACACCCCGGTCAGCAGCCGCTGCGGCGGACCGGGCCGCGACCCGTCCAGAAACCGCGAGACGCGCCGCTCGAGCACCCCGTCCACCAGCCGGTACTCGACCCGCTGCAGGGACGACCTGCGGGCACCTCCGGCATTGCTCCAGCCCGCGCGGGTCACGGTCAGGACCGGATCTGCCGGCCCGCCCGGCCCGGCGAGTGGCAAGGGCTGCGGCTCACCGTTCCGGTCGCGCGTCCGCCGGGTCGTGGCCTGGCCCAGGTCTGCCCGGAGCAGGCTGCGCATACGCTGCAGGGCCGCCGTGCGCTCGCTCGCCTCGCGAACGGCAAACCGGTTGTTGATGGACGTGGCCAGCACCGCCGTCCCCGCCGCCGCAATCAGGGCGAACAGCAGCAGGGCCGTCATGGCCTCCACCAGGGTGAATCCCCGCCGGAACCGCGCCGCGGACCCCATTCCCCTCATCACCCCCAGTGGCTTCGAGGAGAACTACACCCTCGCGGACGCCCGAACACAATCCCGCATACCGGCGAAAAGCGTCCCCACATCAGGTACCCTCCGCCGTTCTCATCTTGCGCTGCAACAAAATCTGTAACAATGGTTGATATAAGCATTACCTATGGTCAATGCCGGGGCCCGCCATGTTCAAATCTTTGAAATGTCACCTGAAAGGCCATCTGTACGTCGATAGCCGCAGCCAGCCCGGCAGCCAGGTCTGCGTGCGCTGCCGTCATCGCCTGCCGTTTGAAGGCCTGACCGCCCGCTCCGTGGCAGAGACCGGGGCCCAACCTGACAAGACCAAACCGGACCTGCCCCCCTCATCCTGACACGCGCCCACCGCCCGCAGGCGTCGGCGAACCCTCAGACCAGCCGGCTCTGCACCAGCGCCGCCTCGATGAATCCGGCGAACAGCGGATGCGGGGCGAAGGGTCGGCTCTTCAGTTCCGGGTGATACTGCACGCCGATGAACCACGGATGGTCCTCGCGCTCGACCGTCTCGGGCAGGACGCCGTCGGGTGACAGGCCGGCGAAGGTCAGGCCGCCCTTCTGCTCGATGGCTTCGCGATAGTTGATGTTGACCTCATAGCGGTGGCGGTGCCGCTCGCTGATCGTGGTCGAGCCATACATCCCGGCAATCCGCGAACCGGGCTTCAGGGTCGAGTCATAGGCCCCCAGCCGCATGGTTCCGCCCATGTCGCCACCCTGCTGGCGCAAGACCCGCTGATTGCCCTGGGTCCATTCGGTCATCAGGCCGACGACAGGCTCGGTCGTGGGCCCGAACTCCGTCGATGAGGCCTTGGGATAGCCGGCCAGGTTCCGGGCCGCCTCGATCACCGCCATCTGCATGCCGAAACAGATGCCGAAATAGGGGATCTTGCGCTCGCGGGCGAAGCGGGCCGCCTCGATCTTGCCCTCGGAGCCGCGCTCCCCGAAGCCTCCGGGCACCAGGATGGCGTGGGCGGCCTGAAGCCGTGCATCACAGGCCTCGCGGTCGCCTTCAAACGTCTCGGCCTCGACCCAGTCGATGTTGACCCTGACATTGTTGGCCACTCCGCCGTGATGCAGGGCCTCGATCAGGGATTTGTAGGCGTCCTTCAGGACCGTGTATTTGCCCACCACGGCAACCGTGACCTCGCCGTCGGGCTGCAGCCGTCGCCGGGCGATCTCCTGCCACATGGTCAGGTCGGGTTCCGGGGCGTCGGTGATGCCGAAATGGGCCAGCACCTCGGCGTCCAGCCCCTCACGGTGATAGTCCAGCGGCACGGCATAGATGTCGTTGGAATCCATAGCCTGGATCACGCCGGTCGCACGCACATTGCAGAACAGGCCGATCTTGCGCTTTTCCTCCGGCGGGATCGGGAATTCGCAGCGGCACAGCAGGATGTCGGGCTGGATGCCGATCGAGCGCAATTCCTTGACCGAATGCTGGGTCGGCTTGGTCTTCATCTCGCCTGCGGTCTTGATGAAGGGCAGCAGGGTCAGGTGGACGAAGCACGACTGGCCGCGCGGCAGGTCTTGACCCAGCTGGCGGATGGCCTCGAAGAACGGCAGACCCTCGATATCGCCGACGGTGCCGCCGATCTCGACCAGCACGAAATCGACATCCTCACCGTCATCGGTCAGGGCCGGCGTTAGGCAGAAGGATTTGATCTGGTCGGTGACGTGCGGAATGACCTGGACCGTCGCACCCAGATAGTCCCCGCGCCGTTCCTTCTCGAGAATGGTCGAATAGATCCGGCCGGTGGTGATGTTGTCGGACTTCGCCGCAGACACACCGGTGAACCGCTCATAGTGGCCCAGATCGAGGTCGGTCTCGGCCCCGTCGTCGGTGACGAAGACCTCGCCGTGCTGATACGGGCTCATCGTGCCCGGATCGACGTTCAGATAGGGGTCAAGCTTGCGCAGGCGGACCTTGTAGCCCCGTGCCTGAAGCAATGCGCCGAGCGCGGCGGAGGCGAGGCCTTTTCCAAGTGAGGAAACCACCCCGCCGGTGATGAACACATAACGGGCCATGGGAGGTCACTCTACCGCTGATTCGACCCGCGGAACCGCACGGGATCCCGCAAGCATGGAAAAGATGCACCACACACGGCCCGGCCGGGTGCTGAAGGGACTTCGGGAGCGATCGGGAAAGGCGGGGATGGTTCCCCCGCCCATCCTAGTTCGCGGGGGCCGGTTGCGCCGGAGCGGGGGCCGCAGCCGGGGCCGGGGCGGCGGAAATCCCCGACAGGCTGGATTCCAGGTTCTGCAGCGACGGAGCCGCCGGCTGGGCCGGGGCGGCCGGATCAGCCGCAGCACCTGCGGCCGGCGTGGCCGGGGCCATCAGTTCGCCGACAGCATCCACATCGACGATCGAACGGTTGGAGCGCTCGACATTGCCCAGAATGGTCAGGCCGATCGCGCAAAGGAAGAACAGCGTCGCCAGAACCCAGGTCGTCTTGGTCAGCAGATTGCCGGCTCCACGCGCCGTCATGAAGCCCGAGGGGCCACCGCCCATCCCGAGCGCGCCGCCCTCGGAACGTTGAATCAGGATCACGCCGGCGAGCGCGACCGAGATGATGATCATGGCGACGAGGAGAATGGTCTGGAGCATGGCAGCCGATATGTGTGGCGCGGACCGCGCCGATCAAGCGGCGGCGTCTAACATTTGGGGAGGAACTAGGGAATAGGCATTAGGGACCAGCCGGCAGGCGGCACCCTGAACGGCTGCACAGTCCCCCTGAACCGTCACGCCCCGCGCACAATCCCCAGAAAGTCCGCCGCCTTCAGCGAGGCACCGCCGACCAGGGCCCCGCCGACCTCGGGCACGGCCAGAATTTCGCGCGCATTGTCCGGCTTGACCGAGCCGCCGTAGAGGATCGGTGTCCCGCCGGCCCCGGGCCCCAGTCGCTCGACCATCGCCGCCCGAACCGCGCGGTGAACTTCCTCAATCTGCTCCAGCGTCGGCGTCAGGCCCGTACCGATGGCCCAGACCGGCTCATAGGCGACCGCGAAATCCCGACCGGCCAGGGCCGTCGGCAGGGAGCCGAGGATCTGGGCACGCACCACCTCGACGGCCCGGCCTGCCTCATGCTGCTCCAGTGTCTCACCGACGCAGATGATGGGTGCCAGGCCGGCCTCCAGCGCCGCCGTCGCCTTGGCGGACACCAGGGCATCGGTCTCGCCATACCCCTGACGGCGCTCAGAATGGCCCAGGATGACCAGGGTGGCCCCGGCATCCTTCAGCATGGCCGCCGAAATGTCCCCGGTGAAGGCACCGTGGGTCTCGGCGCGGCAGTCCTGCCCGCCGATTTCGATTCCGGCTCCGGCCGCCTGCGCCATCCGTTCGACGAGAGTGGCGGGCGGGCACAGGGCAACACGGCAAGCGGGGCTGGCCTCGGCCAGCCCCGCGCACAGCCTATCCACCTCGCCCAGGCTCGCGCCGAGGCCGTTCATCTTCCAGTTTCCGGCGATCAGTTTTGCGGTCTTTATCATCCGGGCTTTCTATGCGGCGGCCGCTGACAAGCCAACCACCCGAATTCCTTCTCCCCCTGACGGGGCAGCCAGCCGAATGCTCGAAATCCGCCGATTGTCAGCAGGCCCCGGGCCGCCAGCCCCTGATTCCGCGCCCCTTCCCTAGAAATCAGCGTCCCTGGCCCGCCGCACGCCGACCCGGCCCCATGATCCCTCCGTTCCGTCGCAGGGGCGGGCGCAAGGCCTTGCGATCTTTTCGCGGCGGAAGCCGGATGAGCGGGAGCGATCTCTTCGCCCACCGCAGCGGCTCGCGAGCGCCCCCGGACCCCAAGCAGCAAGCCGCCGTGCGGCGAGTGCAAGCTCCGACAGTCCGGCCTCAAGGCGCGAGCCCCCGCGGGGCAAGCACAGGCCGAACGTGAAGGGCGACGGGCCGGCAACCCGCGCCGTTCCGGGGATCGGGTTCGCAAGGCCTCGCCACATTGGCCGGAGGCTGCGTCGGCAAGGCGTGCAGAGCGCCGCTGGTCCTGAAGACATTCAGGCCGAAAGCTCCCGGCCAGACATTCCGTGCGGAGCGATGACGCGAAGCCGAAACATTCACTTCCCAACGGTCCCCGGGCTCCACGCCCGGCACTCCGCCGGCCCTTCCCGCACTTTCCAACGCTCGGCCGAAGAGGGCTTCAGCCTGCGTCAAAACACCCGGCGGCGTCGGTTCCGGGTGTCGGAGCCTTGTCACCACGGCCCAACAATCGTGCCATCGTCTTGCCGTGCGGGCCGCTGACACCCTATAGGCCAAGCAGCACCCTTGCCGCTGATCCGCCAGGACCGACCATGCTCACCGCCTTCCGTACCTTCGCCAAATCGAAATGGGCCATCGGCCTTCTGGTTGTCCTGGCCCTCGCCCTGCTGGTCACCGGCGGGACGCAGATGGACGTGCTGACCAGTCTCGGTCCGAAACATGTGGTCACCGCAGGCGAGCGCAGCCTCGGCCAGGCGGAATTCCGGGGCGAACTCGACCGCATCCGTGAGCAGGCCCAGCAGCAGGCCGGACGCGCCCTGACATTCGAGGAACTTATCGGCGAAGGCGGCCTGCGTCAGTACCTCGAGCAGAAGTCCCAGCAGCTCGGCTTCGTGAACTGGGCCTGGAAGGCCGGCATCCGTCCCGGCAAGGAACTGGTCCTGCGCCAGATCCGCCAGGCCCCCGGCTTCTTCGACAGCGTTACCGGCCAATTCAGTGAAGAGCAGTACCGGAACGCCCTGGCCGAAAACAACGCCACGCCCGAGATGTTCGAGGCCCAGCTGCGCGACCAGTATTCCACCCAGCACTACGGTGCCGCCCTCGGTGCCGGCATGCGCCTGCCGCGCGTCTATGGGGCCATCCTGGCCAGCCAGGCGCTCGAAACCCGCGACGGCCGCTGGTTCACCGTGACCCAGGCCATGGCCGGGACCGCACCGGCACCGACGGATGCCCAGCTGACCACCTTCATGACCCAGAATGCCGAGCAGCTGGGTCTGCGTATGCCGGAATCCCGGACCGCCTCCGTGGTCCTGTTCGACGACGGTGCCGGGGCCACGGCTGCACCGACCGAGGCCCGCATTGAGGAGCGGTTCAACTTCCGCCGCGATGCCCTGTCCCAGCCCGAGAAGCGCAGCTTCGTGACCCTGACCGCGCCCAACCGCGCCGCCGCCGATCGGATCGCCGCCGCCCTGCGCGCCGGCCAGTCCCCGGCCGACGTGGCCCGCGCAAACAGCATCCAGCCGGCCGAATATGTCGACACGCCGCGCAGCGCCCTGGGCGACCCGGCCGTCGCCGCCGCGGTCTATGGTCTCACCGTCAATCAGGTTTCCGCCCCGATCCAGGCCGGCGTCGGCTTCGTCGTGGCCAAACTCTCCAGCATCCAGCCGGGCCGTCCTGCGACCCTCGCCGATGTGCGCGAACAGGTGATCGCCGAGCTGCGCGCCGAAGACGCCCGCGCCTCCGTCTATCGCCGGGTCGAGGCCTATGAGAAGGCCCGCCAGGAGGGCAAGACCCTCGACGTCGCCGTACGCGAGGTCGGTGCCCGCATGATCCGCATCCCGCCGATCCGTCAGGACGGCAAGCTCCGCAACGGACAGGAGATCAATCCCGGACTGCCGCCGCAGCTGATCCAGACCATGTGGAGCCTGGGCAAGGGTGCCGAGAGCGAAGTGGTCGACATGGGTCAGGGCCAGTATTTCGTAGTCCGCTTGGATGATGTCCTGGCCCCGGCCCTGCCCCCCTTGGCCAGCATCCGGGCCCCGCTGGCCCAGGCATGGATCCAGCGCGAGAATGCGCGTCTGCTCAGCGACCGCGCCGGTGCGCTTGCGGCCCGTGTCCGCGGGGGCGAAGACCTCGCCGCCGTGGCCGCCTCTGCCGGTGCCACCGTCCAGACGGCCACGGGCCTGAGCCGTCAGGCCGGCGAGCAATACGGTCAGGGCATTGTCGCGGGCGTGTTCAGCAGCGCACGCGGTGAACCCTTCTCGCAGCAGAACACCGCCGACACCTTCGTCATCGGTCGCACCGACCGGATCAGCGCCGCCGTGCCGGCCCTCGCCGCGCCGATGGCCGAACAGTTCCGCCAGCGCATGGCCGGGGACCACACCAATGCCGTGGGTGAGGCCGCCATTAGCGCCGCCGCCGCCCGCAGCAAGGCTGAGTATGACGAGCCCCTGGCCCGCACGGCCCTGGGCCTGCCGGCCGAAGCCCCGGCTGCGCCCGCTACGCCGGCCACGCCGCCGGCGCGATGACGGCGGACGGCGAAGGCGGCTTCGCCGGGTTCGAGGATGGCTGGTCCCTGGGCCGGCCCCAGGTCGTCATCCGGCGACTGGTCGACGACCTTGAGACCCCGGTCTCGGCCTTTCTCAAGGTCGGGCACGGCCGCACCCACGCCTTCCTGCTGGAATCGGTCGAGGGCGGTGCCGTCAACGGCCGCTATTCGATCATCACCCGAGAGCCGGACGTGGTCTGGCGCTGCCGCGACGGCTCCGCTGAACTGGCGCGCGGCGCGGCCATCGCCGCCGACCGCTACACGCCCGAGCCCGCCGACGCCCTGACCTCGCTCCGCGCCCTGATGGCAGCGTCACGGTTCGACCTGCCCGCTGGTCTTCCGCCCATGGCCGCCGGCCTGTTCGGCGTCTTCGGCTATGACATGGTGCGGCTGCTGGAGCCTCTCGGTCCACCCAATTCCGATCCGCTGGACCTGCCCGACGCCGTTCTGACCCGGCCGGCCCTGGTGGCCATCTTCGATTCCGTCAGCCACGAGATCGTGCTGGTTTCGGCCGGCTATCCGGACAGCGGCCTCGACGCCCGGACCGCCTTCGACGCCGCCGTCGCGCGGCTCGATCGCTTCGAGGCCGACCTTAGGACACCGCTCCCGGCCCTGCCCGCTGCGGTCGAGACGGAGATCGCGCCCTTCCGCTCGCCGGTCATGGAGCCCGATTTCGCCAACATGGTCGCCCTCGCCAAGGACTATATCGGGGCCGGCGACATCTTTCAGGTCGTGCTCAGCCACCGCTTTGCCGCACCCTGGACAGGCGATCCCTTCGCCTTCTACCGCTCCCTGCGACGGCGGAACCCCTCGCCCTATCTGTTCTATCTCGACTTCGGCGACTTCCAGCTCGCGGGCTCCAGCCCGGAAATCCTTGTCCGGCTCAAGGACGGGCGCGTCACCATCCGGCCGCTCGCCGGCACCCGGCCGCGCGGCGAGACCCCCGAGACCGACCGCGCGCTGGAAGCCGAACTGCTGGCCGATCCCAAGGAACGGGCCGAGCACCTGATGCTGCTGGACCTAGGACGCAATGACGTCGGCCGCGTCGCCGCCCCAGGCACGGTCGAGGTCATCGAAAGCTTCCGCGTCGAACGCTACAGCTCGGTCATGCACATCGTCTCCGAGGTCCAGGGCGACGCCCATCCGGACCTCGACGCCGTCGACACCCTTCTGGCCGCCCTGCCCGCCGGCACCCTGTCCGGGGCTCCCAAGGTCCGAGCCATGGAGATCATCGACGAGTTGGAAGGCGAAAAGCGCGGCGTCGGCTACGGCGGTGGTGTCGGCTATATCTCGTCGGGCGGCGAGGCCGACATCTGCATCGTGCTCAGGACAGCCCTGTTCGCCGACGGCAAGATCCACGTTCAGGCCGGGGCCGGAGTCGTCGCCGACAGCGACCCTGCGGCGGAATATGCGGAAACCCTGGCCAAGGCCCGCGCCCCGATGCGCGCCGCCGAGGACGCCTGGCGCTATCCGTTCGGCAACCGCTGAGGCGGTACTAGGGCTGGGTCGAAATCACAGTCTCGTCGAACCGCACACCCGGCCCCAGCACCATGACCCCGGCCATCAGCACGGCGGCCATCGCCGCCAGCGCCGCCGCCCCCAGCGTCGCATAGGGGCTGGCGCTCCGCGGTACCGCAGGCGTCAGCAGCTTGCGTGCCTTGTCGATGCTGGTGTACGCCATGAAACTCCCCGGGCCGAGCGGTTCAATTCGGGCGGCTTCGGTTAACGAAGACTTACCGTCACATCCGCTTGGCGCGGCCCCCCGCACACCCTAGAAGCCGGACCATGATCCTCGTCGTCGACAACTACGACAGCTTCACCTGGAACCTCGTCCACTACCTCGCGGAGTTGGGCGCGCAGACGCGTGTCGTGCGCAATGACGACCTGACAGCCGCCGAGGCCTGGGCGCTCAAACCCGAGGCCGTCCTGCTCTCGCCCGGTCCCTGCACCCCGAACGAGGCCGGCATCTGCCTCGACCTGCTCGCCACGGCCCCGCTGGAGATGCCCATCTTCGGCGTCTGCCTCGGCCATCAGGCCATGGGCCAGGCCTTCGGCGGCGAAGTGATCCGCGCCAAGGCCCTGATGCACGGCAAGACCTCGCCAATCGAACATGAGGGCCGCAGCGTCTTCCCCGGCCTGCCCTCACCCTTCACCGCCACCCGCTACCATTCGCTGGCCGTGCGCCGCGAGACCCTGCCCGAGGTGCTCGAGGTCACCGCCTGGACCGCCGACGGCGAGATCATGGGTCTCGCCCACAAGGCCCGCCCGATCCACGGCGTCCAGTTCCACCCGGAATCCATCGCCACCGAACACGGTCACGACCTGCTGGCGAACTTCCTCGACCTCGCCGACATCAAACGTACGGCGATGGTCTGATGGCGGATACGTTCAAACCCCTGCTAGCCAAGCTCGTCGACGGCCGCATCCTGACGGCGGACGAGGCCCACGCCTTCTTCGCCGCCTGTCTGCGCGGCGAGCCGACACCGGCCCAGGTCGCCGCCGCCATCACCGCACTGCGTATCCGCGGCGAGACGGTCGAGGAGATCGCCGCCTTCGCCACCGCCATGCGCGAGGCCGCCCGAACTCTCGTCCATCCCTATGACGCCATCGACACCTGCGGCACCGGCGGCGACGGCCAGCACACCTTCAACATTTCCACCGCCGCCGCCCTCGTCCTGGCCGGTGCGGGACTGAAGGTCGCCAAACACGGCAACCGGGCCATGAGCTCCAGATCCGGGTCGTCGGACGTGCTTTCGGTGCTGGGCGTCAATCTGCAGGCCAGCCCGACCCAGCAGCGCCGATCGCTGGATCAGGCCGGCATCGCCTTCCTTTTCGCCCCGGCCTACCACGGGGCCATGCGCCACGTCGGGCCGGTCCGGGCCGAGATCGGCTTTCGCACCGTCTTCAACCTGCTGGGCCCGCTGTCCAATCCGGCCGGTGCCAGACGTCAGGTCATGGGCGTCTATGACCCCCGTCTGCTGGAGCCCCTGGCCGAGGTGCTGGGCCGTCTGGGAGCCACCCGCGCCTGGACCGTCCACGGTCAGGGCCTCGACGAACTGACCACCACGGGTGAGACCGAGGTAGCGGAATGGAAGGACGGTGCCGTCCGCCGCTTCACCGTCACGCCCGAAGACGCCGGCCTGCCGCGCGCCGATCTCGCGGACCTGCGCGGCGGTGATGCGGAAGAGAATGCCGTCGCCCTGCGCGCCCTGCTGGACGGGGCGACGGGTGCCTATCGTGACATCGTCCTGCTCAATGCCGCCGCTGCCCTCGTCGTCGCCGACCGTGCCGCCGATCTGGCCGAGGGCGCGGCCATGGCCGCTGCAACCATCGACGATGGTCGAGCCGCGAAGGCCCTCGCCGATCTGGTCGAGGCTACCAATACGGTGATCGAGGAAGACCCCGCTTGAGCGACGTCCTCGCCGGCATCGCCGCCTACAAACGCATCGATGTCGATGCTCGCAAGGCCATGACCTCGCAGGATGCGGTCGAGGCGCGCGCCCGCCTCGCCTCGCCGCCGCGCGGCTTCCGCGCCGCCCTTGAGCGCCATGTCGAACACACCGGTCGCCCCGGCCTGATCGCCGAAATCAAGAAGGCCAGCCCCTCCAAGGGCCTTATCCGCGCCGATTTCCACCCACCCGCGCTGGCCCGCGCCTACGAACGCGGCGGCGCGACCTGTCTGTCGGTCCTGACCGACGGCCCCAGCTTCCAGGGCGATGACGCCTTCCTCGCCGCCGCCCGCCACGCAACCACCCTGCCCTGCCTGCGCAAGGACTTCCTCGTCGATCCCTGGCAGGTGGCCGAGAGCCGGGCCCTGGGTGCCGACTGCATCCTGATCATCCTCGCCATGATCGACGACGCCCTCGCCACCGAGTTGCTGGCCGAGGCGGAGCGTTTCGGCATGGACGCCCTGATCGAGACGCATGACGAGGCCGAAATGGCCCGCGCCTGCGCGCTGGGCGGCGATCTGGTGGGGATCAACAACCGCTCCCTCCGGACCTTCGAGGTCGACCTCGCCGTCACCGAACGCCTCGCCTCCATGGCTCCAACCGAAGCCCTCCTGGTCTCCGAGAGCGGCATCTTCACGCCGGACGACGTGGCCCGGGTGTCTGAAGCCCATGCGCAGGCGGTGCTGGTCGGCGAGAGCCTGATGCGGCAGGCTGACGTCGAGGCGGCGACGCGCGCGCTGCTCCAATGAGCACGGCGGTGCCCAAACTGAGTTCAGCCAAGGTCACCTTCGCCATCTTGTGCGCCGTAACATTTCTGTTCGTCGGCTCCGTCCAGATTTCGACCGAAGGGCGGGCATTCGATCTCCGCGGCAACGGCGAACTGTCCGGCGTGCTCTTCCTGGTGGCGGGCGGCTGGCTCGCCTTCTGGCTCTATCGTATCGCGTTCAAGTCGAAGCCGTCGTTCACTCTCCATGACGACCGGCTTGAGTTCTATAGCTGGGCTCAGCCGATCTATTTTCGTGACATCGATGAGATCGTCTTTGTGCATGGAGATTTCTGGATCCGACGCTACCCCACGCTCGCTCTCCGGCTGAACAACGGATCGATCCAGCACCTCCCGTTCGGTTTGCTGACCTCTGGCCCTGAAAGCTTTGCAGACCTCCTGAAAGCGTCTCTGAGGCTGTATCAGGACAGCCAAGCCGGTGAGAGCAACGACCTCACGGCAATGCGGGTAACGGGTCCTTAACCGGAACAGCACAGGAACACGGTGTGGACGTTTGCGGTTTGTTCCGCTAGCGTTCTTCCAACGGGATTCGTCTTCGAGGTCGCCATGCTCACGCGCAAACAGCACGAACTGCTGATGTTTATCCATGAACGGATCAAGGAGACCGGCGTCTCCCCCTCGTTCGACGAGATGAAGGAGGCGCTGGACCTGGCCTCCAAATCAGGCATTCACCGACTGATCACGGCGCTGGAAGAGCGCGGCTTCATCCGCCGTCTGGCCCACCGGGCCAGGGCGCTGGAAGTCACCAAGATGCCGGATCAGGCCACCGCAGGCGCGCCACGCGGCCGGGCGGGCTTCGCCCCTTCGGTCATCGAAGGCGGCGGCCGCCCCATGGCCGCCGAACCGGCCAATGACACCCGCGAGCTGTCCTTGATGGGCAAGATCGCGGCCGGCACCCCCATCGCCGCCATCGAGCACGAGACGGCCCGCTATCCGGTGCCTGAGGCCATGCTGGGCGCCGGTGAACACTATCTGCTTGAGATCGAGGGCGACTCCATGATCGAGGCCGGCATCCTCAACGGCGATCTGGTGATTATCAAATCGACTGATACCGCCACCTCGGGCGAGATCGTCGTCGCCCTCGTCGAGGGCGAGGAAGCCACCCTCAAACGCCTGCGCAAGAAGGGTGCCTCGATCGCGCTCGAGCCGGCCAACCGCAACTACGAGACCCGCATTTTCGGCCCCGACCAGGTCGAGGTCCAGGGCAAACTGGTCGGCCTCATCCGCCGCTATCACTGACCGCACCCCGGCTGCACTCTACGCTTCGGCCGGGAAGACCGGACAGTCGCGCGGCCCTTGTTATCCCGGAAACGGCGCAGCCGTTATCTGCGACCAGGGCCGGTCGCCGCGTACTTCCGCCACCCAGACCGCGCGCCAGCCGTTCTCGGACGCCGGCCCCACCCGCCACAGTTCGACCGCCCCGCCGCGGGCGTAGTCCGTTCCGTCCAGCACAAGCCGCCCGATGCATGAGGGCGGCAGCACCGCCACACTTGCCCGCACACTGACAACTGGCGCGGATCGGCACAGGGCGTCAGTCTCGTCCGGCGTCGGCGCGCGACGGCCCCACCACATGGCCAGTGGCCCGGCTCCGGGCTCGGTCGACGCACACGAGAAGCGCGTACAGGTCCAGCCGTCCGCCGCCCGCTCCGTGGCTTCGAGGCCCCGACGCCGGGTCCACACATCGACCGCAAACTTTCGGACACCGGGGCGCATCACCACCGCCTGACCAGCCTCGACAAAGGCGGCATTGGTTCCGCCATCACCGATCCACACGTCCGGCACAGGGGCCCGCGGCCAGAGCATCACCGCCGCCGCAAACGGCAGGCCCAGCCAACGCAACGGCCCTCGCCACAGGCAGCAGAACAAAACGCCGAAAAAGGCGATGGGCAGGACGAAGTCCGGCGCACTGGCCACTGTCTTTACTGCCCCCGGCAGACCCGCAACCCATTCCCCGATAGACAGCATCATCCCGATCCCCTGCCCCGCGAGCCAAAGGAAGGGCGCACCCAGCCCCATCGGCTCCAGCAGGGCTCCGAGCGCCAGCGCCGGCATGATCAGAAAGTCCGACAGGGGCGCCGTCGCCAGATTGGCCCCGAGCCCATACATGGAGGTGCGGTTGAAATGCTGCATGGCGAATGGCCCGGTCGCAGCCCCCGCCACCAGACTGGCCAGGACCGCCATGCCCAGCCAGGCCCCCACCCGCTGGACCAGCAGAATCGGCCAGGGCGCGGAGATTTCGCGCGGACGGACAGGCCAGGCCTCGACCAGGGCCACCAGCGCCGCAGTGGCTGCGAACGACATCTGGAAGCCCGGCGTCACGATGGCCTCGGGCTGCAGCAACAGAACCACGAAAGCGGCCACCGCCAGGGCGTGCATGGTAATGGCCGGCCGGTCCAGCAGGATGGCCAGAAAGGCGATGGAGGCCGTGATCGCCGCACGCTCGGCCGGTGGAGGCGAGCCGGAGATGACGAGATAGGTTCCCACCGCCAGCAATCCCGCCCAGGCCGCCACCTTCTTGCCCGGGACCCGAAGGGCCAGCCAGGGCCAGGCCGCGACCAGCAGGCGCGCCAGAAAGAAGCTGAAGCCCCCGACCACCGCCATATGCAAACCCGAGATCGACAGGATGTGCGCCAGGCCGGAGTCGCGCATGACATCGACCTGCTCCGGATCCAGCCAGGCCTCATGGCCCGTGGTCATGGCAGCCGCCACCCCACCCGTCCGCGCGCCCAGCCGCGCCACGATCCGCTGGGCCAGGTCATAGCGCAGGCCGTTGACCGCCATCGCCGCCCGGACCGTCCAGGGCGGCGGCGACAGATAGGCCGGCCGTGTCTCCCCGAGCGAAAAGGCCACGCCCCCCATACTCTGGAAATAGGCATTGCGGCCAAAATCATAGGCCCCGGGGCCGGCCGGGGCCGGCGGCGGGTTTAGCAGGGCGAACAGCCGAACCGCCTCACCCGGCTCAGGTGCCACACCCCGCACCGTGGCCCTCAGGCGGGTCGGGGTGTCCTCCGGTGCCAGCCCCTCGATGCGGACCGGTGCAATCACCACCCGCGGCCCGGCCTCGCCCGGACTGTCGACATCAACGACCCAGGCTTCCACCACGGTCGGTTGCACCATGCCCGGAGCTATCGGGGCGGCCACCGCATCGGTCCGCAGCTTGGCCACCGCCATCCCCAGGGCGAAACAGGCCAGCAGCATCAGCGGCAGGATCCAGACCCGCGCCAGGGCCCGTCTGCGCGCGCCGAGCCAAAGCAAGGCCGACACGACCGCCCCCATGACCAGGGGCCCGGGTGTCGGTTCGGTCTTGAAGGCAAAATAGACAGCGCAGCCCCCGCCGAACGCCACCGGGGCCCACAGCCGCCAGCGCAGCGCCTGGGCTGCGACCTGTGCGCCCAGGAAATGTCGGGCGCGTTCGCCGACACTGGGATTTGCCGGTGCGGGCGCTATAACGCCCGCCATGACACCCCCCTCCGGCTCCACCCCCGCTGTCGTCACCCGCTTCGCCCCCTCGCCGACGGGGTCCCTGCACATCGGCGGGGCCCGCACGGCGCTATTCAACTATTTGTATGCCAAGGGACGCAACGGGAAGTTTCTTGTGCGGGTCGAGGACACCGACCGCGAACGCTCCACCGATGCCGCCGTGAAGGCCATCTTCGACGGCCTGAGCTGGCTGGAGTTGTTCGCCGATGAGGAGCCGGTGTTCCAGTTCAGCCGGGCCGACCGCCACCGCGAGGTGGTCAATGAACTGCTGGAGCGCGGCGGTGCCTATCGCGACTTCACCTCCGCCGAGGAGACCGGCCGCCTGCGCGATCTGGCCAAGGCCGAACGCCGCACCTTCGAATCGCCCTGGCGCGACCGGGAACCGACCGTCGACGACCTGGCCCAACCACATGTCGTCCGCTTCCGCCGCCCCCTGCCGGGCAAGGTCACGGTGGAGGACGAGGTCCAGGGCACGGTCAGCTGGTCCAATGACGATCTCGACGACCTCGTCCTGCTGCGGTCCGACGGGGCTCCGACCTATAATCTGGCCGTGGTGGTGGACGACCACGACATGGGCGTCACCCACGTGATCCGGGGTGACGACCATCTGAACAACGCCGCCCGCCAGAGCCTGATCTATGACGCCCTGGGCTGGACCCGGCCCAGCTTTGCCCACATCCCGCTTATCCACGGCCCGGACGGAGCCAAACTGTCCAAGCGGCACGGGGCCCAAGCGGTGCATGAATATGCCGAAATGGGCTATCTGCCCGAAGCCATGCGTAACTATCTGGCCCGGTTGGGTTGGGCCCATGGCGACGATGAGCTGTTCAACGATGACCAGGCCCGCGAATGGTTCGACCTGACCGGCGTGGGCAAGGCTCCGGCCCGTCTGGATTTCGACAAACTGGCCCACGTCAACGCCCACTGGATCCGACTGACGGACGACGATCGGCTGGCCAAGATGACGCTCGACATCCATCTGGCCCGCGGCCACGCCCTTGGCCCGGACGACGAGGCCCGCCTGCTGCGCGCCATGCCCTTCATCAAGGACCGGGCGAAAACCCTGCTTGAATTGGCGGACCAGACGGCCTTTGCGCTCAAGGTCCGGCCGCTCGCCATTTATGAAAAAGGCCTGCCGCTGCTGTCCGGCGAATCAGGTGAGCGCATCAGCCGCCTGCGCGACCGGCTCAACCTCTTCGCCAGCTGGGACGTCTTCGCGCTTGAGGCCGAGCTCAAGGTCTTCGCCGAGGAAGAGGCCGTCGGCTTCGGCAAGATCGGCCCCGCCGTCCGTGCCGCCCTGACGGGAGACGGGGTCTCGCCCGATATTGCAAAGACTTTGGCAGCTTTGGGGCGGGAAGAAAGCCTCGGGCGCTTGGATGATGCGCTGCAACAGACTATCTGACGTTCACACACGGATCGCGACCCGACGCCTCTCCGCCGGACCCCGCGCCTTCACTATGGGGCTGACATGACAGACCAAGCCAAGACCGCCCGCTCGGCCACGCTGACGCTGGGTGACAAGACCGTCGAACTGCCGGTGCTTTCGGGCTCAACCGGTCCCGACGTGATCGACATCCGCAAGCTGTACGGAGCGACGGATGCCTTCACCTACGACCCCGGTTTCACCTCGACGGCGGCGTGCGAAAGCGCCCTGACGTTCATTGATGGCGATGTCGGCACCCTGCTGCACCGCGGCTATCCGATCGACCAGCTGGCATCTCAGTCGAATTTCATCGAGGTCTGCCACCTGCTTCTGCACGGCGAACTGCCGACCGCAGCCCAGTACGAGCCCTTCGCGCGCAGCATCACCATGCACACGATGCTGCACTCGCAGTTCGATCGCTTCTTCGAGGGCTTCCGTCGCGACGCCCACCCGATGTCGATCATGGTCGGCACCGTCGGGGCCCTTTCGGCCTTCTATCACGACAGTCTGGACATCCATGATCCGGTCCAGCGCAACATCTCGGCCATCCGCCTGATCGCCAAGATGCCGACCCTGGCGGCGCGGGCCTTCAAATACTCGATCGGCCAGCCCTTCATCTCGCCGCGCAACGACCTCAGCTATGCCGAGAACTTTCTGCGCATGTGCTTCGCGGTTCCGGCCGAGGAGTATGTGGTCAATCCGGTGCTGGCCAAGGCCATGGACCGCATCTTCATCCTGCACGCCGACCACGAGCAGAACGCCTCGACCTCGACCGTCCGCCTGGCCGGATCGTCGGGTGCCAATCCCTTCGCATGTATCGCCGCCGGCATCGCCTGCCTGTGGGGGCCGAGCCATGGGGGTGCCAATGAAGAGGCGCTCAACATGCTCAAGGAGATCGGCACCCCGGACAAGATTCCGGAGTTCATCCAGGGCGTGAAGGACAAGAAATACAAGCTGATGGGCTTCGGCCACCGCGTGTACAAAAACTACGATCCGCGTGCCAAGGTGATGAAGGAAAGCGCCGACGAAGTGCTGGCCGCCGTCGGCGATCCCAACGACCCTCTGTTCCAGGTCGCCAAGGAGCTGGAGCGCATCGCCCTGAACGACGAGTATTTCATCGAGCGGAAGCTGTTCCCGAACGTTGACTTCTATTCGGGCATCACCCTGTCGGCGATGGGCTTTCCGACCTCGATGTTCACCGTCCTGTTCTCGCTGGCTCGGACCGTCGGCTGGATTTCGCAGTGGCAGGAAATGATGGCCGACCCTGGCCAGAAGATCGGCCGCCCGCGCCAGCTCTACACGGGGCCGACCGAACGGGACTATGTGCCGATCCAGCTGCGGGGCTAAAGCGCCTTCCGGAATACAGAAGCGCCGGGGTTCAGGCCCCGGCGTTTTTCTTTGCGATCACCTTCAGAACCGCATCCGCCGCGATCTCCGACGGATCCCGCCCCTCGCGGCCCATCAGGTCCAGGGCCGCCGTCTGCCGCTCCGCCTGCCGGTACCGCGCCTCGGGATCACCCAGTAATCGTCCGACCTCAGCCGCCACCTTCTCCGGCGTTGCGTCATTCTGGATCAGCTCGCGGGCGATCTCCTCGTCCGCCGCATGGTTGAACAGGGTCGCGAATTTACCCGTGAAGAACGGCTTCATAATCGCATAGCTGAGCGGCTGGAAACGGTAGGCGATCACTGTCGGTGCCCCGGCCAGGGCCAGTTCGGTCGACACCGTACCGCTGGTCGCCAGGGCGACCGTGGCGGCGCGCATGGCGGCGTATTTCTGGTCCTCGCCGACCACATGGGCCCGGAACGGCCAGGTCGCGACCCGCGCCGTCACATCCGCGGCGACGGTGCCGGCAGCGACCACGGCGATCTGCAGCGACGGGTCGGCGGCCTTCAAGCGGGCGATCGCCGCCTCATAGACAGGCGTCATCAGACGGATTTCGGACGGTCGGCTGCCCGGCAGGACCACCAGCAAGGGCGCGCCGGCCGCAATGCCCTGCTCCACCCGGAAGGCGGCCGGATCGGCACCGCTCATGTCCACATGCAGGGCCTGTGACCCTACGACCGTCGTTGCAAGGCCCTCTCGCTCGAACCACGGCGCGTCAAAGGCATAGAGGGCCAGCAGATGATCGACCGCCCCCGCCAGGGTCTTCGCCCGCCCCGGCCGCGAGGCCCAGACCTGGGGCCCGACATATTTGATCAGGGGCACGCCCGGCAGCACCACCCGCAGCGCCTTGGCCACCCGGATGGTGAAGCCCCAGCTGTCTATCAGAACGACAGCATCCGGCCGTTCCGCGACCGCCAGCGCCACGGTCTCCGCGACCCGTCGCTTGACCAGCCCGTAGGCCTTCAGCCCCTCAAGCCAGCCGTGGATCGAGAGCTCGGCGATGTCGAAGGGACTGGAGACCCCCTGTTCGGTCATGCGCGGCCCACCGACGCCGACGAAGGCCACGTCCCTGCCCCGCCGCGTCTGCAAGGCCCCGGCCAGGCCGGCCCCCAGCGCATCGCCGGAGGCCTCAGCGGCGACCAGCATGATCTTCAGCGGCCGGCTCATCGCTGCTCGCCCCAGACGAACAGGCCCAGCCGGTCAGCGGCCGCGATCAGCCCGGCCCGGTCGATCAGGATCAGCTTGCCTGCCACTCCTCCGACCCCGGCCAGCCCTGCGGCGGCAGCCATTTCGACCGTTCTGGCACCGATCACCGGCATGTCGACCCTCAGGTCCTGGATCGGCTTGGGTGCCTTGCCCAACACGCCCTTGCGATCAGCTGCCGAACCGCGCAGATCGGCCGGCAGGCTGGCGACCCGGGCCAGCATGGCGTCAGTACCCTCCTGGGCCTCAACGGCCAGCACCAGGCCGTCGCACACCACCGCCCCCTGACCGATGTCCAGCTCTCCGGCCTTCTCCGCGACGTGAAGCGCCTTTCTAAGGTCAGCCAGCTGAGCCTCGGTCGGCTTGACCGCTCCCAGCGCCCCGCCGGGCAGGGTCTCGCCTCCCAGAATGTCGTCGGCCCCCTCGATGAGGTAGCCCTCGCCCTCGAACACGGCCAGGATCTTGCGCAGCAGGGCGTCGTCGCCCTTGGTCGCTGCGGCGATAATGCCGGGGAGAAGGGTCGCCCCCTTCAGATCGGGTTTCAGGGTCTTGAAGTCCGGGCGGCTGACCGTCCCGGCGAAGCAGACGCCGGTACAGCCCGCCTGCTTCAGGGCCGACAGGATCTTGCCGAACTCGGCCATGCCCGCCTCAAGGCCCGGATAGCGCGCCAGATGGGCGTCAGCGAACCCTGCCAGCCGCACCACGAACACAAGGCGGCCCTCGGCCTCGCAGCGCGCCGCGACCGAGACCGGCAAGGCCCCGCCGCCGGCGATCAGCCCGAGCTTGCTCATCTGCCCGGCCTTCTCACTCGCCCGGCAGGCAAAGGGGACGTTTGCCGTCCTCGCGGATGAAGGCGACGATCTCCATGATCTCGGGCAGGTCGATATAGCCAGCCTCGACCGCATCCAGACGCTCGGCGAAGGTGCCACTACCCTCGAACAAATCGCGGAAGGCTGCCAGCAACCGGCGGATCGCCGACTTGTCATAGCCCTTGCGCTTGAGGCCGATCAGATTGAGCCCATGCAGCTGCGCATGATTACCCCAGGCCGAGCCATAGGGAATGACATCGCGCGTCACCGCCGCCAGACCGCCGACGATGGCCCCCTGCCCCACCCGACCGAACTGATGGACCGCCGCCAGGCCGCCCAGGAAGACCCGGTCGCCGACTTCCGCATGTCCGCCCAAGGTTGCGTGGTTGGCGAAGGTGACGTTATCGCCCACGGTGGCATCATGACCTACGTGGGCACCGGTCATGAACATGCAACCCTTGCCGATCCGGGTCAGGCCCCCACCAATCGGAGTCCCCCGATTGAACGTGCTGTGCTCACGGACGAGGCAGTCCTCGCCGATCTCGAGCCGCACCGGCTCACCCTTGTAGCCACCATGCTGCGGGTCACCACCGATGACACAGAACGGATGGATCGCCGTCCGGGCACCGACTATCGTATCTTGCTGGACCACGACATGGCTGATCAGGCGCACGTCATCCGCGAGCACTACCCCGGGGCCGACAATGCACCATGGGCCGATCTCGACCCCGTCAGCGAGGACGGCATCGCCATCGACCACGGCTGTTGGATGAATCCGGCTCATGCGGCGGACTTGTCGACCGTGACCATCATGGCCGCGAATTCGGCCTCCGAGGCCAGCTTGCCGTCGATGAAGGTCTCGCCGCGGAATTTGAAGATATCGCCGCGCATCTTGGTCACCACCACCTGCATCCGCAACTGATCGCCCGGCCGGGCAGGCTTGCGGAAGCGGACGCCGTCGATCGACATGAACATGATCACCTTGCCCTCGACCGTGACGTCCATCGATTTGGACATCAGCAGGGCCCCAGTCTGGGCCATGGCCTCGATGATCATCACCCCGGGCATGACGGGGTCGATCGGAAAATGCCCCGGAAAGAAGGGTTCATTGTGAGTGACGTTCTTGATGCCGGTGATCGAGGTGTTGGCGACGAAATCCTCGGCCTTGTCGACCAGCAGGAAGGGATAGCGGTGCGGCAGTCGCCGCATCACCTCGGCATAGTCGATCTTGCCGTCGTCGCTCATCCTGCGGTCTTCCTCGCCATGCGCGTCAGGCGCGCCCCTTGGGTGACGTCTGTTTGGCGAGCCAGACGGCTTCGCGCAAGGACTGGCGGATCGGTTTGGCAGGATAGCCAGACCAGGTCTCACCGGCCGGGATATCGGCCAGCACCCCGGCACCGCCCGCGACGCGGGCACCCTCACCGATCCTGATGTGATCGCCGACGCCTGCCTGACCGCCGAAGATGACGTTGTCACCGACAATGCAGGAGCCCGAAATCCCGGTGAACGCTGCCATCAGGCAGTTACGGCCGATGATGCAGTTGTGGGCGATCATCACCAGATTATCGATCTTGGTGTTTTCTCCGACGACGGTATCGTCATAGGCACCACGGTCAACACAGGAGTTGGCCCCCACGATGACGCCGTCCTGCAGGATCACGCGACCGAGCTGCGGCACGTCAACCGGTCCGGCCTTTGACCGTGCCGCGCCGAAGCCCGCCTCGCCGATCCTCACGCCGGAGAGCAGGCTCACGCGGTCACCGATCAGGGCAAAGCCGACGCTGACGTTGTAACCGATGACGCAGTCGCGACCGATCTGGACCCCGGAGCCGATGACGCTGTTGGCACCGATGCGCGTTCCCCGACCGATGCGCGCCCCTTCACCGACAACCACGCCCGGCCCGAATACGACGGTGTCGTCCTCTGCGGCTGCGTTTGGATCGGCTTCCGACAGGGAAATCGCGCGGTGGAAAGCAAGCGAAGCCCGAGCCCAGGCCGCCTGGGGTTCATCCGACAGGATGACCGCCGCCCCGGCGGGCGCAAGTTCAAGCGCAGCGGTGGGGACAATCACACAGCCCGCCCGGGTCTCGCCCAAGGCAGAAGCGAATTTGCGATCGCCCATGAAGGCCACATCCGCCACTCCGGCCGAGCCGAGCGGCGCGACGGCGGAGACCTGACGGTCTCCGCCCCGGACCATTTCGCCCCCGACCCGTTCCGCCAGCTCGGTAACGCTCAGCGCCGGCAGGCTTTCGAAAAAGCGCGGATCGGGCATGACAGCCTATTGCTGAACCTGGGCCGGCACTTCGAGGCGGTTGAACGACAGCGACGGCAGGGCCGTGTTAAGGCGCTGGATGACCAGGTCGGTGACGTCCATGGCCGGGTTCGAGATATAGACCGCCGAGCGGTCCAGCAGCAGGCCGCAGCCGCGCTCCTGGTAGACCGCCACGAGAATCGGGTCAGCGGCCTGGGCGATCGCCCGGACCTGCACCTGCTGAGTGTACTGCAGTTCGGTCTGACGGCGTTGCTCCAGCTGCTGGGCCTCCTGGGCCCGCGCCTGCCAGGCACGGGCGCGCGAACCGTCCGGGTCAGCGGCCTGGCCGCCCTGCTGGAGGGCCTGACCCTCGGTCTGCAGGGTGGCAGCATAGGGCGCGAGCTCGCCCTGCACTTCAGTCACCAGTCGCTGCATGCCGGCCTGAACCGACTGCCCGGCCGTCGACTGGGCCAGCAGGCGGTCATTGTGGAAGACGCAGATGCCCGGCAGGACGGGACCCGGGTTGGTGGGGGCCTGTGCCTGGGCAGCAGCGGAACCGGCGGCGAGTGAAGCGAGCGCGAAGGCGCCGATAGCAAACAGTTTCATCTTGAACCTTTGATGCGGAAAAATCGACCGCGCTAGAACTGGGTTGAGGTCGAGAAGCGGAACGTTTCTGTTTTGTCGTAGTCTTCCTGGCGGAGGATCTGGCTCAGATCGAAGCGGATCGGCCCCATCGGTGAGCGCCAGTGAATGCTGACGCCGGCCGAGGCCCGCAGGGAAAGCTCATCGACGATGTTCGGGTTCGGAACGCCGCCGGTGGTGACGGTATAGCGGTCGTCGAGGACCCCGACGGTGCCGACATCGGTGAACACCGAAGTGCGAATGCCATACTCTTCAGGCAGGCCGTTCGGGACCGTCATCTCCAGGGTACCGATGGCGTAGAAATTGCCGCCCAGCGCGTCGTTGTTGGTCCCCGGCGTGATATCGCGAGGGCCGATGCCTGCGGTTTCAAAGCCGCGGAAGCTGTTGCCGCCCTTGAAGAAGCGGTCGTTGATCCGGATCGGATCACCGCCCCAGCCGCCGATATAGCCCACCGAGGCCGTGGCCGTGACCACCCAGCTGGGGGTGAAGCCCCAGTAGGCCGACACGTCCGCTTCGGTCTTGACGTAGTTCACATCGCCGCCGATGCCGGCAAAATCCTGACGCAGGGTGCCAGTCCATCCGCGGGTCGGGCGGACCGGATCATTCCGACGATCGACCAGCAGGGTGTATCCCGCCGACGAGTTCAGGAACGAGCCGACCTGGTCGCACAAGGCATTGGTGCCGGCACCCGGGGCGCAGAAGCCCGTCGGCACAATGATCTCATCGCTCTTCAGGAAGTAGCGCGTGCTGAGCAGGGTGTAGCCGTTCAGCGGATAGGACAGTCGCAGGCCACCGCCGGTCGAACGGTAGTCGTAGGACGAGAACTCACTGAGATCATAGCGCGAGTGGAAGGCATCGAAGCCGGCGCGGAGGTCACGGCCGAGGAATTTGGGCTCGGTGAAGCGGAAGTCGATCTGCTGACGCAGCGAGCCCCACTCGACTCGGGCGACGACGTTCTGCCCGCGACCACGGAAGTTGCGCTCGGTAATGCCCAGGTTGACGACGAAGGAGTCCACCGAGCTGAAGCCCGCGCCAACCGAAAGCTCGCCAGTCGGCTGTTCCGTGACGGTCACGTTGACCACGGAGCGGTCCGCGGCCGTGCCACGGGCCTCCTCGACGGTCACATCCTTGAAGAAGCCCAGCGCCCTGAGATTGTTGCGTGAACGTTCAAGCAGGGTGCGGTTGAAGGCGTCGCCCTCGGTCAGCATCATCTCGCGACGGATGACATTGTCCAGGGTGCGGGTGTTGCCGATCACATTGATGCGGTCGACGTAGACGCGCTGGCCTTCCTTGACGTTGAAGGTGACGTCGACGGTGTCGGTCTCGGGGTTGGCGCGATAGGTCGGATCGATCTCAACGAAGGCATAGCCTGCCGACCCGGCCGCAAAGGTCAGGGCGTCAACGGCCGACTCGATCTTGTCGCTTTCGTACAGATCACCCGTGCGGATCGGGAGCAACATCTTGAGGAAGTCGGGGTTCAGGCGGTCGTTCTCGGTGACGACGTCGACCGTGCCGAAATTGTAGCGATCGCCCTCGTCCACAGTCAGGGTAATGCCGAACGAGCTGTCGTCCGGTGCCAGTTCCGAGATCGCTGACAGGACGCGGAAGTCGTAGTAGCCGCGGTTGGTATAGAATTTCCGCAGCTGCTCCCGGTCGTAGTCCAGACGGTTGGGATCGTAGTTGTCATTGGTCGTGAACAGGCGGTACCAAGCCGACTCTTGCGTAACCATAACCTCACGAAGGTCACCGTCGGAATAGGCGCTGTTGCCGAGGAAGGTGATGGACCGCACGCCGGTCTCGGGCCCCTCGTTGATCTCGAACACGACATCGACGCGGTTCTGGTCCAGTTGGACGATCTTGGGCGTGACGGTGGCCGAGATGCGGCCCGAAAGCCGGTACAGCTCGACGATCTTGCCTACATCCTCCTGGATGCGGGCACGGGTATAGATGCCGCGCGGTTTGAGCGTGACTTCCTCGCGCAGCTTGTCCTCGCTGACCGCGCCGTTCCCCTCGAACACGACCTGGTTGATGATCGGGTTCTCAACGATCTCGACGATCAGGTCACCGTTCGGCTGGACCCCCAGCTGAACGTCGGCGAACAGCTGGGTCCGCGTCAGGGTGCGAACGGCAATGTCCAGCACCGCCGGGTCGACCGTGTCACCCGGCTGGATCGGCAGATAGGACAGCACCGTGGTCTGGTCGATACGTTGATTGCCTCGCACAAGAATCCGGCTGATCGTCAGCCGTTGCTCCTGCGGCGGTCCCGCCTGGGCCACAGCCGGGGCTGCGGCCTCGGCCGGTGCCGGCGCGGCGGGCGGCGCGGTCTGCGCAAAGGCAGGTCCCGCCAGCCCCGCAGCGGCCGCAAGGACCAGCAGGCTGGGGCTCAGTGCCCTGGCGAAGTGACGGACGGACGCATCTTGTTGGATCATACGGGAAACCATCGGGGGCTGGCGTCGGCTCGTCATGCGAGCCCGCCGAGGAATTTGAACAGGCTCAGCTTCTGCAGGTCGTTCCAGGTGGCGAACAACATCAATCCCACCAGCAAAGCAAGACCGACGCGGTATCCGACCTCCTGAACGTTGGCTGGGACTGGCCTGCGGGCCACAGCTTCATAAGCGTAGAACAGCAGATGTCCCCCATCCAGAACCGGAATCGGCAAGAGATTTACAAAGCCAATTCCGATCGAAACTAAGGCGGCGAACTGAATAAGGTTGACCAGGACATTCAGGGCGCTGAGCCCGGGGTCGGTGCTGGCGGCCGCTGACTGCTGGGTAATCCCCCCGGCAGCCTTGGCGATTCCGAGCGGACCATTCAGCAAATCGCCCGACTCCTTGCCGATCAGAATGCGACCGATATAGGTCAGCGTCCCGTCGATGGTCGCGACAATGCGGTCCGCGCCCTTGCCGGCGGCTTCGAGCGGATTCAGCCGCCGGAAGCGATAGTCAGACTGCAGCGGCTCGAGGGTCAAGCCGATCCGCGCGACCCGAACCCGGCCGGCAATGGCGTTGTCTTCCATCTGCCGAACCGGCGTGGCGACCAGGGACAGCCGCTCGCCGGCCCGATCAACCTCGAAACGCAGCGGGTCCCCTGCACTCAGGATGACGATCTCGGTGACATCAGCGGCCTCGTCGACCGGCCGGCCATTGACGGTCCGAATCATGTCGCCGGAAGTAAATCCGGCCACGGCCGCCGGCGAGCCCGGAACGACCTGTCCGACCCGCGGGGGGCTGATCAGCTCACCCAACGCCATGAACAGGCCGGTCAGCAGCACGAGGGCCAGCAGAAAATTGGCCGCCGGTCCCGCGGCGACGATCAGTGCCCGCTGCCAGAGTGGCTTGAAATGGAAATAGTCGCGTTCGCCCCCTGGGCCGTTCTCGGCGACCACCCGCTGCTTCAGTTCGGCCAGCCCCGCCTGGTCCGGCACACTGGAAGCATCCAGATCACCCGAGAATTTGACGTACCCCCCGAGCGGCAACCAGGCCAGCCGCCACTCGGTACCGTGTTTGTCGGTCCGGGCCACAATGGTCTTGCCGAAGCCGATCGAGAACCGATCGACCTTCACACCAAAGGCGCGGGCCGCCAGGAAATGGCCGAGCTCATGGATGGTGACGATGAAGGTCAGCACCAGCAGGAAGGGTACGATGTAGAGCAGCGCCTGGCCGAGGAAACCCATCATGCCGTTATCGGTCCCTTCGCCATTCAGGCTGCCGCCGCGATGCCGCGAACGATTGACTCCGCCATCCGCCGCGCCTGCTCGTCCACGGCAAGAGCCGCGTCGCAAGCGCCGCTGGAACCGGAATCCACCCCCGAGGCCGTTACGCGCGACAAGGTGTCGGCGATGACTGCGGCAATATTGAGAAAGCCCAGTCGACGGTCAAGGAAGGCCAACGCCGCGACCTCGTTGGCCGCATTGAACACGATGGGGGCCGCGCCGCCCGCCTGTAACGCCTGTCGCGCGAGTTTCAGGGCCGGAAACCGGTCTTCATCGGGTGCTTCAAAGGTCAGCCGGCCGAGGGCGGCGAGGTCCAGTCGGGGGGCATTCCAGGCCATGCGGTCGGGCCATGCCAGTGCATGGGCGATCGGCGTCTTCATGTCCGGCGGCCCCATCTGGGCCAGGGTCGAGCCGTCGATAAACTCCACCAGGCTGTGAATGATGGATTCGGGATGCACCACCACCCCGATCCGGTCGGCGGGCATGTCGAAGAGATAGGCCGCCTCGATGGCTTCCAGCCCCTTGTTGGCCATGGTGGCGCTGTCGACCGAAATCTTGGCACCCATGCTCCAGTTCGGATGGGCGACGGCCTGCTCCGGCGTGATGCCCCTCAGCGCCTCGCGCGGCGTGGTTCGGAACGGACCGCCCGAGGCCGTCAGGACCAGTTTCGCGACCTGTTCGGGCGCATGGTGCGGAAAGACCTGATGAATGGCCGAATGCTCGGAATCGACGGGCAGCAGCCGCCCCCCGAACCGCCTGACCCGTTCGATCAGGGCCGGGCCGCAGCAGACCAGGCTCTCCTTGTTGGCCAGCGCGAGCGTGGCACCGGTCGCGGCGGCCGCCCAGGCCGACCGCAAGCCGGCGGCCCCGACGATGGCAGCCATGATCCAGTCAGCGGGGCGGGCCGCGGCCTCGATCACGGCCTGATCGCCCGCAGCCGCCTCGACTCCGGTTCCGGCCAGGGCGTCGCGCAGGGCATCCAGTCGAGCCGGGTCTGCCGTAACCGCCAGCCTCGGCTTCCAGCGGCGTGCCTGCTCCGCCAGACGCCCGATATTGGCACCACCAGTCAGGGCTTCGACCTCGAAGGCACCGGTGCCGGCGGCTTCAGCCTGTTCCATCAGGTCCAGGGTCGAACAGCCGACCGAACCCGTCGAACCCAGCACCGTCACCCGACGCCGGATCATGCGACGCCACCCGTCATCCCGACGATCAGTCGACCGCAGGCCACTACCACGACCGCGAACATCAGTCCGTCGACCCGGTCCAGAAGTCCGCCGTGGCCAGGGATCAGCTTGCCGGCATCCTTGACGCCATAACGCCGCTTCAGCGCCGATTCCCAGAGATCACCGGCCATGGTGGCCAGAGCCGCTGCGAAGCCGAGGGCAGCCCCCCAATAGGGGCCGATGCCCATGTCGAGAAAGGTCCCCAGGGCCGCACCGGCCACTGTGCCGGCGACGAGGCCACCGATGAAGCCGGACCAGGTCTTGTTGGGAGAGAAACTCGGCCAAAGCTTGGGCCCGCCCATCAGACTGCCGACCAGATAGGCCATGATGTCCGATGCCCAGGCGATGATGAAGGCCGAAACCGTCCAGGCCAGGCCGGTCGCCGTATCAACATCCCTCAGCCAGATCAGCAGCACTGCCGGCCAGCCGAGGTAGAGCACACCATAGGCGGCATCCAGCGCCTCCTGCCCGCGGTTGCGCGCGAACAGGCCGGCGGCAACCGCGCCGAACACCAGCATGACAAGGCCCAGGGAAAGCTGCCCGGCGTGGGCCGCGACGACGCCGGCGACGAGACCGAAGGCAACAGCCCCCGCCATCACCCGCCAGGCCTTGGCCGCGCTCATCATCGCCCATTCGACGGCCAGAAGGGCGCACGCCAGCAGCATGAGTGCCAGGAACCACAGCCCACCGGCCCAGATGGCCAGGACCGCGGCGGGAGCCATCACGATCGCGGAGGCGGCCCTGAGACCTATGTCGCGGGCCTTGACCGCCATCAGCCGGCCGCAAGGGCGCGCGCGGCCGCATCGGCAGGCGCGGTCCGGCCACCGAAGCGGCGATCCCGGTTCCGGTATTGTGCAATCACATCGGCCAACCCCTCGGCCCCATAGTCCGGCCAGAGCACATTCTGATAGACCAGTTCGGCATAGGCGGCTTCCCACAGCAGGAAGTTCGACAGCCGCTGCTCGCCCGAGGTGCGGACGATCACGTCGACCGGCGGTGCCCCTGCGGTGGACAGGCCCCGCCCCAGGGAGTCCTCGTCCAGCGGCCCGGTCGCGCGCCCGGCCAGTACGGCGTCGACATGGCGCTGGGCCGCATCGACGATGTCGGCCCGGCCGCCGTAGTTGAAGGCGACCTGAAGCAGGAATTTTTGATTGTGAGCGGTCGACGCCTCGGCCTTGTCGATGATGGCGATGATGTCGTCCGGCAGCCCTGCACGCCGCCCCAGCACCCGGACCCGGACCCCGGCACGCTCCAGTCGCTTCAGATCGCTGGCGACATAGGACCGGACCAGTCCCATCAGGTCGGAAACCTCGTCCGCCGGCCGGCTCCAGTTTTCGGTCGAGAAGCCGAACACGGTCAGGCAGCGGATGCCGAACCCGGGCGCGGCCTCAACGGTCCGCTTCAGGGCCTGAACCCCCTCGCGGTGGCCCATGGCTCGCGGCAGGCCGCGAGCCTCGGCCCAACGGCCGTTGCCGTCCATGATCAGGGCGACGTGCCGCGGATCGTCTGGACGCGGTCCGTCAGTCGGCGCGGGATTGAGGGGATGGGCGGGCATACGGCGCGTATCCTACGGCAAATCGCGCCGTCAAACCTGCATGATCTCGACTTCCTTGGCCCGAAGCGCCTCATCGATACGTTTGATGGCAGCATCCGTGTCCTTCTGGACCTCGGTTTCCATCTTCTTCTGCTCGTCCTGGCTGATCTCGCCGGCCTTCTCAGCCTTCTTCAGATCCTCGTTGGCGTCACGGCGGACGTTACGGACGGCGATCTTCTGCTGCTCAGTGTATTTGCCGGCCAGCTTGGCCAAGTCCTTGCGGCGCTCCTCGGTCAGGGGCGGGACCGGAATGCGCAGGGTCTGGCCGTCAACGATCGGGTTGAGGCCGAGGCCGGCGGCGCGGATGGCCTTCTCGACCGGGCCGACCATCGACTTGTCCCAGACGCTGACCGAGATCATCCGCGGCTCCGGTACGCTGATGGCGGCCACGGAGTTCAACGGGGCGTTGGAGCCGTAGGCCTGGACCTGCACAGGATCCAGCAGGCCGACGTTGGCGCGGCCGGTGCGCAGGCCGTTGAACTCTTCCTTCAGGGCGGACACGGACTTGTCCATGCGATCGCGGTAGGTCTTCAGATCGGGCTTGGCCATGGTCGTTTCTCTCGCGTTTTCTTGTCTTTGGCGGCTCAGGCGGCCTTGTTGGACGAAATGACCGTAAAGGTCCCCTCCCCCGTCAGGGTCCGACGCAGTGAATTGTCCTCGCGGATCGAGAAGACCACGATCGGAATGCCCGAGTCACGCATCAGGGCGATGGCCGAGGCATCCATGACCTTCAGGTCCTTCGCCAGCACATCGTGGTAGGACAGGGTCTCGTAACGGGTGGCGCTGGCATCCTTCTTGGGGTCGGCTGTGTAGACGCCGTCGACGCTGGTTCCCTTCAGCAGGGCGTCGCAGCCCATCTCGGCGGCCCGCAGGGCTGCGCCGGAATCGGTGGTGAAGAAGGGCGCGCCCACACCGGCGGCGAAGATCACCACCCGGCCTTTTTCGAGATGACGCAGCGCGCGGCGGCGCACATAGGGCTCGGCCACCGCATTCATGGTCAGTGCGCTCTGCACCCGGGTCTGGACGCCGATCTTTTCCAGCGCGGACTGCATGGCGAGCGCGTTCATCACGGTCGCCAGCATGCCCATATAGTCGGCTGTGGCCCGCTCCATGTCGCCGGCGGCCTTGCTCAGTCCGCGGAAGATGTTGCCACCGCCAATCACCAGGCAGATTTCAACGCCCTCCCGAGCCACATCGGCCACGGCCTGGGCCACGCCGGCGACCGTCTTCATGTCGATGCCATAGGCCTGGTCGCCCATCAGCACCTCGCCCGAAACCTTCAGCAGGACGCGTTTGTACAGGAACTCGGGCGGGGCGTCGGGCATGGGAAGACCTTGGGCGGGGGATTCGGCTTCTTATAGAAAGCCCCGCCCTCGGTTCAAAGGCCTGACTGCCCAGGTCAGAGCCGCAGAATGATGGTCTCTACGATCGGACGCCGATCCCAGATCTGCTGGCTGGCCTTCTTGAGTGCGCGGGACACGGCCTGTTCGATGACCATCTCGTCCTCGAGTGCCGCGCCCTTGAGCTTCATCACCGCCGCCTCGGCGCGCTCCGCCAGATCATCCAGGGCCTCCCCCAACGGCGATTCCGCGTCGCCCGGCAGGCCGATCGCGCGCACATCGATGTCGCTGACGATCTTGCCGCGCTTGTCCATGGCGAAGCTGACGATCAGAACGCCATTGGTCGAGGCGTGCCGCCGCTCGTGCAGGGCCTCACCCTGTTCGGTGACCAGACGACCGCCATCCACATAGAGCCGGCCGCTGGGAACTTCGTCGATGATGACGGCGGGTCCGGGGGCCAGACGCACCATGTCGCCGTTGCGCGGTGTCACGGTCTCGGGAATGCCGACGTCCCGGGCGAGATTGGCGTGCTCGGCCAGATGGCGGCGCATTCCGTGGGTCGGCACGGCGATCTGCGGCCGGGCCCAGGCGTACATCTGGCGCAACTCATCGCGGCACGGATGGCCCGAGACGTGGATGCCGGGATGATCCTTCTCGGTGTAGAGGCGCACCCCACGGTCGGCGAGCTTGTCCTGCAACCGACCGATCGACAGCTCATTGCCGGGGATGACCCGGGACGAGAAGATGCAGTGATCGCCCTTGCTCAGCTTGATGTATGGGTGGGTGCCCTCGGCCACGCGCGACAGGGCTGCCCGGGCCTCCCCCTGGCTGCCGGTGCACAGATACAGGATGCCGTCGGCCGGCCAGACGCGGGCTTCCTCGTCGGTCAGGAAGGGCTTGATGTCACTCAGCATGCCCACATGCTTCGCGGCCGAGGTGATGCGGTGCATGGACCGGCCCGCCAGTGAGACGCGACGACCCGCGGCCTCGGCGGCGCGGATGACGCTGTCCATGCGTGCGACGTTCGAGGCGAAACAGCCGACCGCGATCCGGCCCTTCAACCCGCCGATCAGTTCGATCAGGGCGTTGCGGACGCCTCCCTCGGACCCCGCCGACCCCTCAACAAACACATTGGTGGAGTCGCAGACCATGGCCAGCACGCCTTCGTCACCGAGGCGGCTGATGGCCGCGGAATCGGTGACCTCGCCGATGATGGGATCGTCGTCGATCTTCCAGTCACCGGTGTGCAACACCGTGCCCAGCGGGGTCTTGATGGCCAGGCCGTTCGGCTCGGCGATCGAATGGGTCATGGTAACCATGGTCACCTGGAACGGGCCCAGGTCGATGGTCCCGCCCAGCGGCACCTCGATCAGCTTGACCTGATCGAGGATGCCCGCCTCGCGCAGCTTCTCGCGGATCAGGAAGGCGGTGAAGGGCGTCGCATACAGCGGTGCCTTCATGCGCGACCAAAGCCAGCCCAGTGCACCGATATGGTCCTCGTGGGCGTGGGTCAGCACGATGCCCCGAATGGTCTCGCCTTCGAGGAAGGCAGGGTCCGGCACGATCACATCGACGCCCGGCGTCGACAGGTCACCGAAGGTCACACCGACATCGACCACGATCCATTCGCGGTTCGCCTCGGGCCCGTAGCCGTAGAGATTCAGATTCATCCCGATCTCGCCCGAGCCGCCCAGCGGCAGGAAGACGAGTTCGTCGTTGGTTTTCTTTTTCATAGGTCCTTTAGAGGGTGTTCCGCCGCCAGATTTCCAGGAGGCCGCGGATAGTCAGGTCCGGATCGAACCGGTCGATTGATTCAGTTGCGCCCTCGAACAGGCTGGCCACGCCGCCCGTTCCGATCACGGTCATGGGCTTGCCCCACTCCGCCTTGATGCGCGCCACCATGCCCTCGATCAGGGCGACATAGCCCCAGAAGACACCGGACTGCATGTTGGTGACCGTGTCCTTGCCGATCACCCGGTCCGGCCGCTGGATGGCGATCCGCGGCAGCATGGCCGCCGCCTCGTGAAGCGCCTGGAGGCTCAGATTGATCCCCGGAGCTATCGCGCCGCCCTCGAAGGCTCCGTCGGCGGCGATCACATCGAAGGTCGTGGCCGTGCCGCTGTCGATGACGATCAGATCGCCCGGATAGACCAGATGCGCGCCGATGGCATTGACCAGCCGATCGGCTCCCGCCTCGCTCGGCTTGGCGATCCGGGCCGTCATGCCGAGATCGACATTGTCGCCGATGACCAGGGGCTCGACCGACAGGTAGCGGCGCGACAGGTTTCGCAGGTTGAAGATCGACTGCGGCACCACACTGGAGATGATGCACCCGTCCAGCTGGCTGATCGAGAGCCCGCGCATGGCCAGCAGCTGGCTCAGCCAGACAGCGTATTCGTCGGCTGTGCGGCTGCTCTCCGTGGCGGTGCGCCACTGGGCGATCCAGTCGCCGCCGTCATGCACAGCGAACAATGTGTTCGTATTGCCCTGCTCGATCGCCAGAAGCATCACGCAGCCTCCCCGAAAAAGACATCGCCGGCGGAGATCAGCCGCAGGCTCCCGTCCGCCAGCCTCAATTTCAGTGCGCCATCGGCCGCCACGCCCTCGGCCCGGCCCTCGACCGTTTCACGGCCCAGCCGGGCGACGGCAGGACCATCCAGCCCGGTCGCCCGCGCCCGCCAGGCCTCCAGGATCGGTTCGAACCCCAGCGTCTCCCAGCGCGTCATCCAGACATCGAACGCTTCCGCCAGCTTTGCCGCCGCTGCCTCGACCGTCGGCGGATTCACAACGTCGCCGCGCAGGTGATGGGCCAGGGCCGTTGCGGGCCGCTCGGTGCCCTCCGGCGCGCTCACCAGATTGACCCCGATCCCGACCGCCAGCCACAGGCCGCCGCTGCCATGCACGCCGGACTCGACCAGCACGCCCGACGCCTTCTGCCCCCCCAGCATCACATCATTCGGCCATTTGATCGTCACCAGCGATGCCGGTGCCCAGGCGTCCAGGAAGTCTGCGATGGCCAGCGCCGCGACGAAGGTGACCTGGGCCGCCTCAGCGGGAGACTTTCGGGTCAATTGCAGCAGGGTCGAAAACAGGTTGCCATCCTGGCTTTCCCATGACCGACCACGGCGCCCCCGACCCTCGGTCTGGCGTCGGGAGACGATCCACAAAGGCCCGGTCTCGCCCGCGTCCGCGCGCCGACGGGCCTCCGCATTGGTCGAGTCGGTCTGGTCGAGCAGCAGGATCGGCGCGGCGGGCATCCGCCCCTACCCGGCTCCGAAACCGGTCGCGGCGATGCCGGCGAAATGGTCGATCCAGCCAATGGCGACGATCACCAGCGGGAAGGAGAAGGCGGCCGACGCCCAGGCGATGGTCTTGGCCTCGACCGGCGACGCATCGGTCGGCCCCACGCCTTCGGGCGTCGGATCGAACCACATCAGCTTGATGATGCGCAGATAGTAGAAGCCGGCCACAACCGAGGCCACCAGACCCGCCGCGCCAACCATCCAGTAGCCGGCCTCGGCAGCCGCGCCGAAGACATAGAATTTGGCCCAGAAGCCGGCCAGCGGCGGCATCCCCAGCACCGACAGCGACAGCACGGTCAGGGCGATGGCCGTCACCGGCTTGTCCTTCCGCAGTCCGGCCAGATCGGCAATCTTTCGGATCGGTTTTCCGCCGCGCGACAGCGCCAGCAGGATGGCGAAGAAGCCGAACTGGTCGATCACATACAGGGTCATGAACACCAGCATGGCCTGGACGCCCGCCGTTGTACCGGCCGCAATACCCAGCAGGGCGTAGCCGATGTTGGCGATCGACGAATAGGCCAGCAGCCGCTGCAGGTCCTTCTGCACCAGACCGCCAAACGCCCCGACGGCGAAGGAGATCAGCGCGATCAGGATCAGCACCTGGGCCCACTGGTCGTGCGAGCCGCCGAAGGCCCCTTCCAGCGTCCGCGCGATCAGCACCATGGCCGCGACCTTCGGTGCCGTGGCGAACAGGGCCACGACCGGCGTCGGCGCGCCTTCATAGACGTCCGGCGTCCACATGTGGAACGGCGCAGCGGAGACCTTGAAGGCCAGGCCGCAGATCAGGAACACGAGGCCGAAGATCAGGCCCGTCGACGGGTTGGCAGCGGCATAGGCGGCGATTTCGTCGAACCGCATCGAGCCCGTGAAGCCGTAGATCAGGCTGGCACCATAGAGCAGCAGACCCGAAGACAGCGCGCCCAGCACGAAATACTTCAGCCCCGCCTCGGACGCCTTGAGGTCGTCGCGGTGGTAGGCGGCCAGCACATAGAGGGCCAGCGAGTGCAGCTCGATGCCGACATAGAGCGAGATCAGATCGCCCGATGAGGCCATCATCCCCATGCCAGCCGAGGCCAGCACGATCAGGACGGGATATTCGAATTTGGCGATCTTGGCGCGGCGCATCCAGCCGTCGCCCAACACAATGGCCACCGCACTGGACAGGAAGATCAGGGCCTTGCCATAGACGGCCAGGGGATCGGCCACATAGGCGCCGTTGAAGGCCATGCCCAGCGGACCGGTGATGGTCACGGCGGTAGCGGCGACCAGCACGGCCACGGACAGGGCAGAGATCAGGCGCGTGCTCTTTTCGCCCATGAAGGCACCGAGCATCAGCAGCACAAGTCCACCGACCGCGAGCGTGCTCTCGGGGGCGGACAGGCGCAGGGCGAAATCAAGATCTGGCATCATCGTCTCACCCGCCGATCGCGGCGCGATAGGTGGTCGTCAGGGCCTCGACCGAGGCGGCGGTGTAGTCCAGCACCAGACCGGGCTGGAAGCCCAGCCACAGGGTGCCGATGATCAGAGGCGCGAATATCAGCAGCTCACGCCTGTCGACATCAGTGATCGCCTTCATGGCCGGATTGGTGATCTCGCCGAACATGACGTTGCGGTAAAGGGTCAAGGCATAGACCGCCGAGAAGATCACGCCGGAAGCGGCGAACAGCGCCGTCCAGGTCGAGACCTCATAGATACCGACCATGGTAAGGATCTCGCCAATGAAGCCCGAGGTGCCCGGCAGGCCGACATTGGCCATGGTGAACAGCATGAAGATGGCCGCGAACCAGGGCATCCGGGCCGTCAGACCGCCGTACAGGGCGATCTCCCGGGTATGCATGCGGTCATAGACAACGCCAACGCAGAGGAAGAGCGCGCCCGAGATCAGGCCGTGGCTCAGCATCTGGAACACGGCACCCTGAACGCCCTGATCATTGCCGGCGAAGATGCCCATGGTCACGAACCCCATGTGGGCGACCGACGAATAGGCGATCAGCTTCTTCATGTCCGTCTGCCGGAAGGCGACCAGCGAAGTGTAGACGATGGCGATGGCTGACAGGGCGAACACAAGTGGGGCAAAGGTCTGGGACGCTTGCGGGAACATGGGCAGGTTGAACAGCAGGAAGCCGTAGCCGCCCAGCTTCAGCAGAATGCCGGCCAGAATGACCGAGCCTGCCGTCGGGGCCTGGACGTGGGCGTCAGGCAGCCAGGTATGCACCGGCCACATCGGCATCTTGACCGCGAAGGAGGCGAAGAAGGCCAGCCACAGCAGCGGCTGCACGGCCGGACTGAAGGCATATTCCTTGAGCGCCGGGATGCTTGTGGTGCCGGTCTCGGTCGCCATCCACAGCATGGCCAGCAGCATCAGCACCGACCCCAGCAGGGTGTAGAGGAAGAATTTGTAGGAGGCGTAGATCCGGTTCGCCCCGCCCCAAACGCCGATGATGATGAACATCGGCACCAGGGTGCCTTCGAAGAACATGTAGAACAGGAACAGGTCCAGCGAGGTGAATACCCCGATGACCAGGGTCTCCAGCACCAGGAAGGCGATCATGTAATCGACCACCCGGTCCTTGACCGTGGTCCAGCTGGCCAGGATGCAGATCGGCATCAGGAAGGCCGTCAGCAGCACGAACAGGATCGAAATCCCGTCCACACCCATGTGGTACTGGGCACCCACGAACCAGACGTAGCGCTCGACGAATTGATAGGCGGCGCTGGACGGATCAAAATTCGCGACGAGCACCACCGAGACGGCCAGGGTCACAAGTGTGGTCAGCAAGGCGATCCAGCGCGCCGCGCCGTCTGCACCGGCCTTGTTCAAGAGGCGCGCCAGCAGGATCAGCCCCGCGCCGACCAGCGGCAGGAAGGTGACGACGCTGAGGATGAAGGGGATCTGGGGCAAGATCAGGCTCCCCACGTGTAGATGGCGAAGGCGAGGAAGCCGGCGAGGCCGAGCAGCATCACAAAGGCGTAGAAGTAGACATAGCCGGACTGGAAGCGGCCCAGGCCGTTCGCGAGTTTCCGCGACAGCCAGGCCATGCCGTTGGGCCCGCCGCCGTCGATGATCTTCACATCACCGACCTTCCAGAACAGGTCACCGACCGCCCGCGCGCCCTTCACGAACACGACGTCATACAACTCGTCGAAATACCATTTGTTGTAGAGGAAGCCGTGCACGATCCCGCCCCGGTCGGCCATCCGACGCGCCATGCCTTCCTTCATCACATAGAGCCAGAAGGCGGCGAAACTGCCGATCAGCGTCAGGATCAGCGGCGACCATTTCACCCAGATCGGGACATAGTGGCTGTCGTGCAGGACATGGTTGGCCTCCGAGACGAAGATCGCCCCGCGCCAGAAATCATGCTCGTGATCGCCGATGAACCAGGGCGCGAAGACGAAGCCGGCAGCGACAGCCCCGACCGCCAGAAGCAGCAGCGGCACCAGCATCACCAGCGGGCTCTCATGCGGGCTCAACGGGCCGTGGTGGGCATGATCGTCATGCGCATGGTCGTCGGCCGAAGGCTCCCCATGCGCGTGGGCGACGTGGTCGTCATGGGCGTGATCATCGTGATGCGCGTCCTTCCACACGGGCTTGTTGTGGAAGGTCATGAACACCAGACGCCATGAGTAGTAGGCGGTCAGGCCGGCCGCGAGGATGCCTACGAAGAAGGCGAACAGGCCCATGGCCGAATGGCCGTTTGTGAACGAGGCGAAGGCGCTCTCGATGATGGAGTCCTTGGAATAGAAGCCCGCCAGGCCGCCGACCCCCGGGATGCCCAGGCCGGTGATGGCGATGGTGCCGATAGTCATGACGGCATAGGTGACCGGCAGCAGCTTCCACAGCCCGCCCATCTTCCGCATGTCCTGCTCGTGGTGCATGCCGTGGATGACGGAGCCGGCACCGAGGAACAGCAGGGCCTTGAAGAAGGCATGGGTGAACAGGTGGAACATGGCCGCCTGGTAGGCACCGACGCCCGCCGCGAAGAACATGTAGCCGAGCTGCGAACAGGTCGAATAGGCGATGACCCGCTTGATGTCGTTCTGGGCCAGGCCGACGGTCGCCGCGAACAGGGCGGTGATCCCGCCCGTGATAGCGATCAGCATGGCCGCCGTCGGCGCGTATTCGTAGATGGGGCTGAGCAGGCAGACCATGTAGACGCCCGCCGTCACCATGGTGGCAGCATGGATCAGGGCCGACACCGGCGTCGGGCCCTCCATGGCGTCGGGCAGCCAGGTGTGCAGGAAGAACTGGGCCGACTTGCCCATGGCGCCGACGAACAGCAGGGCACCGGCGAGATCGAGCGCGGACCAGGTGTGTCCGAGGAAGACCCAGCCCGTTCCGGCCTTGGCCGAAATCAGCGGGAACAGTTCGTCGAACTGGATCGTGCCGAACATCCAGAACACCGTCAGGATGCCCAGGGCAAAGCCGAAATCGCCGACCCGGTTGACCACAAAGGCCTTGATGGCGGCGGCACTGGCGGTGGACTTCTTGTACCAGAAGCCGATCAGCAGATAGGAGGCCAGCCCCACCCCTTCCCAGCCGAAGAACAGCTGCATGAAGTCGGCGGCGGTGACCAGCGCCAGCATGGCGAAGGTGAACAGCGACAGGTAGGCGAAGAACCGCGGCTTGTCGGGATCCTCAGCCATATACCCCCACGAATAGAGGTGGACGAGCGAGGACACGCTGGTGACCACAACCAGCATGACCGCCGAAAGGGCGTCGATGCGGATCGACCAGACCGACTGGAAATCGCCGACATTGATGAAGGGGAACAGTTCGACCGTGAAGGCTTCCAGCCCGCCCCAGGTCCACTGGCTGAAAACGATCCAGGACACGGCGCAGGAGAAAAAGAGCAGCCCCGTGGTGATGGTCTTGGACACGAGGTCGCCGAGCCGCCGGCCGCTCAGGCCGACGATGATGGCGCCCAGCAGCGGCGCGAAGACGCCGAGGGTGACGAGAAGCACAAGATCCACGGTCAGCCCTTCATCACGGAAGCGTCGTCAACCGCGATGTCGCCCCGGTTGCGGAAGAAGGTCACCAGAATGGCCAGGCCGATGGCGGCCTCCGCCGCGGCCACGGTCAGGACGAACATGGCCATGATCTGCCCCTGCACGTCATTGAGATAGGCCGAGAAGGCGACGAAATTGATGTTCACGGCCAGCAGGATCAGCTCGACCGACATCAGGATGATGATGACGTTCTTGCGGTTCACGAAAATGCCGAAGACGCCGATGGTGAACAGGATCGCGCCCACCGCCAGATAGTGCTGCAGGGTGATTTCCATCAGACCAGATCCTCGGGGGTGACGCCGGCACCGGTGGGCACGGATTTGACTTCCATAGCCTTCTTCGCATCGCGACCGACCTGACGGGCGATGTTCTGGCGTTTGATTCCGGGCTTGTGCCGCAGGGTCAGGACGATGGCTCCGATCATCGCGATCAGCAGCACGATCCCTGACGCCTGGAAGATGTAGACATAGTCCGTATAGAGCACCCGGCCGATGGCCTCGACATTGGTCATGTCGGGCGTTGCGGCGACCGGCCCGGGGGCATCAGCGGCCGCGCCCCCGCTCACGACGGCAAACGAGATCACGATCATCTCGACCAGCAGTATGCCCGCGACGATCGCTGCCAGCGGCAGATAGCGTGCGTAACCCTCGCGCAGTCGCACGAAGTCGACATCCAGCATCATCACCACGAACAGGAACAGCACCGCGACCGCGCCGACGTAGACAACGACCAGCAGCATGGCGAGGAACTCTGCCCCCAGCAGGACGAACAGCCCTGCCGACGAAAAGAAGGCGAGGATCAACCACAGCACACTGTGCACGGGATTCTTCGAGGTCACGACCATCAGGCCGCCCAGAACGGCCACAGCCGACAGAAGATAGAAGGCCAGGCCTTGCAAGAGCATCGCGCGATCGGCTCCTCACGCTTTGCCGGCGAGCGAGGCGGCGGCCAGCGGATAGTTCAGACAAAACCCGAAACCCGGCGCGCGAATCCCGCCCGGAAAGCCTCGGAAAGCGCGCGACTTCTAACCGCCGCCGGGAGCTTTGCAAAGACCGAATGCGACGACCGGTTCCCGCTCGATCATGCCTTGCCCATCTGCCGGCACGCGCTCAGTTTGAATGCGAGGAAACGGAGCCGTCATGAGCGAAGAACGCGACTATCTTCTGGGCACCCACGACGCCGAGGTCGAACGCCTCGGCCTGCAGCATCGGGTGTGGCGTCCGAGAGTGCTGGACGCCTGGCGGCGAGCCGGAATCACGGTCGGTTCAACGGTCGTAGACGCCGGTGCCGGACCGGGCTGGGCCAGTCTGGACCTGGCCGAAATTGTCGGACCGGAAGGCCGTGTCTCAGCCCTGGAACGATCAGCCCGTTTCGTCGACGTGCTGAACAGGTCAGCCGCGGCGCGGGGTCTGCGCAACATCGACGCCTCTACCGTGGACCTCGTCACCGATCCCCTGCCCGCCTCCGGCGCTGACGCCTTCTGGATTCGCTGGGTTCTGGCCTTCGTCAGCGATCCGGCCGCCGTGCTGGCCAAGTTGCACGCTGCCCTTCGTCCCGGCGGCGTGGCGGTGATCCACGAGTATCTCGACTACAACACCCTCGCCATCCTGCCGGACCAGCCGGCCATGGAGGAGTTCAAACAGTTGGTGGTCGACGACTGGCGCGCGTCCGGCGGCGAGCCCAATATCGGCCGCGCCCTGCCCGCCCTGCTCCCCGCAGCCGGCTTCCGCATCCGCTCGATGCAGCCGATCGTCGAGGCGGTGCGGAAGGGTGATCTGGTCTGGCAATGGCCGGCGACCTGGGGCCACAACTATCCCCGCCACCTTGTCGAAGCCGGCAAGGTCGATCAGGCCTGGGCCGACCGGGTGACCGCTGCATTTGATACCGCCGAAGCCGACCCCAACGCGGTCTTCGTCACCCCGATGGTGCTGGAGATCATCGCGGAGAAGGTCTGACCGGTCAGCGGTACGGTGCGTCGAGTTCCAGGTTCCGGGCGATCAGCCGCTCCCAGCGGTCGCCGTTGGCGAGCAGCCGGTCCTTGTCATAGAGCAGCTCCTCGCGCGTCTCGACCGTGAACTCCGAGTTCGGTCCCTCGACGATGGCATCCACCGGGCACGCTTCCGCGCACAGCCCGCAATAGATGCATTTGACCATGTCGATGTCATAGCGGGTCGTGCGGCGGCTGCCATCGGCGCGCGGCTCGGCCTCGATGGTGATGGCCTGGGCCGGGCAGATGGCCTCGCACAGCTTGCAGGCGATGCAGCGTTCCTCGCCGTTCGCATAGCGGCGCAGGGCGTGTTCGCCCCGGAACCGCGGCGACTGCGGATTGCGCTCGAACGGATAGTTCACCGTGGCCTTGGGGCGGGCCATGTACTTCAGCGACAGACCGATCGCGCCGACGGCATCGATCAGAAGCGCGCCCTTCGCGGCCTGGACGAGACGGTTGAACATTACTGGCTGGCTCCGGACACGCCGCGGCAAAGCTCTTGCTTGCGCGGGTCGTCTTCACTGGTGATGCGGCACAGGCGTTCGCGTTCAGCCTGCCGACGGACGATCGCCTCCTGGCGGCGTTCCCACTGATAGGCCGAAACCGGTTCGGCCTCATAGTTCGGGATGGTGCAGGCCGTGGTCGCCAGCGCGATTGCGAGGATCAGAAACTGCTTCATGCGCCCACCACAAACACACGCCAGGCCGCGACCAGGACCACACAGACCAGCGAGGTCGGCAGGAAGATCTTCCAGCCCAGTCGCATCAACTGGTCATAGCGATAGCGGGGCACAAAGGCCTTCACGAGGGCAATCATGCAGAACCAGAACACGGTCTTGCCGAGGAAGGTGACCAGATAGATACCCTGCTCCAGCCAGCCCGGCAGGCCGTCCAGCCAGTACTGCGGCACGCCCGGGTTCCACCCGCCGAAGAACAGCAGGGTGATCATGGCGCACATGAAGACGATGTTGGCGTACTCGCCGATCATGAACAGCAGATACGGGGTCGAGCTGTATTCGACCTGGTAGCCGGCCACGAGTTCGGACTCGGCCTCAGGCAGGTCGAACGGCGGACGGTTGGTCTCCGCCAGGGCCGAGACGAAGAAGATGATCGCCATCGGGAACATCACAGCGATCAGCGGCCATGTCCCCTCCCCGCCGCCGAAAGCGTACCAGTTCCAGAACATGCCCTGCTGCTGCGTCACGATCGAGGTCAGGTTCATCGACCCGGCCAGCAGGATGACGTTGATGATCACCAGGCCGATGGACACCTCATAGGACACCATCTGCGCCGCGGACCGCAGCGAGCCCAGGAACGGGTACTTCGAGTTCGAAGCCCAGCCCCCCATGATGATGCCATACACGCCCAGCGAACTGATCGCGAAGATGTACAGGATGCCGACGTTCAGATCGGAGATCACCCAGCCCGGCGCGAACGGAATGGCCGCCCAGGCGATGAAGGCGAGGATGAATGTCAGCAGCGGTGCCAACAGGAACACCACCTTGTCGGCACCGGCCGGGACGATGATTTCCTTCAGAACGAATTTGAAGAAGTCGGCGAACGACTGCAGCAAGCCAAACGGGCCGACGACGTTGGGACCCTTGCGCATCTGCACGCCGGCCCAGATCTTCCGGTCGGCCAGCAGCAGGAAGGCCAGCGAAATCAGGATGCCGACGGTGACGAGCAGGATGCCGCCGGCGGTAATGAGCAGCCACCCGACAGGGCTCGTCCAGAAGGTCGCGGGAATCTGACCCCAGAGCCAGACGGCCAGGAACCCAAGTGCGGCGGCGACGGCCAGGCCCACGACGGTCAGGAAGATCGTCGCGAGAGGGTTGGAACGGTGGGTCACGACGTCGGTCATCGCCTTACTCCGCCGCCATCGCGACCGGGGCGATCCGCTGGGCGGACAGCTCGGCCATGGTCACGCTGGCGCGCGTGATCGGATTGTTCAGATAGGGGTCACGCACGGCCGAAACGAAGGCGGTATCGCCCAGTTCGCCCTTCTTGCCGAGGCTCCCGACATCGAAGGACGCAGGTGCCGGCATATAGTCAATTCGACCAAAGGTCGGGTGGTCGGTCATCAATTTCTGACGAAGATGATCAACCGTGTCGTACGGCAGGGTCTGGCCGACCATCGCAGACAGCGCCCGCAGGATGGCCCAGTCCTCTTTCGCCTGGCCTTTCGGGAAGACGACCCGTTCGGCCATCTGCACCCGGCCCTCGGTATTGACGTAGAGGCCGGTCTTTTCGGTATAGGCCGCGCCCGGCAGGATCACGTCCGCACCAAGGGCACCGCGATCACCGTGGCTGCCCAGATAGACGCGGAAAGCCTTCGACTTCGAAAGGTCGATCTCGTCTGCACCGAGCAGGAACAGGACGTCCAGCGCGCCCTTGGCCGTCATCCCGGCCGCCGTCAGACCGCCCTCGCCCGGGACAAAGCCCATGTCGAGCCCGCCGACGCGCGACGCCGCGCTGTGCAGGACATTGAAGCCGTTCCAGCCATCCGCGACCACCCCGACCTTCTTCGCCAGAGCGCCGAGCGCGTTCAGCACGGCCGCGCCGTCCGGGCCCGACACCGCACCCGCACCGACGATGATCGCCGGGCGTTCGGCCTTCGACAGGAAGTCCATCGCCGCCTTCGGCAGCTTGGCCAGGGTCTTCGAACCGGCACCGAGCCAGTTGTAGTCATAGGTCAGATTGACCTGCTCGCCGATAAGACCGATCTCGGTCTTGCCGGTCAGCCAGGCCTTGCGCAGCCGGGTGTTCAGCAGCGGGGCTTCGGTGCGCGGATTGGCACCCACAATCAGGACCGCATCGGCATTCTCGATGCCCGCGAGGCCCGAGTTGAACAGCCAGCCTTCGCGAGGACCATGGCCCAGCGCGCTTCCGTCCTGACGGCAGTCGGTGTTGGCCGATCCGAGCGCGCGGAACAGATCCAGCGCCGCCTTCATGGATTCCGCGTCCTGCAGGTCGCCGGCGATCACACCGATCCGGTCGGCTTTCGCCGCATTCAGCTTCGCCGCCACAATACCCAGCGCATCGTCCCATGAGGCGGCGCGCAGCTTGCCGTTCTCACGGACATAGGGCTGGTCCAGCCGCTGACGTTGAAGGCCGTCGACGGCATAGCGGCTGATGTCCGACAGCCACTCCTCGTTGATGCCCTCATTCACGCGCGGCAGAATGCGCATGACCTCGGCCCCCTTGGCGTCGGCGCGGATGTTCGAGCCCAGGGCGTCCATGACGTCGATGGTCTCGGTCTTCTTCAGCTCCCACGGACGGTAGTGGTACTGCCAGGGCCGGTGGGTCAGGGCACCGACGGGACACAGGTCGTTGACGTTGCCCGACAGCTCGGAATCAACCGCCTTCTCGAGATAGGTGGTGATCTCGGCGTCCTCGCCGCGCGAGATCATGCCGATGTCCGGCACGCCCGCCACTTCCGTCACGAACCGCACGCAGCGGGTGCACTGGATGCACCGCGTCATGAAGGTCTTGATGGTCGGACCCATGTTCTTTTCTTCGACCGCGCGCTTGTTCTCCGCATAGCGGGAACCGTCGCGGCCATAGCCCATGGCCTGGTCCTGCAGGTCGCACTCGCCGCCCTGGTCGCAGATCGGGCAATCCAGCGGGTGGTTGATGAGCAGGAACTCCATCACCCCTTCGCGGGCCTTCTTGACCAT
>JAIESL010000055.1 GCA_019746095.1 Caulobacteraceae bacterium
GCTAGGCCTGCCGTTGGCGGCCTGTAACGCCGGGGGTTCGGTCATGGACGGAGCCCGGCAGTTCGGTGCCGGAGTCGGAGCGGCCGCCACCGCACCGCTCGACGACCTCAATCTGCGCCGTCAGTACATCCCGACGGTCCTGCTGCAGGCGGAGGCCAATCCCTACGACCTGCGCAATCTCAACCAGTGCGCCCCCATCGGAGCCGAAATCGCCCGGCTGAACGAGGCGCTGGGACCGGACACCGATGAGCCGCCGGTCCAGGACGGGTCCTTCCTCAGCGAGCGGGCGGCCGACGCGGCCTCGGCGGCGGCCCTGGATGCCATTCGCGAGGCGACGACCGACTTCATCCCGGGGCGCAGCTGGATTCGTCGCCTGTCCGGGGCCGAGCAGCATAGCCGCCACGTCCAGTCCGCCATCCAGGCCGGTCGCATGCGTCGGGCCTTCCTGAAAGGGATCGGTATGCAGCGCAACTGCGCCCCGCCGGCGGCACCCAGCTGGTTCCGGCCGCGGGGTGGCAGCCAGCGCTAGCTAGCTCTTGTTGTTCGAGGTGTGCCGGGCATGGAAGTCGCGGCGGAAGGCCTCGAACCGGCCATGGGCTATGGCGTCGCGCATGGCCGCCGTCAGGGCCTGGAAGAAGGCGATATTGTGCCAGCTCAACAGCACCTTGCCCAGGATCTCGTCGGCGCGGATCAGGTGGTGCAGATAGGCCTTAGAATAAGCCTGTGACGCCGGGCAGGGGATGTCCGGCTCCAGCGGGTCCTGATCTTCGGCGAAGCGGGCGTTCTTGAGATTGATCGGACCGGCCCAGGTCCAGGCCTGGCCGTGACGCCCGGCGCGGGTGGGCAGGACGCAGTCGAACATGTCGACGCCACGCCACACCGCCTCGACCAGATCGACCGGCTTGCCCACCCCCATCAGATAACGCGGCCGGTCGGCCGGCAGCATCCCGGGGGCATAGTCCAGCACCTCGCACATGGCCTGATGCCCTTCGCCGACGGCCAGGCCGCCGATGGCATAGCCGTCGAAGCCGGTCTCGATCAGCCGGTCCGAGGACTCGCGGCGCAGGTTTTCGAAGGTCGAGCCCTGCTGGATGCCGAACAGGGCCTGGGTCTCGCGGATCCCGAAGGCGGCCTTGGAGCGCGCGCCCCAGCGGGCGGACAGTTCCATGGCGGCCCGGGCGGCGGGCTCCTCGGCGGGCCAGCTGACGCACTGGTCCAGCTGCATCGATATGTCGGCCCCGATGCGGTCGGCCTGGATCTCGATCGACCGTTCGGGTGTGAGGATGTGTTTGGAGCCGTCGATATGGCTGGAGAAGGTCACGGCCTCCTCCCTGACCTTGGAAATCCCGGCCAGGGACATGACCTGGAAACCGCCGCTGTCGGTCAGGATGGGCCTGGTCCAGCCCATGAATCTGTGCAGCCCGCCCAACCGCTCCATCCGCTCCGGCCCGGGCCGCAACATCAGGTGATAGGTGTTGCCCAGAAGGATGTCCGCCCCGGTCTGGGCGACCTGGTCCACGGTCATGGCCTTGACCGTGGCGGCGGTGCCGACGGGCATGAAGGCGGGCGTGCGAATGTCGCCGCGCGGCGTCTTCAGCACGCCGGTACGGGCGCGGCCTTCGGTGGCCAGAAGATCAAAGGGGAAGGGCATCAGGCGGCGCGGAATAGCAGGCTGCCATCCCCGTAGGAATAGAACCGGTACCCGTCGGCCACCGCATGGGCATAGGCCGCCTTCATGGTCTCAAGGCCGGCAAAGGCGCTGACCAGCATGAACAGGGTCGACTTCGGCAGGTGGAAATTGGTCATCAGCACATCGACGGCGCGGAAGCGGTAGCCGGGGGTGATGAAGATGGCCGTGTCGCCCTGGAAGGGCTGTACCTCGCCCTCGGGCGTGGTGGCACTCTCGAGCAGCCGCAGGCTGGTAGTGCCGACGCAGACGATGCGGCCACCGGCGGCGCGGACGGCATTCAGGGCCGCGGCCGTGCCGGCGGAGACGACCCCCCATTCGGAGTGCATCTTGTGGTCGGCGGTGTCGTCGGCCTTGACTGGCAGGAAGGTCCCGGCCCCGACATGCAGGGTCAGGGCATGGGTCGAGACCCCGCGCGTCTTGAGCGCCTCCATCAGCGCCGGGGTGAAATGCAGGCCGGCTGTGGGGGCGGCGACCGACCCGTCCAGCTGCGCGAACATGGTCTGGTAGTCCGAGAGGTCCCGGTCGTCCTCGGGCCGTTTGGCCGCGATATAGGGGGGCAGGGGCATGACGCCGACGGCCCGGATGGCGTCATCCAGCGCCGGTCCGGCGAGATCGAAGCGCAGGGTGACGAGGCCGTCCTCGGCCTTGGCCGTGACGATGGCGGTCAGGCTCTGGAAGGTGACCCGGTCCCCGGCCTTCAAACGCTTGCCCGGCTTCATGAATGCCGACCAGACGTCGGGCGCGTCGCGGTGATGCAGGGTGGCCTCGACCGCGACGGTCAGGGTCTCGCCCTCCGGCCCGACCCGCTCGCGCACCCCCGACAGCCGCGCGGGGATCACCCGCGTGTCATTGAACACCAGGGCGTCGCCCGGGCGCAGAAAGTCCGGCAGGTCGCGGACGATCCGGTCCTCGAGCGTCTCGCCCCGGACCACCAGCAGGCGTGCGGAATCCCTCGGCTCGGCGGGGCGGAGCGCGATGTGGCTGTCGGGCAGGTCGAAGTCAAAATCAGAGGTTTTCATCAGGCGGGGCAATGGCCACGGGGGAGGGGGCGGGTCAAGGGATGCTGCATTCCTTGACCCCGCTTCATTCAGACGCCAAACCCCGCTCATGCTCCAGCACCTCGAAACCCTCGCGCGTGAGGCCAAGTCCTGGCCGTTCGAACAGGCCCGTAACCTTCTTGCCCATGTGCTGAAGAAGCGGCTGGACGATGCCGGGCGGACCGCCGCCAAACTGCTGATCGACGCCGGCAAGGCGGACGAGGCGCTGGCGACCTTCGAGGCCCTGCAGAAGCCCGTCATCTTCGAGACCGGCTATGGCCCGTCGGGCCTGCCGCACATGGGCACCTTCGGCGAGGTGGCCCGCACGACCATGGTGCGCAACGCCTTCCGGGCCCTGACCGGCGACCACTGGCCGACGCGGCTGATCGCCTTCTCGGACGACATGGACGGCCTGCGCAAGGTTCCGGAGGGCGTGCCCAATCCGGAGATGCTGGCCGAGGACCTGCACAAGCCTTTGACCGTGGTCCGCGACCCGTTCGGGACGCACGACAGCTTCGGGGCCCACAACAACGCCCGCCTGCGCGCCTTCCTCGACGGCTTCGGCTTCGACTACGAATTCCTGTCCTCGACCGAACAGTACCGGTCCGGCCGGTTCGACGCGACGCTGCTGACCTTGCTGGAGCGGTTCGATGCGGTCCAGGCCATCATGCTGCCGACCCTCGGCGAGGAGCGGCGGGCGACCTATTCGCCCTTCCTGCCGGTCAGCCCCGTCAGCGGCCATGTGCTGCAGGTACCGACGCTTGAGCGGAATGTGGAGAAGGGGACCATCGTCTTTGACGACCCCGACGGCGGGCGCACCGAGGTTCCGGTCACCGGCGGCCATGTGAAGCTGCAGTGGAAGCCCGACTGGGCCATGCGCTGGACCGCGCTTGACGTCGACTATGAGATGTCGGGCAAGGATCTGATCGAGAGCGTGCGCGAGAGCTCCAAGGTCTGCCGTGCCCTCGGCGGCACGCCGCCCGAGGGGTTCAACTACGAGCTCTTCCTCGATGTCGAAGGCAAGAAGATCTCCAAGTCCAAGGGCAATGGCCTGACGATGGACGAATGGCTGCGTTACGGCACGCCGGAATCGCTGAGCTGGTACATGTTCCAGTCGCCGAAATCGGCCAAGAGCCTGCATTTCAACGTCATCCCGCGGGCCATCGACGACTGGATGGCGGCCGTGGAGGCGTGGAAGACGCAGGAGCCCGCCAAGCGGATGGACAATGCCGTGTGGTCGATCCATTCCGGCGCGCCGCCCGAGCACACCTCGCCGGTGTCCTTCGCCCTGCTGCTCAATCTGGTCGGCGTCGCCAATGCGTCGTCAAAGTCACAGCTCTGGGCCTATTTCTCCAAATACCTGCCCGAGGCGACGCCGGAGAACGAGCCGCTGCTGGACCGGTTGATGGAGCGGGCGCTGAACTACTACGAGGACTTCGTGAAGCCGACGAAGGCCTACCGCCTGCCTGACGACAAGGAGCGGGCAGCCTTGCTGGACCTCGCGGCCCGACTGAAGGCCTTGCCGGCGGACACGACCGACGGCGAACTGATCCAGGGCGAAGTCTATGCGGTCGGCAAGGAGCACGCATTCGAGCCGCTGCGCGGCTGGTTCGGGGCCCTTTACGAGGTGCTGCTCGGTGCAGCCCAGGGGCCGCGCTTCGGCTCGTTCGCAGCCATCTATGGCCTCCCGCAGACCATCGAGCTGATCGAGGCGGGCGCCAAGGGTGACCTGGCCGGGGGCTGATCCCGAGACCTCGCCTATTGGCTTACCCACAGGATCCGGCCCATCCAGACGATATCGGCGCGGGCGACCGTGCGGGGCGGATAGGCCGGATTGACCGAGGCCAGGGTCACGGCATGCGCCGTCAATTCGGCCACCTGTTTGGCCAGGGTCTCGCCGCCGACAGTCCGCACCACCACACGGTCGCCCTTGCGCACCACGGTCGCCTCGCGATCCACGACGAGCCGGTCGCCCTCACGGTAGAGGGGGTCCATGGAGTCGCCGGTGATGCGCAGGCTCAACAGGCTGTCACGCGGGCGGGGCAGTTCCGTCTGCTCCCAGCCCTCGCCGATCGGCAGGCCCGCATCGTCGAAGAAGCCGTCCTGTCCGGCCTGGGCCATACCCAGCATCGGCACGGTTGACGGTCGCTCGGTCGCGTCCCGGGCCAGGGTCGCGAACTCGCCCAGCGACACGCCGGTCGCCGCAAGGATGCGGGTCAGGCTTTCGGTCGAGGGCCAGCGTGGCCGGGGCGGGTCGCCGGGGCCGAAGCGTTTGGAAGGGTTGAAACTGGTGGCATCCAGCCCGGCGCGCCGTGCGAGGGCGGAGACGCTGAGCCCCTCGCGCCGGGCGAGACCGTCGATCGCCGTCCAGAGCTGGGCATGGGATAGGGGCATGGGGTCCGCCGCGGCCCACCGGGGCCGAATCGGGGACACTCTAGGAATAGATGCCTAACTCTTCAATGCAGACGGATCATTCCAGACCGGCGGCGCGGCGCTCCTGCCAGGCCCAGAAGGTCCCGATCGCCAGGACCGACAGAATCCCGGTGCTGGCGAGGTTGATCACCGCATAGAAGGCGGACACCGGAGGGCGGATGTCCACCAGGGTCAGGATGTGGCTCATGACCGTCAGGGACTGGAAGGCCGCGGCCCAGACCGGCCATGCACGGCGGCTTTTCCAGGCGAGGCCGGCGAAGACCGCGAGCATGATGGAATCGATCGCCATCAGACCCCACTGGGTGCCGCCGCTGGCCCCGTCGTTCTGGATCAGGAGCGAGGCAAACCAAAGGACGACATAGCCACCGGCGGCGATCCGCTCCGGCTCGTCGCCCTTGAGGAAGGCGAAGGCGACCACCAACACCGTCAGGACAGCCCCGATCTGGGTTGACAGGGTGTCAAACATGCAAACGCCCCCATGCCGAATGGCATGAGGGCGACAATGCATCGAGTCTGATGAAACCGGAACGACCGGTTCCGGACATTACCGCTAATTAAACCGCGCGGAGGCGGCGGGCGCGGGCCGGCTCATCGGTGTTGGTCAGGGCGGCTTCCGCCGGCTTGTTCATGTGGCCGACCGCATAGACGCCGTAGCCGAGGCGACGGTGATCCTTCGCCAGCTCTTCATGGCAGGCCACAAGGGCCTCGCGGGCGGTGGAGAGGGCGGCGATGGCTTCCATGGCCCGGGCCTGCGAGCCGGCACCGGAAACCGGCGAAAGGCTGAGCGCAGTGCGGGCGCCGATCATCGACTGGATCAGCGTCGTCGCCTGGGCGATGGCGGTGTCCAGCGACTGCTCCGCTGAATTCAGGTCGCCGGCGACGCTGGCGATCACTTCGTCCTTGGTCATGTAAGCCTCCCACTGAGCTAAAGAAGACCCAATGGTTAACACGACGCGGCTGTTCCCGGTAGGGTTTTGTTTACCATGTTCTCCGTGATGCCGCCGCCGTCTCCGCCGCCGCCACCGACGGGTGTGCGGTCGCCGGGCTTGTCGACGGGACCGACGGCGAGGGTTTCAAGGCCCAACCTATGCGCGAGAACCGAAAGGGCCCTGTGAGTGGCCACGAGCTCGGCGCGAGCTTCGGTCAGGCGGGTCAGGGTAGCAGCCGCGCCGTCGAAGGCGCGCTGGCCCGTGACAGCCGACAGCCAGGCCTCGGTGCGGGCCGCGGGCAGGGCGGCGGCGAGGTTGGCGACCTGGATCAGGGCCTGATCCACAGCCGTTTCAGCGGCGAAAAGGCGTGCGGCGAGGGCCTCGCCGACCGACAGCCTGGACATACGGAACCTCCCGGTGACGCAGTGCTATCCGGGAAAACCATTACAGATTGCAGTCAATTGCAACTAATGGTCATCTTCTGCCATCAGGAAATGGGCAGTGAGGGCCGCGATCGGCTGGGACTCATCCTCCTGCCAGGCCTCGGCCAGGACATGAGCGACGCGCCGACCGGCCTTGCTGATGCGGGCGCGGGCATGAACATCCACGGGCCGGCCGGAGCGTAGATAGGCGACCGTGACATTGATCGGCCGTGGCAGGCGTAGCCGGGGATAGAGGGCCGACACCTGCGCCACGGCGGTGAGTTCCAGCAGGGCCGCGGTTGATCCGCCGTGCAGGGCGGGGAGGACCGGATTGCCGATCAGCCTCTGTGCAAACGGCATGGTCACGGTCAGGGCCGTGCCATCGGTCGCCGTCACCAGGCCGAGAAACCGGGCATAGGGCAGACGGTCCAGAAGGTCGCTCATTGGCCCGGCTCCGCCCGCTTCTTCAGATTGGAGCCGAGGCCACGATTGCGGCTGGCGGAGAGGATATAGGCGCTCTGGGCGGCTGCGACGGGATCATCCGGGCTATCTTCAAAGGCCCATGCCCGCACGAAGGCGACCGATCGGGTCAGCCGGTAGCAACGTGCCTCAGCGATGAGGTCACGCCGTGCCTCGGCCGCCCGCATATAGTCCACCCGCAGGTCCAGGGTGGCGATGGACTCAAACCGGCCCAGGGCCGTCCAGACCGCGAGACCGCCGACATGGTCCAGCAGGGTCGTCACCAGTCCGCCGGACAGAACCCCGGTGTCGGGATCCCCGACCAGATCCTCACGCCAGGGCACACGGATGCGGACCCGGTCGCCGTCGAGACCGTCATAGACAAAGCCGAGCGCATGGGTGTGGGCCGCACCGGCGGCCAGCTGGGGCAGGATGTCGAGGATAGGTGACGTCATCGTCCGGTTCTCGGACCGTCCTGAACCGAGTGCAAGCGGGAACCTCGGTTCAGGCGGCGGAACGGCTCTTGCGACCGCGTTCGGGCGTGACCTCGACCTCAGGGGTGGTCACGGCCTGTTCGAGCGCCAGGAGCATGGCCATGCGCAGGCGCTCGGGCTTGATGGGCTTCTCGACCACGGCGGCCATGCCGATGGCGAGGTATTTCTTCGCGTCATCGGGATCGGCGTTGGCCGTCAGGGCGACAATGGGGATGTTCCGGGCGGGACCAGTCAGGGCGCGGATGGTCTGGGTCGCCTGGACCCCGTCCATCCTCGGCATCTTGATGTCCATCAGGATCAGGTCGAACCGGCGGTCCTGAACGGCCTCAACAGCCTCGACGCCGTCCTCGGCCGTTTCGGAGCTGCAGCCGAACATCTCGCAAAGGGCCTGGGCCACGACCCGGTTGGTGGCGTTGTCGTCGACGATCAGTATGTGCGGACGGTCGATCCGGTCGGCATCCCCGCGGAAATTCTCGACATTGGACGGGGCGGCAGCCTCGACCTGGGTGCGCTCGACCTCCAGATCGAAGGCGAAGGTCGCGCCCCGGCCCGGATTGTTTTCGGCCCACAGCCGTCCGCCCATACGATCAATGACCTGACGACAGATGGCCAGGCCCAGGCCTGCGCCGCCCTGTCCGGAGGCCTGCATGAAGGGTTCAAAGATCGTGTCGAGCCGCTCGGCCGCAATGCCCGTGCCGTCGTCCCGGATGCGCGCCTCGAGGTGGATCCGGTCACCGTCGGCGACCGCCTTGAGGCCGGCCTCGACGACGCCGTTGCGGGCGAAATTCAGGGCGTTGCCGATCAGGTTGTTGAACACCTGTGTGATGCGGGCCCCGTCAACAACGGCGGCCAGTTCGGTGTCGCCCTCATAGCTGACCATCAGGGTCACATTGTCCTGCGACGCACGCGGGGCCCAGGTGGCCTGGATTTCATCCATCAGGGCGCGGAGAGGGGTCGGCACCGGATGGAGTTCCAGCTCGCCGGCCTCTGCACGCGAGAGGTCAAGCGCGTCCTGCAGAATGCGCAGCAGTGTCTCGGACGACTCCACGATCGTGGTGATGTGGGCGTGGGACTGGGTGTTCAGAGGCTGGCGCCGAAGCAGTTCGGCCACCGCCAGCACGCCGTTCATGGGTGTGCGCAGTTCATGGCTCATGATGCCCAGAAACTGGCTCTTGGCGCGCGCGGCGGCCAGGGCTTCGGTCTTTGCATCGGTGAGGGAGCGGGCCTGGTCGGCGAGCTCCAGATTCTGTTTGCGCTGAAGTTCGTTGACCGTCTGGAGCAGGGAGGCTCCGGTGCCGACGCCATGATAGCGGCCGTCGCGGGTGACGATGAAACCGCGCATCAGGGCACCGGGTCCGCCCTTGACCATGACATCGCAGAAGGTGTCGATGTTGACCCCGGCCTCGACCACTGCAGGTTCCGGATCCATCACGTGAAGGACCGGCCGGTTGGCGTACTGGGCATAGCCGAACGCACCGGCAATCTTCAGCAGGAAGGCATTGCGCTCGATCAGGCCGACGGGCCGGTCACCCTCGACAACCGGGATCACCAGGGTGTCCGGCTCGCGCTCAAAGCGCGCGAAGACGACGCTTCCCGCCGTCTGGGGCGTTACCGCCTCGGCGCGCTCGGACAGGGTTTCTAGGGTCGGCATGAGGGGCCGCTACTCCACTGGGACGTTGGAACCATGCCCCAGAACCGTTTGCAGAAGGGTTAAGGGCGGTAACGGCCATTTTTACGCCGCTTTTGCCCTGCCCGGCGGGCTGGTGTAGAACCCCGGCCCGCCCTCGTGCGGTCTATTCCACCTGTCCATGCGCGCGGCCAAACGGCCGACCGCAGGCTTGTCATGAGCGCTTCCCTGTCCATTCCTGCGACGGCCACGCCCCGGAACTCGGCCCTCGTCCTCTTTTCGGGCGGGCAGGACAGCGCCACCTGTCTGGCCTGGGCGCTGGAGCGCTATGGGCGGGTCGAGACTGTCGGATTTGACTACGGACAGCGCCACGCTGTCGAAATGGATGCACGGCTGGCCGTTCGCACCGGCATGGCGGCGGTCCTGCCCCATTGGTCTGATCGGCTCGGTGCCGATCATGTCGTCGACCTGACCGGCTATGGCCGGATCGCCGAGAGCGCCCTGACCGCGGATCGCGCGATCGAGCTGGATGCCCGCGGCCTGCCGACGACCTTCGTACCCGGCCGCAATCTGGTCTTCCTGGCCTGTGCGGCGGCGCTGGCTGACCGCCGCGGGCTGGACGTGCTGGTCGGTGGCATGTGCGAGACCGACTTCTCCGGCTATCCGGACTGTCGCCGCGCCACGATCGACGCCATGGCGACGGCCCTCAGCCTCGGGCTGGACAAGCCCGTCCAGATCGCAACGCCCTTGATGGCCCTGACCAAGGCGGAGACCTGGGCCCTGGCCGACCGGATCGGGGGACCGGCCCTGGTCGAGCTGATCCTGGAGGCCTCACACACCTGCTACCGGGGCGACCGTGAGCATCGGCACAGCTGGGGCTATGGCTGCGGCGACTGTCCGGCCTGTGTGCTCCGCGCCGAGGGTCATGCTGAATGGACGGCAAGGCCGTGACCTATTCAGCCAAGGAGGTCTTCCTGACGGTGCAGGGCGAGGGCGGTCAGGCCGGCCGGCCCGCCGTCTTTCTGCGTTTCGCCGGCTGCAATCTCTGGAGCGGGCTGGAACGCGACCGTGCGACCGCGGTCTGCAGCTTCTGCGACACGGACTTCGTCGGGACCGACGGCGACGGCGGCGGCAAGTTCCCCACGGCCGATGCGCTGGCCGATCATGTCTCGTCGAAATGGCGCGGCCGGGCAGGGGACCCCAAACTGGTCGTCTGCACCGGCGGCGAACCCCTGCTGCAACTCGACGCCGCGCTGATCGACGCCCTTCACGGGCGCGGGTTCGAGATCGCCATTGAAACCAACGGCACGCTTGCGGCCCCGGCGGGGATCGACTGGATCTGCGTCAGCCCCAAGGCCGAGGCCGCCGTGGTGCAGACATCGGGACAGGAGCTCAAGCTCGTCTTCCCGCAGTCCACGGCCATGCCGGACCGTTTTGAACACCTTCCGTTCGAGCGCTTCTGGCTCCAGCCCATGGACGGCCCTGATCAGGCGGCCAATACGGCGGCGGCCACCGACTATTGCCTGACCCACCCGAAATGGCGGCTCAGTGTCCAGACCCACAAATACATCGGCGTAAGATGAGCGTTTTCGAGATTACCAAGGCGGCCACCTTCGACGCGGCCCACCATTTTCCGAACGAGCCGGACGGCAGCCCCTATCGCCGCATGCACGGCCATTCCTTCTCGGTGGAGGCCACGGTGCGCGGCGAGACCCTGGACGGACAGGGCTGGGTCGCAGACCTCGGTGCCCTGGATCGTGCCCTGAGGGCGGCGGCCGGGGAACTGGATCACGGCCTTCTCAATGAAAAGCCGGGGCTGGAACTGCCGACGCTCGAGCACCTCTGCCTGTGGTTCGCTGACCGGCTGAGGCCGGAATGGCCGGGTCTTTGCCGGATCATGGTGTCCCGTCCCACGATTCACGAACGCTGCGTGCTGAACCTCTAGCCCCGGGCGCTTCAGGCGGAGTGAGGCGAAGGAGACGCCGTCTGCGGGCTGTCAGCAGTTACGGCCCTGGCGTTGACGCTGTTCACAGCGCCTTTGCTCGCGTTCATGGGCGCGCTGTTCGCGTTCGCGGCGGGCCCGGGTCTCTTCATCGGAGGTGGTGACTGCGTCGAAGCCCGCTCCGACAACGGCACCCGTCACCTGGGCCGCGCCGCCAACGACGGCGCCGGCGGTCCCGACGACCGCGCCGACGACACAGCCCTGAAGCATCAGGCTCGCACTGAGGACGGCGACCAGGGTCGTGCCGGTTCGGATGGTCTTGATCATGTCGCCTTCTCCCGTTGCGGCAGGGTTAACCCGCAATGGTGAACGCAATCTGACCGCGGCGGGGCCGAAAGGTACAGGCGGCTGGTGGGCGGCGAGGGGTTCGAACCCCCGACCCCCTCGGTGTAAACGAGGTGCTCTGACCAGCTGAGCTAGCCGCCCGTCCGCGCGGAATCCCGCAGGATAGTCTTTGTCCTAGAACCGGAAGCTGGCCCGCAGGAACAACATGTAGCGGATGTAGTCCTCGATCATCTCGGCATCGGCATTGATGGACAGCATGCCCAGTTCGTTGCCGATGTTCATCCGCAGACCCACGATCGGGCCGCCGCCCTCGATCGAGCCGCCGTCGAGGGTGAAGTCCGGACCGCCCGAGCGGAAGCGGGCGATCGTCTCGCCCGGATCGACCGAGATGTTCTGGCGCCAGCCGACGCGCAGTTCCGGGCGCAGCCAGCTGTTCTCGCCCATCGACATGCCGACATTGATCGCGGCCGTGGCCGAGAACAGGTGTCCGGTGCGGTCATCGATCTCGAGATCGAAGCCGTTGCCACCGCCGGTTTCGGTGTGGCCGTCCTCGCTGAGCGAGAAGAACTCGGCATAGGCCTCGGGACGGACGCTGAAGCGCCCGAAATCGCGCTGGTAGGAGGCACCACCGGCCGCTGCGAGCGTGAATCCGTTCCAGTCCGATTCATTGGACAGGTTCAGACCACCGCCGATGAAGCGCCGCTCCGACTGGAAGCTGGCGTAGCCGGCTGCGGCCCGGGCCCAGGTCGTCCAGTACTGGCCCTGGGCGCGCCAGTAGAGGCCGAGTTCCAGCAGGCTGGCCGACAGGACCTCTTCTGCCTCGGATTCGGGATCTTCGAGGTCGGACGAGGTGAAGGCCAGGGACACGCCGACTGCGCCGAGGCCGGTGCCGCGCTCGACGCCGCCCGCAACGCCGAAGCCCTCAGAACGGAAGCCGTAGGTGTCGGTCTTGTCCTTGTCGGCGTAGAAATTGATCTCCTGCACCCAGGCGCTGGTCTCACCCGGTGCCGCTGATGCGTTGCGGCCCGTGAGGGCCCGCGTGACGGCGTCCACGCCGGACGACAGCGACAGCAGGGGACCGCCCGCGTGTTCGGGCAGCAGCTGCTCGTACAGATTGATGAAGTCCTGACGCCCGGTCTGGGCCAGGAAGGCAGAGCGCACGCTCGAGGCCCCGGTCCCGCCGATCGCCGAATAGAAGGCGTCATACATTGCCGCCTCAACCGGGATCAGGTTCGCTTCACCGGCGGTGCGGCGGCGCACATCCACAAAGACCTGGCCGGCGGGCACGTTCGCACCGGCCGAGACCATGTAGAGATACGGCGAGTTGGCCTCGATCGCATTGAAGTCGAGCGCGCCGAAATTCAGCGTGGCCGCGTTGATCAGGGTGAAACGCTGGGGCGCAGTCAGCAGGGAGGTGAAGCGCACGCCAAGGCCGGCACCCGTGGCCAGGGTGGCCGTGCCGGCGACATTGAAGCCACCGGAGGTGCCTGCTGCCGGGTCGATGGTAATGACCAGATTGCCGTCAGTGCCGACATTCAGGCTGCTGATGTTCAGGCGCGACAGTTGCCGGGCGTCGAGCGTGCCGTTGCTGACGTTGATCGACAGGTCACCACCGCTGTCCGAAAGCGCCCCGCGCACGACACCACCGCCGCTGATGGACAGGGTGTCGGCACCGGCACCGAAGCTGATGTCGCCAAGAACGAGACCGTTGCGGATGTCCACCAGGTCGGCACCCGACCCGAGCAGGATGTTGCCGGCGATAATCGGCTCGACGCTGTCGGGCACGCCGTCACCGTCGGTATCGGGGTTGAGCAGGGTGGCCGTGGCAGCGATGCCGTTCTGCAGAACCGTGACGCCGGTCGTGTTGGCGCTGACATTGATCGCCGTCGCCGTGCCGGTGACCGGGTCGCCGGCTGCGTTCTGACTCAGCGTGGCCTGGAGCGACCGTGTGTTGGTGATCGACCTCAGCGTGCCGCTGAGGTCGTGGATGGCCGTGACGGTGGCGGCACCGCCGCCGGCCGAGGCCAGGATGGAGCCGTTGTTGTTGAAGCTCAGCAGCGAGGCTCCGGAATCGATCCGGATGGCGGTGGCATTGGCTGCGATCGTGCTGGACACGCCCCCGGTGATCGCGCCGGTATTGTAGAAGGTGGGTGCGCTGGCCCCGGCACCGAACCGGTAGGCCGTCGCGCTGGCCTCGCTCGCAAGTGCCCCGACCGTGCCGGTGTTGAGCACGCCGCCGGCGATGGTCACGGTCTGGCCCGCATTGCCTCCGAACACCACCGCATTGGCCGTGATGCCATTGTACAGGCCCTGGCCGGTGATGGTGCCCCGGTTGATAAAGCCGTAGGCGTTGTCACCGGTGCCGACCAGACCGAGGGTGATGGACTGGCTGCTTGAGCCGACGAGGATGGCGGGCGCGGCACCATAGGTGGTGATGGTGCCGGTGCCCTCGGCGGTGTCGGTGATTCCGTCATCGTCCTCGTCAGAATCGGTCGTGCTGGCATCTGCAGGCGCGCGATCAACAACGACGCCGCCCGCGACACTGGCCGCGATCCGGACCGCCGGGCCGCCCTGCAGCCGGTCATCCGCATCGAGGTTGCCCTCGAAAGTGGCGTTGCCGATGTTGGTATAGCGGTAGCCGGTCGCGGTTATGTCGCCTTGCAGCGTCAGCCGACCGCCGACGTCGCCGCCGATCGAGATCGCCGAGGCGTTCAGGCCGCGCGCCGCGACGGTGCCAAGCAGCATGACATCGCCGGAGATGGGCCCAGCGGTGTTGATGGCCACGGAGTTGTCGCCGAAGACCCGGATATTGCCTTCGCTCTGGAAGCGACCGACCAGGCCGGATTCGATCGAAATGCCGAAGGAGTTGTTGCCGTCGACGCTGATCGAACCGGCTGTGGTGACGATCAGATTGCCCGTGACCGGCGCGCCGGCCGCATAGCGGACACCGTAACGCCCGCTACCCGTGGCCCAAGGTCCGTCGAGGTCCCCGTCGTTATCGGCGTCCGTATAGGCCGTGATCGAGTCGACGATATTGATCGCGGAACCGATGGTGACCGTCGACGTCACACCGGGATCCACCAGCACAGCAGTCGCGCCGTCCGCTGCAGGCGACATCGTGATCGTCCCGGAGCCTTCCGAGATGAAGTTATGGTTCGAGTTGACCGTCACGGCGGCACCCGACGTGAGGGTGATGGTCCCGTTGCTCGTCAGGCGGATGGTGTCAGGGCCCGAGCCCGTGGCGTTGGCGGTCGTGATCGCAGTGGTTCGCGCCGTCGAAATAACGACTTCGGCCATCGCGCCGGAGGCTGCCAGCAGGGGAGCGATCGCAACCGCGGTCGCGAGTAGAATACGCATTCGAAGGAAACCCCTGTGGACGGTACGCGCAGAGACGCCGACGATCCTCTAACAGGGACCATGCCAGCTTGCCTCAAGTTTCTCGAATTTGAGGCGAATGCAAGGCCGAACGCGCGGGAGGGGGGTATTCGGCACGGAGTGCTATTGCCAGAAGCGCAATCAAAGTGATATCACTATCATATCGACTTTGAGAGGATCTGATGACCAACGAGCACTCGAAATCCACTGAACGCGCCGCCGCTACCGCCAATGGCATCGTCATTCTGCTGGTCGGAATGGCCCTGCTTGTCGCCGGGTTCGTCGGGATTGCACAGGATCCGGAAAGCCTGCTGCACCTGGTCCTGGGGATCAGCGCCGCGACCGTTGGCCTGCTGCTGCTCTGTGGCCTCTATTCCCTGCAACCGAACGAGGGCATGGCCATCATGCTGTTCGGAGCCTACCGCGGCACCGACCGCAAGACTGGGCTGCGCTGGGTTCTGCCCTGGTACAGCCGCAAGAAGATCTCCCTGCGGGTGCGCAACCTGACCAGTGACAAGCTGAAGGTGAACGACAAGCGCGGCAGCCCCATCGAGATCGCGGCCAATGTGGTCTGGCGGGTGCAGGACTCGGCGCAGGCCCTCTTCGACGTCGATGATTATCAGGCCTTCGTGAACATCCAGGTGGACACGGCCCTGCGCGACATCGCCTCCCACTATGCCTATGACCATGGCGATGAGACCGATGTGCCGGAACTCACCTTGCGGGCCGATGCCGAGGATGTGGCAGGGCGTCTGCGCGATGAGCTGGTCGGTCGGGTTGCGGCGGCCGGCGTGGCGGTCGATGAGGCGCGTCTGGCGCACCTGGCCTATGCCCCGGAAATCGCCGGTGCCATGCTCAAGCGGCAACAGGCCGAAGCGGTGCTTTCCGCGCGTCGCCTGATCGTCAAGGGCGCCGTGGGCATGGTCGAGAGCGCCCTGGCCGACCTCAATGAACGCGGCGTGGTCGACCTGGATGAGGACCGCAAGGCGGCCATGGTCTCCAACCTGCTGGTGGTGCTTTGCGCCGATCGTGAGGCCCAGCCTGTCGTGAATACGGGGACACTGTACGGCTGACATGGCCCCGTCTGCGAAAAGAACGGGCCGAAAGCCTTTCCTGTTGCGGGCCTCTTCGGGGGTGATGGCGGCGGTCGAGCGTCTGGCCGCCGCCGAACTGCGCTCGGTCAACGCCCAGGTCGAATGCCTGCTGCGTGAAGCCTTGTCCCGGCGCGGGATTTCACCCTCGGAAGACACTCCGCCGACGGACAGCGCTTGAGCTTCTTCGTCGTCGGCGTTACGGCCCGCGCATGGTGAAGTCGCATATGTCCAAGGTCCGCAAGGCCCGTCGCATCCAGCGGCGGGTCCGGCGCGTCGGTACCTCCAGCGTCAGTGCCGCCGAGCGCGAGCTGATGACCCTCGCCGGGCTTGAGGTTCAGGAGGGCGAACTGCGGCTGATCCCCGGCTGGGACGAGGAGGTTTCCGAGACCCTGGCCGCGACCAAGGCCGCCGGCGACGACGGCCGACCCCGACTGGTCGACACCACCATGCTCTATGCGCCGCGTTCCGGCGGGGTGAAGCGCTATCTGCAGTCCAAGAAGGCCTGGCTCGAAGCGAACCGGCCCGGTGTCGCCCATTCCCTGGTCGTCCCCGGGGCCCATCATCGCGCCGGTGACGACGGCGTCGTCCAGCTCCATGCGACCAAACTGCCCTTCGGCGACGGCTATCGCTGGCCGACGTCTGTCAGCCGCTGGGGGGCCTGGGTCGCCTCCCTCAACCCCGCGATCATCGAGGCGGGCGATCCCTATACGCCGGGGCAGGGGGCCCTGGCCGCCGGTCAGCGCGTGGGCTGTCCCGTGGTCGGCTTCTGTCACTCGGATCCGGCGGGCCTCGCCGCCCTGCATTTCGGTGAATGGGCCAAGAAGCCGGTCGAAAAGCGCTGGGCCCGACTGTTCGGACAGTTCGACCGCGTCATCTCGCCCAGTCGCTATATCGCCCGCCGCCTCGAGGAGGCCGGCGTCGGCAATATCGTCATCCGGCCGCTCGGGGTCGAGATCGACACCTTCCGCCCCGACCGGCGGGATCGGGACTGGCTGCTGAAGAAGCTCGGCCTTCCGGCCTCGGCCCGGCTGCTGTGTTTCGCCGGCCGTCCGGCCCGGGAAAAGAATATCGACGTCCTGATCCAGGCCGTCCAGGCGCTCGGTGCCCCCTACCATCTGATCCTCGTGGGTGCCGGGGCCGGCATGCCGGCGGAAGAGCGCGTCATCTCCCTGCCTTACGAGGCCAATCCGAAGGCGGTGGCCCGCATCATCGCCAGCTGCGACGCCTTCGTGCATGCCAATGACAAGGAGCCCTTCGGCCTGATCGTGCTCGAGGCGATGGCCTGCGGCCGTCCGGTCGTCGGGGTCAATGCCGGCGGGGTCAAGGAGACGGTCGACGATACCGTGGGCCAGCTGTCGAAGAGCGCCGACCCGCGCCAGTATGCGGCGGCCATCGAGGCCCTGTTTGCCCGGGACATCGAGGCACTGGGCGTGGCCGCCCGCCTTCGCACGGTCGAGCATTTCTCCTGGAACCGCGTCTTCGAGGACCTGAGTTCGGTCTATGCCGAGGTCAGCGGCGAGGCGGCCTTTACGATGTCGGTCGACGGCCCGTCGCACTGACGGCTCGACAGGGATCGCGCGTCCGCTACCGTGCGTAATGAAACCGGGATCGAGATGATGAACCGCCTGCTGCTTGCCGCCGCCCTCTCGCTCCTGACCGCCGGCTCCACCCTGGCCCAGACGGTCGTGCTCGTGCGTCATGCCGAGAAGGTCGATGCCAGCGCGGATCCAGCGCTGTCCGAGGCCGGCCAGCGTCGTGCGGTGGACCTTGCCGTCGCCCTCAGTGACGCGGATCTGACGCATGTCTTCACCTCACCGCTGCAGCGCACCGTCCTGACAGCCCGCCCGGCCGCCGAGGCCCATGCGATCAACCCCGAGGCGATCTCTCTGGAGGGGGGGACCGAGGCCCATGTTCGCCGGGTGGCCGACCGTATCCGCGCCCTGCCAGATGACGCCGTCGTTCTGGTTGTCGGACACAGCAATACCATTCCGCTCATCGCTGCTGCACTGGGCGAGACCGGTCCTTCGGAGATGGCCGACTGTGAATATGACCGGCTGACCGTCATCTCGGTCGAGGACGACGGCGACTCCCCTGCCGTGATCACCCGCTACGGGGAGCCGGCGAACTGCTGATCCCTCGCTAGGCCTACCTCTGCGGAAGGCCATCCGTGATGTCGTAATAGTCGCCCTTGTCCGCGACGAAGATGTGTACCCCGAGCCGGGTGTTCGTCGGGGTGTCGAAGGCCCCCATGGCGATGCCGATCCAGTCGCGGAAGACCGGGTCCCAGAACAGGGTCGATCCGCAGGTGGCGCAGAAGCCGCGGCGCACCTTCCCGGAGGACTGGTGCCAGGTCACACGATCCTCGCCCTGGACCACAAGCGCGGATTTCGGAATGTCTGTCGAGGCGAAGAAGTGCCCCGACTGCTTCCGGCAGTTGCGACAGTGACAGGCGTCCGGGGCGGGGAGTTCGCCCGAGACCTCGAATGTAACGGCTCCGCAGAGGCAGGATCCCCGGTGCATCTTCGATCTCCCCGGCCTGCCGGCCTCAAACGTCCAGATCGGCCACCGCAAACTGGGCATTGTCCTGGATGAACTGGAACCGGGCCTCGGCCTTCTTGCCCATCAGCCGTTCGACCAGATCCTCGATCTCGTCCTCGGAGGCCGGCACCGTGACCCGCGCCAGGGTGCGCTTCTTCGGGTCCATTGTGGTCTCCTTGAGCTGGGAGGCCATCATCTCGCCCAGGCCCTTGAACCGCCCGATCTCGACCTTCTTGCCCTTGAACACCGTGGCCAGCAGTTCGTCGCGGTGAGCGTCGTCGCGGGCGTATTCGGACAGTGGCCCGGCGCTGATCCGGTAGAGCGGGGGCAGGGCCATGAACAGCCGGCCCTGACGGATCGTCTCCGGCATCGAGCGGTAGAAGAAGGTGATCAGCAGGGCGGCGATATGGGCCCCGTCCACGTCGGCGTCGGTCATGATGACGATGCGTTCGTAGCGCAGGTCCTCAATATTGAACCGGCTGCCCGGCTGGACGCCCAGCGCCAGGGCCAGATCGGACAGTTCGATGTTGGCACGCAGCTTGTCCGCCGTGGCCGAGGCGACGTTCAGGATCTTGCCGCGCAGGGGCAGGATGGCCTGGGTGGTGCGGTCGCGCGCCTGTTTGGCCGAGCCGCCGGCCGAGTCGCCCTCGACGATGAACAGCTCCGTGCCCTCGGCCGTCTGCCGCGAACAGTCCGACAGCTTGCCGGGCAGGCGCAGCTTGCGCGTAGCCTGGGCCCGCTGGACCTCCTTGTCCTTGCGCCGCTTCAGCCGCTCCTCGGCCCGCTCGATGACGAAGCCGAGCAGGGTGTTGGCCTGTTTCGGGCTTTCGGTCAGCCAGTGGTCCAGCGGATCGCGCATCAGCTGTTCGACCAGCCGCTGCGCGTCCGGTGAGGACAGCCGGTCCTTGGTCTGGCCCTGGAATTCGGGATTGCGGATGAAGACGCTGATCAGGGCCCCGGCGTTGGCGATGACGTCCTCGGCCGTGATCAGTTCGGCGCGCTTCTCCCGCGTCAGCTCGCCATAGGCCTTGAGCCCCTTGACCAGCGCCGCGCGGAATCCGGCCTCATGCGTGCCGCCGTCGGGCGTCGAGACGGTGTTGCAATAGGAGGAGACGAAGCCGTCGGCCTCACCGAAGCCGATCGGGCTCCAGGTCACCGCCCATTCGACCGCCCCGGCCTCGCCCTTGCGTTCGACCCGGCCGGCGAAGGCCGGTGTCACGGTCTCAAGCTCGCCGATCCGTTCGGCCAGGGCATCGGCCAGGCCGTTGGGGAAGTGAAACACCGCCTCGGTCGCCGTCTGGTCGGTGATCCGTTCGGACGCGCAGGTCCAGCGGATCTCGACACCCCGGAACAGATAGGCCTTGGACCGGGCCATGCGGAACAGCCGTGCCGGCTTGAAGGCGGCTCCTGTGCCGAAGATCTGCTCGTCTGGCTTGAAGCGGATCAGGGTGCCCTTCTTCTTCGACGGCCCGCCCCGGGTGATCGGGCCCAGCGGCAGGCCGCGGCTGAAGGACTGGGTCCACTCATGGCCGTCGCGCCAGACGGTGACGTCCAGCCGCTCGCTCAGGGCATTGACGACCGAGACACCGACGCCGTGCAAACCGCCTGAAGTTTCATAGGCCTTGCCGGAGAACTTGCCACCGGAGTGGAGGACGGTCATGACCACCTCCAGTGCCGACTTGCCCGGATGTTTGGGATGGGGATCGACCGGAATGCCGCGCCCGTCATCCTTGACCGACAGCCAGCCGTCGGCGTCGAGATCGACGGTGATCAGCTTCGCATGGCGGGCCACGGCCTCGTCCATGGCGTTGTCCAGTACCTCGGCGAACAGATGGTGCAGGGCCCGTTCGTCGGTGCCGCCGATGTACATGCCGGGCCGTTTGCGGACCGGCTCCAGCCCTTCGAGCACCTCGATCGATGAGGCGGAATAGTCGCCGGCCATGGGCGGGGCGGTCGGGGCAGGGGTGCGCACGGGCTCAGGCTCAGGCTCCGGCCGCGGGGCCACCGCCTGTGGGGTCAGGGCCGGGTCTGCCGGAGGCACCGCAGGCGTCGGCACCGGGCCTTGCGGCTCGGGCAGATCATCGAACAGGGAAGGCGCGGCGGTGGGACCCATGCGGATACTGTGAAACGATTCGGGGAGCGGTCTGGTAGGCCCGGCGGGGCTTCTCCACAAGCGGCACGGCGGCCGCACGGGGCGAAGGGAGGATGGCACGGGTCACGATCGCCATGAACAGGACCCACGGCAGACCCTGGTGCGCCATGAGGATGCTTTCCGACAGGCTCAGGACGAGGAAGGCGGCCATGAAGCCCAGTGCCCACCAGCCTTCACGTACGCCCGACCCCATGCACCGCAGCACGGCGATCAGGGTCGTCCCGGCCATCAGCGACCCCACCAGAATCGCACCGGGCCAGCCCAGCTGGACCAGCAGGTCGATCCAGCCGTTGTGTGCCGACGGCACGATCCAGCCGGTCTCCTTGCGCACCCAGTCCGCCGGCGCCGATTCGCCGATCCGGCCCCAGAAGGCCCCGTAGCCGTATCCGGTCCAGGGCCGGTCCGCGACCTTGCGCATCAGGCTGTCCCAGATATCGGTCCGTCCGGTCAGGGACGGATCCTTGCCGAGGGCCTCGAGTACCGCGACCGAATGGGTGTCCCAGATCCAGATGCCCAGTCCGCTCAGAACCACGGCCGTCCAGACGACCACCACCGAGAAGGCCGCGCCGCCGCGCCGCATGCTCCAGAAGCCGCCGATCAGGGCCAGGCCGACCATCAGGCAAAGCAGGGAGGTCTTGGACTGGGTCGCCAGCACCAGACCGCTGGACAGGACCAGCGCCACCGCCGGCATCAGGCGGCGCGGGTCGGGGGAGGCCAGGCAGGCGGCGGCGGCCGTCGCGCCGATGACCATGACGGCCCCCATCTGGTTCTTCTCGTACCAGAGGCCGCGCCAGAGGCCCGCATTGTCGAGCTGGTGCACGCCGATCGTGGGGAAGGCGAAGACCATCACCAGACTGCCCACCGCCAGGAACAGCGCCGTATGCATCAGCAGCCGCGGCAGATGAGGCCCGCGGAAGACGGCCCCCAGATAGAGGGCAAAGCCACCGCTCAGGGCCAGGGCGATGACCCGGCGCATGGTCGTGGCAAAATCGATTGACCAGTAGCGTGATGCGAAGGCCAGGCCGACGATGGTGGCGATGACGATCATTGCCGGCCAGGCGCGCCACAACCGGTCGATCCGGAACAGCAGCAGGCCGAGGATCGCCGCATAGGCCGGCAGCCAGACCAGCCGCAGGATCGGCGTCTCCTCCTGCGTGGGCGCAAACACCGGTCCGATCAGGGCCCCGGTCAGCATGGCGATGATGACACCGCAGATCACCCGCTCCCACAGACTGGGGGCGGGCTCGGTCAGGGCCATCTCTGGACGGGACTCATGCACCGATGCAGGGTCGGCCCTCAGGCTTAACGAAGGGTTGGGGAACCCCCGATCAAGCCTTCTCCACAAACGTGTCGATCACCTTCTTCTCGCCGGCCTTCTCGAAATCGATCAGCAGTTTGTTGCCCTCGATGGCGGTGACCGCGCCGTAGCCGAATTTCTGGTGGAAGACTCGCTGGCCCTTCGACCAGTCGCCGCCCGCTCTCGGGTCAGCTGTGGCCAGCAGGCGGCCGTCCCCCTCGATCAGGGTATGGCGGGCCGGTTTAGCCGCCGGAGCCCGGCCGGCAGTGAAGGACTGCGCCCGTTTCCAGCCCGGCGATGCATAGCCGGCCCCGAAGCTCGGCATCTCGTCCCAGCGTGATTTGGCGTCCTTCATGCCCGGCGTGACACCGTAATAACCGGTGTCGCTCTCGGCCTCGACGTGGTCGATCGGTAGTTCGTCGACGAAGCGGCTGGGCAGCTGCGAGGTCCAGCGGCCATAGACCAGCCGGTTGGCGGCGAATGAAATCCGCGCGTCGGACTTGGCCCGGGTCACGCCGACATAGGCCAGGCGGCGTTCTTCCTCGAGGCCCTTCTCGCCCTTCTCGTCGATGCTGCGCTGGCTCGGGAAGACGCCTTCCTCCCAGCCGGGCAGGAAGACCAGCGGGAACTCCAGCCCCTTGGCCCCGTGCAGGGTCATGATCTGCACCGAGTCCGCGCTCTCGCCGCGGTCCAGGTCCATGACCAGCGAGACATGCTCCAGATAGGCGGGCAGGGTCTCGAACTGCTGCATCGACTGCGTCAGTTCCTTGAGGTTATCCAGCCGGGTCTGGCCGGTCGCCCGGTCGGCCTTCTGCATGTCGGTATAGCCGCTCTCCTCCAGAACGGTCTCGGTCAACTCCCAGTGGGTCGTGGTCTGGGCGAAGGTCCGCCAGCGATCGATATCGCGCACGAAATTCGACAGGGCCGTCCGCGTCCGGGCCTGCAACTCGTCAGAGGTGATCAGGTCGCGCACCGCCGACATGGCCGAGACGCCCGACAGCCGTGCGATCTGCAGCACCTTCTGCACCGAGGTGTCGCCGATGCCGCGCTTGGGCACATTGACGATCCGCTCGAAGGCCAGATCGTCGTCCTCGCTGAGGATCAGCCGCAGATAGGCGTGGGCGTCGCGGATCTCGGCCCGTTCGAAGAAGCGCGGACCGCCGATGACGACATAGGGCACGGCCAGCAGGACGAACCGCTCCTCGAAGGCGCGCATCTGGAACGATGCCCGGACCAGCACCGCCATGTCCTTGTAGGGGGTGCCGGCGCGCCGGGCGGTCTCGATCTCATCGGCCACCAGCCGGGCCTCGGCCTCGCCGTCCCAGACCCCGCGCACCCGGACCTTGTCGCCACTGGAATCCTCGGTCCAGAGCGTCTTGCCCAGTCGGTCCCGATTGGCCGCGATCAGGCCTGATGCCGCGCCCAGAATGTGCTGCGTGGACCGATAGTTGCGCTCCAGTCTTACGACCTTGGCACCGGGAAAGTCCCGCTCGAAACGCAGGATGTTGTCGACCTCGGCCCCGCGCCAGCCATAGATTGACTGATCGTCATCACCGACGCAGCAGACATTGCCGGTCGAGGCCGTCAGCAGCCTCAGCCACAGATACTGGGCGACATTGGTGTCCTGGTATTCGTCGACCAGGATGTAGCGGAACCGGTTCCTGTATTCTGTCGCAATATCCGCATGTTTCGACAGAATGGTGAGGTTGTGAAGCAGCAAATCGCCGAAGTCGCAGGCGTTCAGACTGACCAGCCGCGCCTGATAGGCGGCATACAGGCTGTGCCCCTTGCCGTTGGCGAAATCCTCGGACGGGGGCAGCTTTTCCGGCGTCCAGCCACGGTTCTTCCAGTGATCGATCAGGCCGTTCAGCGACCTGGGCGTCCAGCGTTTGGTGTCCAGCCCCTCGGCCTCCAGCACCTGCTTGCAGACCCGTTCCTGATCATCGGTGTCCAGGATGGTGAAGGTCGACTTCAGCCCGACCAGTTCGGCGTGCCGCCGCAGGATCTGCGCCGCCACCGAGTGGAAGGTGCCCAGCCAGCGCAGCCCTTCCGCCGAAGGCCCGATCAGATGGGTGATCCGCTCGCGCATCTCGCGCGCGGCCTTGTTGGTGAAGGTGACGACCAACAGCTCCCACGGCCGCGCCCGCCCGGTCGCCAGGATGTGTGCCAGCCGCGTGGTCAGCACCCGTGTCTTGCCCGTGCCGGCCCCGGCGAGGACCAGCACCGGCCCGTCGACTGTCTCGACCGCCTCTCGCTGTTCGGGATTCAGCCCGGCCAGATAGTCGGCACCGGGCACAGCGCCGCCGCCGGGCCCCCTCGAACGGGCCAGGTCGGAGATCCGCAGGGCAGGGGGCAGGTCGGCGTCGGGGGGAAGACTCATCGGGAGAACATAAGGGGCACGGCATCCGATGTCAGCGGGGCATTCGTCGCCCTGCCGGAACCGCCAGGCCTTGCCCCCGTTTCCGTCGGTACCTGACACAGGAAAGGAACGATCATGGCCGACAGCAGCAAACCCGTCGGCAGCGGCAACACCGCCCTGGCCTTCATCGTCGGCGGCATCGTCGTCGGGCTCGCCATCATCGCCTTCGTGGTTTTCTCAAACGGTGCCATCGGGACGTCGGACAGGCCGGACGTCTCGGTCGACATCGCCCTGCCGCGACCGGAACTGCCCCGGGCACCGGAGCTGCCGCCCCTGCGGGACCTGGCACCGCCGACCATACCCCGGCCGGAGCCTGCCCCGGCAGCCTGAGTCAGCGCAGCTGGTAACTGACGGTGGCGACGACGCGCACCCGCTTGTTCAGCGAGGTCGATTCACTGTCGATGTCTTCACGGGCGAGGATTTCGAACGAGCCCTGGGTCGCCTGCCGGATCGGGCCCAGGGGGGCACCGGAATCCTTGGCGAACTGCTCGGCACCTGACCTGGCCGAGGCCGTGGCCTCGGCGATCATCGACGGCCGGACCTCGTTCAGCTTGGTGAAGACATAGGTCGGGGCGGCGAAGTCCAGCTGCACCCCTTCGCGCACCAGATCGTTCAGCGCCCGTTCGGTCTGGGCCACACGCTGGACGTCGGTCGTCCGCACCGTCACGCCCTGGCTCAGAATGTAGCGCACGACATTGTCGGTCGAGCCGTATTCGCGGGCGCGGGTGTCGGTGACCTGCAGCCGTCCGATCGTCACCGCCTCGGCCGGATAGCCCTGACGGGCCAGAAAGGCCCGGACCAGGCCCAGATCACGGTCCACCTGCGCCTGGGCGACCGGCAGGTCGTCATTGGCTGCCTTGAAGCTCAGGGTCAGGACCGCGAGGTCGGCGACCACATTCCGCTCCGCCACGCCGCGCACCGTCACCTGCCGGTTGCCGACCTGGGCATTGACCACGCCCGAGCCGATGAAGGCACCCGCGCCGATCAGTCCGATGGCGATCAGACCCCCGAACAGGGCCGGCGGGATCAGGGATTTGTCGATCTTGTCGAGCACGGTGATCTTCCTTCTGGGAAGCCAACCATGCGCCAACCTTGGTGGGTGTCAATCGGTCGAATAGTGTTCGATGAAGGACCGGTCGCCGCCCGTCCAGGACAGGGCCAGGAGCCGGCAGGCGGAGGCAAGCGGTGTGCGGCCGCGGCGTTCGTCGATCCGCTTCATCAGCCCCGCCTGCGACAGGCCGCCGGCGGCCGCTATCCCGTCCAGAACGGCCCAGAACTCGGTCTCCAGCGCCACGGAGGTGGCGTGGCCGGACAGGGAAACTGAGCGCTTCTTCAACATCGTTGGAACCCTGGTCCTGGCGTCGTCCAGATCGCCAGCGGGTGTGACATGAACACCGTTCACTTGCGCGGGCAACCGGGCTATCTTCCCGTCGATCTCACAGGGCCTGTCCATGACCGCCACCGCCGATTTCGACAAGTTCGACCGTCTGCGCCCGCAGCGTCTTGAGCCGCTCAAGGCGTTCCGCGCCTTCCGCAAGCTGGTCCGCAACAAGGAAGACACCGCCCAGGTGTTCGAGATCATGCGGGCCCTGTCCGGGCGTTCGATCGGCCGTGGCTACAATCGCATGCTCAAGACCCTTGAGGGCGGTCGTCAGGCCTTCCTGCGAGAGGAGCTCGCCCACAAGCTGGATGATCCTGTCTGGCTGTCACAGTTCGGACCGGGGTCCGTGGGTGCGGCCTATCGGGAGTTCCGTGAAGCCCGCGGCTTTACGGCAGAAGGTCTGGCCGACGAGGCCCGGAAGGTGGCCCCCCTGGTTGATGCCCAGCATCCGGTGATCTGGTATTCGCGCCGCATCCGCGACATCCACGACGTCTGGCATGTGCTGACCGGCTACGGGACCGACGCCCTGGGTGAGGCCTGTGTGGTGTCCTTTTCCTATGCCCAGACCCGCAACCTCGGCTTCGCCTTCATCGGCTGGGGTGCGGCCCGTGAGATCCAGCGCGAGGCACCGTCCGTGCCGGCGCGCCGTGCGGTCTGGCAGGCCTACCGCAACGGCCGGGCCGCCCGATGGCTGCCCGGGCTCGACTATGAAGCCCTGTTCGAACAGCCGCTCGATGCGGTCCGTGAGCGTCTCAATATCCGCCCGGCGTCGGTCTATCAGGCCGTGCCTGCGGAGCGCCGGGCGGGTCTCAAGCTGCGCGCCTGACGGCGCTTTCCGGACGCCACAGGCTCCGGGGCCAAAACGTTGCTTGCGCTGTTGTCGGGCATCCTCCACTTGCCGCGCGTGACCTCCTCCCCCGACTCGGTACCGCCCATCGCCCGTCCGCCCCTGTCCCGGGCCACCCTGCTGGGCATCGGCGGTGTGCTGATCTGCGCCGTCATCTGGGGCACCACGTGGTATGCCATCACCCTGCAACTCGGGACCGTGGCTCCGCTGGCCTCGATTGTCTGGCGGTTCGGTCTGGCCACGGTCCTGCTGTTCCTCGGCTGTCTGATCTTCCGTCAGAATCTGCGGCTGACCCGGGCCCAGCATCTGGCCGCCCTGGGACAGGGCCTGTTCACCTTCTCGATCAGCTACAGCTTCACCTATGCGTCGGAGGCGCATGTCGCCTCCGCCATCGTCGCCGTCACCTTCGCCTCCCTGACCTTCATCAACCTGGTGCTCTTTCGTCTGGCGGCGGGCCAGAAGGCGGCGGCGGCTTCGTGGGGTGGAGCGCTCCTCGGCCTGCTGGGCGTCCTTGTCCTGTCGGGCGGCGAGGTGCTCAAGGCCGGATTGGGCAGCGGGGCCGCGCTCGGTGTCGGCCTGGCTTTGGTCGCCGTCACGGCCTCGGCCTTCGGCAATTACTTTGCCTGGAAAGGCCAGAACCATGGCTCGGCGGCCGTCCCCTCAACCGCCTGGGCCATGGCCTATGGCACGGGGGTGCTGGTGCTCTTCGGTCTGGCGACCGGGGTGGAGTTCGCCATCGATCCGAGCTTCACCTATGTGGGATCGCTGCTCTATCTCTCGGTGTTCGGGTCGGTGATCGCCTTTGGCCTCTATTTCACCATCGCACGCACCATCGGCTATGCCATGGCCAGCTATGTCTCGGCCCTCACTCCGCCGGTTGCCATGCTTGTGTCGGTCCTGTTCGAGCGCGCCCATTTCGGCTGGTCAGCCCTGGCCGGTCTGCTGCTGGTCCTGTGTGGCCAGGCCCTGATGATCCGCGCGCCGAAGGTCCAGACCTAGCCGAACCAGCCGCGCTTTTTCTTCTTCGGCTTTTCGGCGGCCGTTCCGGCCTTCCTGGCGGCTTCCTCCGCCCGACGGTCGCGCTCGGCCTTGACGCGCATGGCGACGAGGATGGGGATCAGGCCATGCTTGATGCGGGGATCCTGACGCGGGTCGGTCATCTTCAGTCCTCCAGCTTCGATCCGTCCAGATTCCGTTCGGCCCGTGCGCGTTCCGCCTCGGCCCGGGTACGCTCAGCCCTTGATCGACCGTGCGAGGCCCGGTTGGCCGCCGCTGTCGCCCTGGCCTCCGCCTTCGCCCGATCCTTGCGCACGCGGTTCAGGTTGACCACCTCGCCCATACCGACCTCCGCCGTATGCAACCTGACCCATCGTCAGGCGCTTTCCCCCGACAACAGCCGGCAGGAGCCTCCCATGGTAGACCCAACCCAAATCCGCGAACACCTCGAAGTCGTCGGTTCAGACGGTGAACATGTCGGTCGCGTCGATCATGTCGTCGGCGACCGGATCGAGCTGTCCAGGCTCGATCTCACCGGTGGGCTCAAACACCATATGATCCCTGTGAGCTGGGTCGATCATGTCGACGAACACGTCCACCTCAATGTGACAAAGGACGAGGCCAAGGCCGGCTGGTCCGAAAAGCCGCACTAGGCGGAGGTCGCGGCTTACCGCGAATTCACGAAGGCCCTGCTTTTGTCGGCGGGGTCTTCGATCTATCTGATGGATGCGCGGTCTTGTGGCGCGACGGGAATGACGCCCTTGATCCGACTGATCCTCAACATCCTCTGGTTCATCTTCGGCGGCTGGCTGTCCGGCCTGCTCTGGCTGTTCGGCGGTGCCATCCTGGCACTGACCATCGTCGGCCTGCCCTGGACCTTCGCCGCCTGGCGGATCGCCAGCTATTCCTTCTGGCCCTTCGGCCGCGAGGTCGTCTGGCGGGATGAATTGGGGGCCCAGGATGTCGGGACCGGGCTGCTGGGCCTCGTCCTCAACATCATCTGGTTCATCTTCGCCGGCTGGTACATCGCCCTGTCGCACCTGCTGATCGCCGTGGCCGAGTTCGTCACGATCATCGGCATTCCGTTCGCCCTCAAGGATCTGGAACTGGCCAAGCTGGCGCTGGCCCCGATCGGCCGGACGATCCGCGACAAGCCGTAGGTCAGTCGTCGGCGAGCAGGACCTCCAGCATCATCTCGCGGCGGGTCAGGAAATTGCGTGTGACCTGAAAATGGTCCGTGTCCTCGTACTCGACGCGGTCCACCCCGTGTTCGGACACCTGGTAGATCCACGCGTTGGGATAGCCGAGGATGATCGGCGAATGGGTGGCGATGATCAGCTGCGATCGCGCCAGCACCAGCTCGTGCATCTTGGCGAGGAACGACAGCTGCCGTGACGGCGACAGCGCCGCCTCGGGCTCGTCCAGGATATACAGGCCATCGCCGATGAACCGGTTCTCGAACAGGGCGAAGAAGCTCTCGCCATGCGACTGCTCATGGAGGGATTTGGTGCCGTACCGCGTGGCACCCGCCGTCTCCAGATAGCTGGCCGTCGTAAAGAAGCTCTCGGCCCTCAGGAAAAAGCCGTCCTGAAGCCGCTGGGGCGACTTCACCGGCCGCACGAACCTGTGCAGCGGCGAATGGCTCTCCCGCGTGCCGAACCGGTGCTCACGCCCGCCGCCCTCGGCATTGAACCCCCAGGCCACCGCCAGCGCCTCGATCAGGGTCGACTTGCCCGAGCCGTTCTCCCCGACCAGAAAGGTCACATTAGGATGGAAAGCCAGACTGTGCAGCGTCCGAACCGCCGGCAGGTTGAAAGGATAGGCGGCGTCATCCCAACCCTCGCGCCGCTCGAACTGCGCCTCGATCCAGTAGGGGCGGGTGAGGGCGGTCACGGTCAGAAGCCCGTGAACAGGCGGTCGAGGGCGCGGCGGATGTCGTCTTCATAAGGCGAAAGACTTCCGGCGGACCGCTTCAAGTCAGACCTCGCAATCGGAGCCATTTCCGCCAGCGAGAGATGCAGGGCCTCATCGTTCAGCCTTACGGAGACGGAGACGCGCGTGAAGTCGCCGCTCCGAGGCTCGCGTATCAATGGCGCGATCAGCGCGGACGGCATTTCATCCACAAAATGGGACTGCATCAGGACGATGAAGGGTGCGGCGGCCCGGGAGCGAGGCGAGGGATTCGGGAACACGTCGAACTGACGCATCACCAGGTCCGGAAGTCCTCGCCGAAGATTCCGTCGCGCGCGATCCGCTCCTTGTAGGCCTTGATTGCCTCGGCGTTTTCCTCTGCCCAGGCACGAGCATCTGCGGCGCGTTCCGCGTCGGACTTCAGGGCGTTCCGTCGCAGAACCAGCGCATGCTCGACACCAGCCAGCCCGGCCGTCGAGAGGTCAACACCCAGCCGCTCGGCCTCAGCGACTATGGCGGGATCGATCTCGATCTTCAGTTCGGCCTTGCCCATGAGGGCAGCCTACACCTGAAACGAAGCAGTCGCTACCAACCCCAGATAGGTCCTGCTCACCCCGGCGAGATCATCTTCTCGGGCCGCACCGCCTCGTCGAACTCGGCGTCCGTCAGATAGCCGCCGCCGACGGCTTCCTCGCGCAGGGTGGTGCCGTTCCTGTGGGCGGTCTTGGCGATCTTGGCGCAGGCGTCATAGCCCAGCTTGCCGTTCAGGGCCGTGACCAGCATCAGGGAGTTGTCGAGGCCGCGCTTGATGTTGTCCTCGCGCGGCTCGATCCCGACCACGCAGTTGTCGGTGAAGGACACCGCCGCATCGGCCATCAGCCGCACCGACTGCAGGAAGTTGTAGGCCATGACCGGGTTGAAGACGTTCAGCTCGAAATGGCCCTGCGAGCCGGCGAAGGTCACGGCCGCATGGTTGCCGAAGACCTGGACACAGACCTGGGTCAGGGCCTCGGACTGGGTCGGATTGACCTTGCCCGGCATGATCGACGAGCCGGGCTCATTCTCCGGCAGGGCCAGTTCGCCAAGGCCCGAGCGGGGACCCGAGCCGAGGAAGCGGATGTCATTGGCGATCTTGAACAGGCTGGCGGCCACCGTGTTGATGGCTCCGTGCGAGAAGACCATGGCGTCATGCGCAGCCAGGGCCTCGAACTTGTTCGGCGCCGTGGTGAAGGCCAGGCCGGTGATGGCAGCGATCCGCTCGGCCACCTGTTCAGCGAAGCCGATCGGCGCGTTCAGCCCGGTGCCGACCGCCGTGCCGCCCTGGGCCAGCTCCATCAGCTTGGGCAGGGTCTGTTCGATCCGCTCGATGCCGTTGGCGACCTGCTGGGCGTAGCCGCCGAACTCCTGACCGAGGGTCAGCGGGGTGGCGTCCTGGGTGTGCGTCCGGCCGATCTTGATGATGTGGTCCCAGGCCTTCGCCTTGGCGTCCAGCGCTGCGTGCAGGTGCTTCAGGGCCGGGAGCAGGTCGTTGACCAGCTGTTCGGCGCAGGCGACGTGCATGGCCGTGGGGAAGGTGTCGTTCGACGACTGGCTCATGTTGACGTGGTCGTTGGGATGGACCGGCTTCTTCGAGCCCATCTCCCCGCCCAGCATCTCGATGGCCCGGTTGGAGATCACCTCATTGGCGTTCATGTTGGACTGGGTGCCCGAGCCGGTCTGCCAGACCACCAGCGGGAAATGATCGTTCAGCCTGCCCGCGATGACCTCGTCGGCCGCCGCGACGATGGTGTTTCCGATCGCCGGATCCAGCTTGCCCAGCGCCATATTGGTTTCGGCCGCTGCGCGCTTGACGATGCCGAGGGCGCGGACGATCGGCAGGGGCTGTTTCTCCCAGCCGATCCTGAAATTCCCGAGCGAGCGCTGCGCCTGCGCGCCCCAGTAGCGGTCCGAGGCGACCTCGATGGGGCCGAAGGTGTCGGTTTCGACGCGGGTCTGGGTCATGGTGGGCGGGCTCTCAGGCGTGGCGGAGGATTGCGCGGCGGTGTAGCACGGAGCGGCGGACGGGCAAGGCGCTCAGGCGAGGACGGCTGGATGACGGCAGGCGGGATCGGCCCGGAATGGGTAGGGCGGGGCAAGGTCCGGGCGCGCGAGACCGGCGACACGGTCGAACTGACCATCGACGGCCTGACCACCCAGGCCAAATACTACAAGCCGCTGGTCTATGAGTTCATGCGCAAGGAGTGGACCTCGCGTCCCTCCTACGGTGACTACACCGTCGAGATCCTCATGGAGCATGTCGGGGATCCTCCGTGGATGGATCTCGACAACCTGGCCAAGGCCCTGCTGGACGCGATCAAGGGCTATCTGTTCCACGACGACGCCCAGGTCGCGCGCCTGCTGGTCGAGCGACGCGAGGGCGAGCGCGAACGGATCACCATCCGCGTGTTTCCTCGTCTGGCGGCGGGCGTTCAGGGACTGCTACGCTGAAACCGCAGCGTCGGAAGCCGCAGTTGCATCTCCGCGCCCACGAACAGTTGCGGCTCTGACGCCGGGCTGACACCGCGCTCGACCTCCTTGCGCGCCACACAGGCCCGCGCCCCGGCGGCCAGGGCCAGAAAGTCTGAGGCCGAGGGCAGGGTCTCGATGATGCAGCCGTCGAACCAGGGATAGGTCTCGTCGGCACCGCAGCCGAAGGAGGTTCTCTCCCGGCTTGCGGCCGTCAGCACCATCCGGTTCGGTGCCGCGAGGGCATTGAGGAAGATACCGGAATAGCAGGCCGATACGACCACCACCGTCGGCCGCGTCCCACAGGCTGTGCGGACAATATTGGCCATGATGTCAGGTGTCATGCGCGGGGCCACGCCGAACACCATGGCATCGGGGGCACCGTGTGAGGTGAAATAGAGGAGGCAGCCGGAGGTCCCGCGCGCGGCGGCGGCATTGATCCCGTCCAACGCCGCCGAGGCCGAGACCGGCTGCGGCACATCCGGCCTCAGGCTGTAGTCGACCATATTGGCGCGTGAGAAGCCGGCCGCGAGAAAGCCTGTCACCAGGTCGCGGCGGGCATTGTCGAAGGCTTCGATCGGGTGGTTGGCCCCGTCCCGCCAGTCGGCTGCGATGATGGCCGAGGTCCAGCCCGCGAACCGGCTCGGCGGGGCGGCCGTCTGGCCGTATGCGGCGGTCGCGAACCCGAGGGCGGCAACCAGAACAATGATCAAACCCCGACCCACACGCTTCCCCCGGGCTCAAGACTGCCGCGAGATTATCGAAAGGTGCGCCGGGGAAAAGACCCTACTTTTTGCGGAACTGGTCCAGTGACACGACCTTGGGGCCGTCGTCGTCGCCGGTCGGAAGGGCGCGTTCGGTGCTGGTGGCGGCGGCCTCGGCAGCGACCTCCTCGACGGTCTCGGGGGCCTCGAACTGCAGCAGGAACTGCACCGACGGGTCGTAGAAGCGGGTCACGGCGGTATAGGGCATGGCCAGAACCTTGGGCATGCCGCCGAACTTCAACATGACCGAAAACCGCGTCGGCTCGACCTTCAGGTCCCAGTACTGGTGCTGCAGGATGACGGTCATCTCGTCCGGATATTTGGCGAGAATGTCCGGCGGAACACTCACCCCGGGGGCCCGGGTCTTGAACGTCACATAGAAATGGTGCGCCCCCGGAATGCCTTCGGGCAGGGCGGCCCGCTCCAGCGCCGAGCGGATGACGCCGCGCAAGGCGTCCTGCGCCAGCGTCTCATAGTGCATCTCGTCGACGGGGGGCGTCTCTTCGGCCATGGGTCGCCTCGGTTGTTCGCGCGAACTGATAGCGGGGCCGGCCCCCGGGCGGAAGATGCGATGATGGTGAAAGTGCCGGGGATTCTGTTGGCAGGCTCCCCGACAGGCCCCGCCTGGGGAACTGATCCCCCAGGACTTAAGTGTTCGAAATCAACCGAACCGCATTACGCGGCGAGGCGGACTTCTCCAGCGAAGTTATCGTTCGCAGTTAGAAAATGGCCCGATACGGTGGGCCAGGACGGGCGAAAGCAGTCTTCTTTACACGTCCGTCGATGCTAGTCGGCCCCATAAGCCTCCGCCGATAACGCGGGGAAGAAATGGTGGAGCCGCCGGGAATCGCACCCGGGTCCGGTCCGCTTATTACAAGCGCGTTTATCGCCATAGTCCGGGCGAACCCGGACACGACCAACATAGGCGCTTTGACCCGACCTTCCAAGGGCTTCGCCCGGCGCGTGGGCGAAGCCAGGATTCGCGCGGCAGGTGCCGCGGCCTTGACCCCGACTCCGGGAACTGTGTTCTGTGACGATCTGTCGGGGAGAATTCCAATGCGTCCTGTGACCATCGCCACCTTGGCTGCCGTTCCGCTTCTGCTGCTCGGAGCCTGTGACCAGTTCATGCCGGCTCCCGCACCCGCGCCGGAACCGACCCCGCCGCCGCCCGCGACGTCGGCGGTACTGGGCGGTCTCGACCTCAGCCAGCCCTTCACCGTGCGCGGCAACGAGCCCTTCTGGGCTATCGCCGTGACGCCCGCGACGCTGGACTATTCCGGAGTCGACCGCCCGCAGGAGACGGCCGCCAAACCCGGGCCCCAGGTCACCTCGACCGTGGCGACCCTGACGGTCACTACCAGCCTGAACAATCCGCTGGTGATCGTCCTGACGGTCGGTCCCTGCTCGGACGGGATGAGCGAGACCGTCTATCCGCTCAACGCCACCGTCATTCGCCCGGGTGAAACCCTGACCGGCTGCGCCGGGGCCTGACGTCGGGGACGGGTCAGACGCGGGCCCAGCCCGGCGTCTGGTTCCTGAACCAGGTCAGCTGGCGTTTGGCATAGTTGCGGGTGGCCTGCCGGGTCGCCTCGACGGCCGCGTCGATCGTCGTCTTGCCCGCCAGATGGGCCGCGAACTCACGCACCCCGACCGCCTTCATGGCGGGCAGGGCCGGGTCCAGCCCCCGCGCGACCAGGGCCCGGACTTCGTCCAGCGCACCCGCCTCAACCATCTGCGACACCCGCCGGTCGCAGTTGGCGTACAGGGTGCCGCGCTCCGGCTCGACCACCATCCCGGTCCAGGATCCCGGTGCCAGCAGGGGGGTGGTGTCGGCGGTCCAGTCGCTCAGCGCCCGTCCGGTGTGCCGGGCCACCGCCCAGGCCCGGGTCAGCCGCTGGCGGTCTCCGGTCTCGATCCGCGCCTCGGCCGCCGGATCGACTTCGGCCAGGGCGCGTCGGAACCCTGGTTCACCCTCCGCATCGAAGGCTTCGCCGGCGGCGCTGCGGACCTCGACCGGCACATCCGGAATGTCCGCCAGCCCTATGATCAGGGCCGTGAAGTAAAGGCCGGTGCCGCCGACCAACACCGCGGGCTGCCCCTCGGCCGCCAGTTCCGCCAGCACCGGCATCACAGCCCGGCTCCAGCGTCCGACGGACCAGGCGTCGGCCGCATCGGCCGCGCCATACAGCCGGTGATCCGCCTGCGCCTCTTCGCCCGGCGACGGACGGGCGCTCAGCACCCGCAGGTCGGCGTACAGTTGCTGACTGTCGGCATTGATGATGACCGCCCCGGTCCGCTGCGCCATCTCCAGCGCGCGCTGTGACTTGCCCGAGGCCGTCGGGCCGGCCAGCAGGGTGATCAGGGCACCGGACGCCGGTCGGTCTGGGCTCATCGAACGTCACCCGATCCGTGCAGGGTCCCGCGCGCCTGGCGGTCCGCCAGCTTGGCGAGGTTCGTTCGGGCGATATCGGCCAGGTCATAGTCCAGTTCGCGGGCGGCGCTGGCGACGTACCAGAGCACATCGCCCAGTTCGGCCTTCAAGGCTTCGCGACGCTCGGGCGTGAGGGCGCGCCAGGCCGGTTCATTCGTCCGGCCGCCGGGGTCCAGCCCGTCGTCCCGGAGGGCCTTGCCGATCTTTTCTGCAACCTCGCCCGCCTCGCCGGCCAGCTTCAGGCCGCAGTAGATCAGACCGAGCACCGTGCCCTTGCCGGGATAGACCGCCGTGTCGGCGGTCCCGGCCTGGTACGCGTCGAGCGATAGCCCGTTCCCGGCGGCAAGCGCGATCCCGCTATTGGACGGTGCCTGCTGTCTGCCGACATTCGGTGGGCTCAATGGGTCGCTCATGGTCAGATGTCTCTGTGGCAAGGCGGGACGGGCGCAGATTTTCGACCGGACAGGACGGGGCGTTCGGCGATAGAACGCACAACCCGAGCCCGCAACCCGCAGGATCCCTCCGTGCCCGACCGCGAAACCGTCCTCGCCGCCCTCGACACCGTCATCGATCCGAAGACCGGGCAGGGGCTGGTTGCCGCCGGCCTGGTCCAGGGACTGGTCGTCGCTGAAGACCGCGCCGGCTTCGCGCTTGAGGTCGCCGCCTCCGACGCTGCCCGATATGCCCCGGTCCGCGATGCCGCCGAGGCCGCGCTCAAGGCTCTGCCGGGCATGGTCAAGGTCGCCGTGGTCCTGACCGCCGAGACCCTGCAGGTCTCCGCCCCGCGTCGCGCCTCCCTCTCACCCCAGGCCGTGGACCAGGGTCGGCCGAAAGCCCCCGTCGCTACAGCCCGTCCGGCTCACGTACGCCGGGTCCTCGCCGTTGCCAGCGGCAAGGGCGGGGTCGGCAAGTCGACGGTCGCAGTCAATCTCGCTGCTGCCTTCGCCGCACGGGGGCTGTCGGTCGGCATCCTCGATGCGGATGTCTACGGCCCCTCCATCCCGACCATGCTGGGCGTCTCGGGCGCACCCGAATATGTCGACAACGCCATCACCCCGCATGAGGCCCATGGACTGAAGGCCATGTCGGTCGGCCTGCTGACCAAGGCCAATGACGCCATGATCTGGCGCGGCCCCATGGCATCCCAGGCCCTGACCCAGATGCTGACCCAGACGCGTTGGGGGACCGAGGAAGCCCCGCTCGACATCCTTGTGGTCGACCTGCCGCCCGGCACCGGTGACGTCCAGCTGACCCTGGTGCAGAAGACCCCTCTGGACGGGGCGGTTATCGTCTCTACCCCGCAGGAGGTCGCCCTGGCCGATGCCCGTCGCGCCCACACCCTGTTCCAGAAGGTCGAGACCCCGACCCTCGGCCTGATCGAGAACATGTCCGGTCCGGTTTTCGGCCGCGGCGGTGCCGAGGCTGAGGCCGGTCGTCTCGGCATCCCCTTCCTCGGCGATCTGCCGCTGGACGCGGCCCTGCGTGAAGGCGGCGACGCCGGGGTCCCGGTCATGGTCAGTGACCCCGACGGTGAGATCGCGGCCCGGTTCGGCCGGTTCGCCGAACAGATCACGGCCGCACTCTTTGCCTGACCGTCGCGCCGGAACGGAGTTTTCCCGGCCTTAACCTGTGCTCTGTAACCTCGGGTTCTGAGAGGTCCATGTCAGAATACGCCGGGAAAACGCGCGCGCGCCTTCAGCGCATCCTGTCCGCCGGCATCATCGCCGCAGCGGCGGTCGTGCTCGCCGTCGGTGGGCTGCTGACCTATTCCGTACAGGCCATGGACCGGGTGCAGGTCGAGTCCGAGACCAAGCTCGTCGAACGCAAGATTGCCCGTGCGCTGGGACGCATCCGCGAGAACATGATCTCCGCGACGGTCTGGAACGAGGCCTACACACGGACTCTCGCCCGCGACCAGGAATGGATGCAGATCAACTACGGTGACTATTTCGCAGATTACACGGCACACGATGCGTCGGTGGCCTATGCGCCGGACGGTACACCGATTTACGCGTCCCGGGACAGCGAGCCGGTCACGATCGAAAGCGAGCGCGCCTTTATCAGCGCACTCGCGCCCTTGGTTGGCCGGGTCAAGGAAGAGGCGCGGGTCAAGCGGGCGGCGCAAACCACCCTCCTGCTCAGCCTTGATGCCGTTGTGACACGCGAGGCGACGATCAATGTCGCCGGGGTGCCCTATTTCGTTTCAGTGTCGACCGTCGTACCGGAGGATAGCGCCACAGCTACCAGCGGCCCCGACCCCATTGTCGCTTCGGGGATGGCGGTATCGAGCTTTGTGCCGAGCCTGAATCAGGATCTCGGCCTGGTCGCGCCGGAACTCCTGGTCAACGCGCCGCGCGAGGGTCCGTCCGTCAGCCTGTCCGACGCCGACGGCAAGGCATTGGGCCATATCAGCTGGCGTCCCGCTACACCCGGAGCCAGCCGCCTGTTGGGTGCGATCCCGGTGCTGCTCGGCCTGCTGGGCTTGATGTTGCTCGCGCTCTCCGTCGGGGTCAGGCGGGTCTACAGGCTGATCAATCAGCTGGCGGAAAATGAACAGGCGCTGGACCTCAGCCTGGCGCAGGCCGAAGCCTCCAACGCCGCCAAATCGCAATTTCTTGCCAATATGAGCCATGAGCTTCGGACGCCCCTGAACGGCATCATTGCCCTCACCGAGTTGCTCGAACGCCGGCAGAGCGATCCGACGTCGAGCAACATGGCCAAGACCATTGTCGCCTCGGGTCGAACCCTGGAACTGGTCGTCAATGACATCCTTGATGTCGCCAAGATTGAAGCCGGCCAGCTCAAGTTCGAGGTTGCGCCCTTCAATCTCGTCGAGGTGCTCAGCGACACCGTCGATCTTCACCGCGCCACCGCCGAAGCAAAGGGCATCCGCCTGGAACTCCTGATTCCGCCGGGGGCGGCAGGGGTCTATGAGGGAGATCGCACCCGGATCGGCCAGTTGGTATCCAACCTGGTCAGCAACGCCGTCAAATTCACGCAAAGTGGATCCGTCCGGGTGACCGTGCGCCGGAGAGGCCGGGGCCTCAGCCTTTTCGTGGCTGACACGGGGATCGGATTTGATCGCGCAGCCGCCGATCGCCTCTTCCAGCGGTTTGAACAGGCGGATGTCTCCACCAACCGCAAATACGGCGGGACAGGCCTGGGCCTCTCCATCTGCCGCTCGCTGGCGGAACTGATGGGCGGCCGGATCGGCGGCCGTTCCAGATCAGGTGCAGGCTCGGTCTTTGTGGTTCAGCTCCCGCTGCAACGCCTGTGCGAAGCGGCCCCGGGCCAACCTTCTGCGGAGGATGTGTCGCCGTCGACAGCCGAAGCGGATTCGTCCGTTCCGGCCCTCCGTGTCCTTTTCGCTGACGACCACCCGGTCAACCGCCAGGTCGTAGCCTTGATCCTGGAACCTCTCGGGGTCGTTCTGACGGAGGTCGAAAACGGAGCCCTGGCCCTGGAGGCCTATGCCGAGGGGACGTTCGACCTTGTTTTGATGGATGTTCAGATGCCGGTGATGGACGGGCTCACGGCGACCCGGGCCATTCGGGAGATGGAGAGATCGACCGGCCGGGCCCGAACCCCGATCGTTTCGCTAACGGCGAACGCGATGCCCGAGGACGTCCGACGGAGTCTTGAAGCCGGCTCCGACGCGCACCTGGCCAAGCCCATCCGGCCAGACAAACTGATCGAGGCGGTGAACCAGGCCCTCGCCGGCGAGCCGGCCCCTGCGATGAAAGCCGTCGCCTGAGGGTTCGGACGGCCGCGCTCGCGACCCCGGCCACCGGTTATCTCGCGGCGGCGATCTTGCCGGGCAGCCCGGCCTGGATCTGACGCAGACTCCCGGGCCCGGTCTCACAGGAGACACCGACAAATTTTTGAAGTTAGGGTTTTCAAACGCAACCCTAACCGCCACCTTGGGCGTTCCAGTCACACGAGAGCCGCCCATGTCCGTCGACGCCCTGTTCCGTCCCTTCCAGGTCAAGTCCCTGAAGATTCCCAACCGCATCGTCATGGCCCCGATGACGCGGTCCTTCTCGCCGGGCGGCATCCCGACGGAGGATGTGGCGGGCTACTATCGCCGCCGGGCCGAGGGCCAGGTCGGGCTGATCATCACCGAAGGCACGGTCGTCGAACGCCCCGCCGCCCGGAACGACGCCAAGGTGCCGGTCTTCCACGGCCAGGCCCTGCCGGAATGGAAGAAGGTTGTTGAACAGGTGCATGCCGCCGGCGGCCTGATCGCGCCCCAGCTCTGGCATGTCGGGGCCGCGCGCGGTCAGGGCGCCGACTGGGAGCCCCTGGGCAAGGTCGACAGCCCCTCCGGCCTGACCGGCCCGGGCAAGCAGAAATATGAGCCGATGACCGAAGAGGACATCGCCGACACCATCGCCGCCTTCGGTGCCTCCGCCCGGGCTTCGCGTGAACTGGGTTTTGACGCGGCCGAGATCCATTCGGCCCACGGCTATCTTATTGACCAGTTCTACTGGAGCGGTCTCAATGCCCGCGGCGACCGCTGGGGTGGTCCCTCGATCGCCGAGCGGGCCCGTTTCGGGGTCGAGGTGGTCAAGGCCGTGCGCGAGGGTCTGGGGCCGGACATTCCGCTGATCATCCGCCTGTCGCAGTGGAAGCAGCAGGACTTCGAGGCGAAGATCGCCCTGAACCCCGACGAGATGGCCGAATGGCTCCTGCCGCTGTCGGATGCCGGCGTCGATGTCTTCCACTGCTCCCAGCGCCGCTTCTGGGAGCCGGAGTTCGATGGTTCGGACCTGAATTTCGCGGGCTGGGCCAAGGTCATCACCGGCAAGCCGACCATCAGTGTTGGCTCGGTCGGGCTGGACGGCGAGTTCATCGCCGCCTTTGGCGGAGCGGGATCCCGTCCGGCCTCACTGGATGGACTGATCCAGCGCATGGAGCGCGAGGAGTTCGATCTGATCGCGGTCGGCCGGGCCCTTCTGGCCGATCCCAACTGGGTGGTGAAGGTCCGGGACGGCCGTCAGGATGAGCTGAAGGATTTCGAGCGCTCGGCGATGATGACGCTGAGCTGAGGGGCGAGGGACGAGAGGCGAGGGTCGAGGAGTGGGCAGGCGCTTTGGCCCTCGCCCCCCGACCCTCGGCCCTGATCCCTACGCTTCCTCCACCACCACTGCCGTCCCGTAGGCCAGCACTTCGGTGACGCCTTCCATGATCTCATTGGCCTCATAGCGCATGCCGATCACGGCATTGGCGCCCATGGCCCTGGCATGGTCGACCATTTCCTGAAGCGCTTCCGCGCGGGAGGTCTCGGCCAGCCGGACATAGGTCTCGACCCGGCCGCCGAGCATCGACTGCAGCCCGCCGACCATGTCGCTGATGGCATTGCGGGACCGCACGGTGATCCCCCGTACCAGTCCCAGCGTCCTCACCACCCGACAGCCGGGCGCGTCATTGGTCGTCACGATCAGCATGGTCATTTCCTTTCGAGAACCCGGAAGACGAAGCCGTGGTCGTCCTTCTCACCGGCCGGGTGGGCCTCGGACGATAGCTCGATCCAGCCGGTCTCGTCGAAGGGGGGAAACATCACATCGCCGTCAGGGGTCGCCTCGACCTCGGTGAGATAGAGCCGCTTCGCCCGCGGCAGGGCCTTTTCGAACAGGGCCACGCCGCCGATGACGCAGATCTCCCCGACCCCTTCCTCCTCGGCGGTTTCGCGGGCGATCTCTACGGCCTCGTCCAGTGTGGTGCAGACCACGGCCCCGCGCGCCGAGAAGGACTCGTCACGCGACAGGACCAGGTTCAGCCGGCCGGGCAGGGGCTTCAGCGGCAGGCTCTCCCAGGTCTTTCGCCCCATGATGCAGGGCTTGCCCAGCGTAATCGCCTTGAACCTCTGCAGGTCGCTGCGCAGCCGCCAGGGCAGGTCGCCGTCCCGTCCGATCACGCCGTTGCGAGCGCGGGCGACGACGAGAACGAGTTGGGGGATGGGCATCAGCGGGGCTCCAGCCAATGCAGCCACTTTCGCTGCATGGCCTGTTCAAGATCGATCCCCGCCTGGTCGCAATAGATCAGCAGCATGCCCAGCACATCCGCCGCCTCATCGCCCAGCTTGCCGGCGTCGGCTGCACCCCGCGCCCGGCCGCTCATGCGCAGATGTTCGGCCGTCAGCTCGCCCAGTTCCTCCTGCACCTTCAGCAGGGCCCAGTCGCCGGAGCGTTCGATTCCGTGTTCCCGCGCATAGATGTCGGAGATGCGCAGGACGTCGGCCTGCAGGGCCTTCAGCTCCAGGGTCATCAGACCGCGACCGGCGCCTTGATATGTGGCCAGGGCTCATAGCCCTCGAGCACAAAGTCCTCGAGCGTATAAGCAAACAGGTCGTCGCGCGGCGTGATGGTCATGGTCGGTGCGGGCAGGGGGGCCCGGGCCAGCTGGGTCTCGGCCTGTTCGATGTGGTTCAGATACAGGTGGGCGTCGCCGAATGTGTGGACGAACTCGCCCGGCTTAAGCCCGCAGACCTGGGCCACCATCATGGTCAGCAGGGCATAGGAGGCGATGTTGAACGGCACGCCCAGAAACACATCGGCCGACCGCTGGTACAGCTGGCAGCTCAGCTTGCCGTCGGCGACGAAGAACTGGAACAGGCAGTGGCAGGGCGGCAGGGCCATGTCGTCGACATCGGCCGGGTTCCAGGCCGAGACGATGTGGCGGCGGCTGTTGGGATTGGTCTTCAGCCCCTCGACCAGTTTGGTGATCTGGTCGATCATCCGGCCGTCGGGCGCGGCCCAGGACCGCCACTGTTTCCCGTAGACCGGCCCCAGCTCGCCCTCGGCATCAGCCCATTCGTTCCAGATGCTGACGCCGTTGTCTTTCAGCCAGCCGATATTGGTCTCGCCGCGCAGGAACCACAGCAGCTCAACGATGATGGACCGCAGGTGCAGCTTCTTGGTGGTCAGAACCGGAAAGCCCTTGGCCAGATCGAAACGCATCTGCCGCCCGAACACGCCGAGGGTGCCCGTGCCCGTCCGGTCATCGCGCCGGCTGCCGTTGTCGAGGATGTCGCGCAGCAGGTTGAGGTACTGCCACTCCGGATGATCGGCCGCGACGGCGCCGGTGCGGGCTTGGAGATCAGCAAGAGAGGCGACGGCGTTCATGGGGAGAGTTGGCCCCGATTCGGATGCCGAATCACTGGTCCGCGGTCGCTCAGTCCACAGGCCGGGCCGGCTATCCCCTGAAACCATCCTTATCCAGGAACGCCTGCTCCTCCGTCGTCGTCTCCCGCCCCAGGGACCGGTTCCGATGCGGGAAACGGCCGAAGCGGATGATGATGTCCTGGTGGTGCTCGGCCCAGCGGTCGTCGGGCTTGCGCTCCATCCGGGTCTGGAACAGCTGGACCTGGAGATCCTGGTCGGCGCGATCCTCCGAATGCTGGAAGGGCAGGTAGAAGAACCGGCGGATGTCGCCCTCGACCTGCAGGTCTTGTCCGGCCTCAAGCGCGTGCCTCGCGACGGCCCGCGCCAGCGGATCGGTGGCGAAGGCATGGCCCGTGCCCCGGAAGGCATTCCTCGGAAACTGGTCCAGCAGGATCAGCAGGGCCAGTGAGCCCTCGGCAGTGTCCGCCCAGGGATCCAGCTCCCGCCGCGCGGCGGAAAAGTGCGCCGCCTCGAACCGTTCGCGGAAGAGGGCGTCGAAAACCCCGTCCCGGGCGAACCACTTTGAGGGACCGGCCTCTTTCCAGAAGGCGATGACGTCGGAAGGCGTTATGTCTGTGTGCATGAGTCAGAACCTAAGCGCCCCGCTCCCCGTCTTCCATGACCGCGACTGCGATCTTTCGATCATCCGCGGCAAACGTGTCGCCGTCATCGGCTACGGCAGCCAGGGCCGTACCCATGCGTTGAACCTGCGTGACTCGGGCGTGGCTGACATCGTTGTCGGGCTCAAGCCCGGGTCCGCGACCCGCGCCAAGGCCGAAGCCGATGGTTTCCCGGTCCTGACCGCCGGCGAGGCCGCTGCCTCGGCCGATGTCGTGGCAGTCATGGTCTCTGATGAGGCCCACCGTGACCTGTGGGCCAACGAATTGGCTCCGGCCATGAAGCCCGGCGCGGCCCTGATCTTCGCCCACGGCCTGTCGGTCCGCTTCGGCCTGGTCGAGCCGCGCCCCGATCTCGATGTCATCCTCGCCTCGCCCAAGGGCATCGGCCCGCGCATCCGCGATCTCTATGAGGAAGGGCAGGGGGTCTTCTGTCTGTTCGGGGTGCACCAGGACGCCTCGGGCACGGCCCATGCCCTGGGCCTGTCCTATGCGGCGGCGCTGGGGTGTGGCCGCAAGGGCATTCTCGAGACCACCTTCGCCGCCGAGTGCGAGAGCGACCTGTTCGGCGAACAGGTGGTGCTTTGCGGCGGCGTGGCCGAACTGGTCGACGCCGCCTTCATGAAACTGGTCAAGGCCGGCTATCCGCCCGAGGTGGCCTGGTTCGAGTGCTTCTATGAGGTCAAGCTGGTCACCGATCTGATGTATGAGCGCGGCGTCGCCGGGGCCTTTACCCGCATCTCCAACACCGCCGAATACGGAGCCTATCTGACCGGGCCGCGGATCATCGGCGAGGCCTCGCAGGCCGCCATGGATACGGTGCTGGAGGAGGTCCAGTCCGGCGACTTCGTGCGCAGACTGATGGCCGACTATGACGCCGGCTCGCCCGACCTTCTGGCCCGACGCAAGGCCCTGGCCGGTCGCACGATCGAGGCCGTGGGCACCCATCTCGGCGCGGTCGCGGCCCGGGCCGCCGATGACGCTGACTAGAGGGCGACCAGCCTCGCCCTATCCATGTCGGCGCTGACCGCAACCGCTTCGCCGACCGAAGGCGCCGGGCCGGACAGATGCAGCTGCAGCGCCTGCTCACCCAGCTGGACCTCGACCTGGCTGAACGCCCCGGCAAAGCCCCGGCCTGTGACCCGCGCCCCGGCTCCTCCGCCGGCGAGGTCCAGATCATGCGGCCGCAGCAGCAGCTGCGCCGGACCGTCTTCAAGTGCCGGGGCCGCCACCGGACCCCAGGGCGTCCGGGCGATCCCGCCTTCTACCGGTGCCGGGATCACATTGACCTCGCCGAGAAGGCGGGCAGCGGCCACCGAAACGGGATCCTGATAGCAGTCGCCCGGCGTACCGGACTGGATCACCCGGCCGTTCTCCATCAACACCAGCCGGTCCGCCATCATCAGCGCCTCGCCGGCGTCATGGGTGACGATCAGGGTGGCCGTCCCCGCGGCCCGAAGGGTCTCTGTGAGATCCCGGCGGACCCCGGCCTTGAGGTGGGCGTCGAGCCCCGAGAAGGGTTCGTCCAGCAGCAGGGCCTCGGGCCCCCGAACCAGCGCCCGGGCCAGGGCCACGCGCTGCTGCTCCCCGCCGGACAGCCAGTGCGGCCAGGCGGAGGCCCGATCCCGGAGCCCGACCCGCTCCAGGGCGGCTTCGGCACGCGCCCGCTGTTCGCTTCGCGCCATTCCCCTGAGGCCGAAGCGGACATTGTCGAGCACCGACAGATGGGGAAACAGGGCATAGTCCTGGAACACCAGGCCAATCCCGCGCTGCTCCGGTGCCAGGGTCCGCCCCGGGCTCGAGAGCAGGGTATCACCCAGCCGGATCTCACCGCTGTCTACCGGCTCCAGGCCGGCGATCAGCCGCAGCAGGGTGCTCTTGCCGCTCCCGGACGCGCCCAGCAGGGCGGTGATCTCTCCGGGTCGCAGGGCAAGACTCGCATCGACGACAGCCAAACGGGGGCCATAGGCCCGCGACACGGCCTCTACGGTCAGGAGGGGGGATTCAGAGGGCTGGGTCATGACGCCTCGGGTCGGGCCGGTGCGATCCGCCAGCTGAGCCACATCACCCCCGGGAGGGCGAGGGCGACCAGCATCAGGGCGGGCCAGCCGGCACTGGCCAGGCGCTCGTCCCGGGCATAGTTGTCGGCGATCACGGCCAGGGTGTCGAAATTGAACGGTCGCAGGATCAGGGTCGCCGGCAGTTCCTTCAGGACGTCGATCAGGACGACGAGGCCGGCAGTGAACAGGGCGGGGGCCGCGATCGGCAGCTGCACCCTCAGGGCCGTCGCCGTGGGCCCGGCACCGAGGGTCCGCGCCGCCTGGGCCATGGAGGGCGTGACCCGCGCGAGTCCGGCCTCAACCGGCTCTAGCGCAGCGGCCATCAGGCGTGCCGCATAGGCATAGATTAGCAGCAACAGGCCTGCGGCAACATTGGCCGAGCCACCGGGGACCAGGGACCAGAGCCAGCCGGCCGGGATCAGCAGGCCGATCGCCATGACTGCTCCGGGCGTGGCATAGCCGAGGCTGGCCACCCGCCCGGCGATCGGGAACCGCTGTGCCGACAGGGCCAGGCTGGAGGCCAGGCTGACCGTCACAACCGCGCCTGCCACGGCCAGTCCGAGGCTGTTGCGGGCGGCGTCAGCCAGCCGGGGCCAGTCCGGGACCACATCCATCGAGGTCCAGACCAGCCAGCCCGCCGGCAGGAGCAGGCCGTGGCCCACCAGAGTCAGGCAATAGGTCGTGGCCCCAAGCGCCTTCGCGCCCGTCAGTCTCGTGACCGGCAGGGACGCCCCCCGTCCGCGCCCGTCGTCATAGGACCGTCCCCGGCGGCTGCGGCGTTCGATCGAGAGCAGCAAGGCCGCAACCCCGAGCAGGGGCAGGGCAAAGAGGGCGGCGGACGCCAGAGAGCCATAGACGAACCAGGCCCGGACCACGCCGGTCGTCAGGGTCTGGACGTCCAGGAACTGGACGGCGCCATAGTCGGCCAGCGTCTCCATGACCGCCAGCGCCACCCCGGCGGCCAGGGCAGGGCGGGCCATGGGGACGGCGACACGGATCAGGGCCTGCCGGGCCGTGCAGCCCAGAAGCCGGGCGGATTCAAACGCCTCCCGCGGCAGGGTCACAAAGGCCGCGCGCATGGCCAGATAGACATAGGGGTAGAAGGCGCAGGACAGGACGAAGGCGGCACCGGGCAGGCTGCGAAGGTCGATCGACAGGTCAAATCCGGCGCTGGCCCGCATCCAGACCCGAAGGTCCCCCGCCACGTCGAACAGGTCCGCATAGGCATAAGCGATCGCAAAGGCCGGCATGGCAAACGGCAGGGCCAGGGCCCAGGCCAGGATAGTCCGTCCCGGAAAGCGGTACATCACCACCAGCCAGGCCGCGACCGTGCCGGCAACTCCCGTGATCACAGCCACGAGGGCCGCGAGAGCCGCCGAGGTCAGGGCATAGCGGGCGAGATCCTTGCCTGCGATGTCGGCCGTTCCGCCGGAGGCCGCGGCCGCCACCACCCCGGCCAGGGGTAGGATGGCGACCAGGGCCGCCAACAGGCCCAAGGCCGCCAGCGGCGAGGGGACTCCCCGCCGCACCGTCCCTGCCCGCGGTGACGCCTTCGTCAGCGCCAGCCGGCGGTCGTCATCAACGACTGCGCCTCCGCCTGCCGCCGTCCATAGACGGTGACCGACATGGGATTGGCCTGGAAGCCGGCAAAGCCGTCGACCGGTGCGGGATTGACCACCCCATTGGCCGCGGTGAACTCGTTGTTGGCCGTGGCAAAGATGGCCTGGGCCTCGGGCGTCGCGAGGAATTCCAGGAAGCGGATGGCATTGGCTCGGTTCGGCGCATGCTTCGCCACACCGCCGCCCGAGACATTCACATGGGTTCCGGCATTGCCGAGGGACGGGAAGGACAGTCTGACCCTCTGGGTCACGGCCCGGTCCGCCGCATCCTCTCCATGGGCCATGCGGATATAGTAGTAGGTGTTGGTGACGGTGATCTCGCACACCCCGGCCGCCACAGCCCGGATCTGGTCACGATCGCCACCCTCGGGCGGACGGGCCATATTGGCCACCACGCCCTTGACCCAGTCGCCGGCCTTCTGCGGGCCCCAGGCTTCGATCAGGGCACCGACCAGCGACAGGTTGTAGACACTGTCCGACGAGCGGATGCAGAGCTTGCCGCGGAAGCGGGGCGAGACGATCTCCTCATAGGTATCGACCTCGTCCGGACGGACCTTGGTGATGTCATAGGCAACGACCCGCGCGCGGCGCGCCAGGCCGAACCAGTGACCCTCCGGATCGCGCAGATTGGCCGGGATGGCGGCGGTCAGGGCCGCGGAGGTCACGGGCTGGAGGAGACCCGCTTCCTGGGCCCGCCACAGCGCCCCGGCATCGGCCGCGACGAAGACATCCGCCGGGCTGTTGCTGCCCTCGGTCTGCATCCGGGCCATCAACTGGTCCGGACGGCCGTCGATCCGGTTGATGCGGATGCCCGTTTTTTCCTCGAACATCCGGTAGAGCTGCAGGTCAGCGTCATAGTGCCGGGCGGTATAGAGGTTCAGCTCGCCGGTCGGTTCACCGGGGGTCTGCCGGGCGGATTCGCCACAGGCGGATACGGCCAGGGCCATCAGGGTTGCGGCCAGCAGCGGGCGACGCAGGAACATGGGCTTTCTCCAGCAAACACCGTCCGCCCTACCGATCTTGCGAAGCAATCGCAAGAGGGGCGCGTAGCAATGCCGCACCCGGCCCCGAAGGGCTGGCTACTCACATTGACGATGGTCTGGGGAAAATGGTCGGAGTGAGAGGATTCGAACCTCCGACCCCTGCGTCCCGAACGCAGTGCTCTACCAGGCTGAGCCACACTCCGACTTGAGGAGGGGGCTTATAGACACGGGCTTTGGCACCCGCAAGCGCCGTTTTGCCGTCCGGTAAAATAGTCTCGAATCCGGTTCTTGCATCGTCTGCGGCCTTCGCGTATCTCGACCGCCTTCCGGTGCCTCGGCCCCGGATGCGCCGGACCTGCTGGGGAATGGTGTAATGGTAACACTCCGGTTTTTGGTACCGTCATTCTAGGTTCGAGTCCTAGTTCCCCAGCCATCGGCCCCACTGTCCTGCCAGAGCTGCGACAAGCACCCCGATACACACGGGCATGGCCCG